>CAZIHY010000038.1:0-18781 GCA_964539115.1 uncultured Oscillospiraceae bacterium
CAACGCCGCCCTTATTGATAAGGTCGATGATGAGCTTCATCTCGTGGATGCACTCGAAGTATGCGTTCTCGGGTTCGTATCCGGCCTCTACCAGAGTCTCGAAACCGAGCTTCATAAGCTCCACAACGCCGCCGCACAGGACAGCCTGTTCGCCGAAGAGGTCGGTCTCGGTCTCATCCTGGAAGGTGGTCTCCATAACGCCGCCGCGGGCGCCGCCGATGCCGGCAGCATACGCAAGGCCGATATCATATGCCTTGCCGGTCGCGTTCTGGTGCACGGCCAACAGGCAGGGAACGCCCTTACCGTTGACATAGGTGGAGCGGACGGTGTGTCCGGGGCCCTTGGGCGCTATCATGAAAACGTCGACGTCTGCGGGCGGTACGATCTGCCCAAAGTGGATGTTGAAGCCGTGCGCAAAAGCAAGGGCCTTGCCCTCGGTGAGGTTCGGGGCTATGTCCTTTGCGTACATATCGGCCTGCTTTTCGTCGTTGATGAGTATCATAATGATGTCAGCCGCCTTGGTCGCTTCGGCAGTGGTCATGACGGTGAACCCGTCCTTTTCGGCAACAGCCCAGCTCTTGCCGCCCTTGTACAGGCCGACAATGACGTCACAGCCGCTGTCGCGCAGGTTCATGGCGTGGGCATGGCCCTGGGAACCATAGCCGATAATGGCGATTTTCTTTCCATTGAGTTCGCTGAGATTGCAATCCTTTTCATAATACATTTTTGCCATGATTAACTTTTCTCCTTTTTATTATATAAAAACTGGTTGTTATATAGCGCTTTTGCCGAGGTTGAATTCTGTTGTCTCCTTGCGCGCGTCGCTTATAGTGGATTGACCGCGCTCAAGCGCGACTATGCCTGTCCTGACAAGCTCCAGAATGCCAAACTCCGAAAGCAGCTGCTCAAGCGCCCCGGTTTTGGACTCCTCCCCTATTACTGCAAGCGTCATCGTGTTCGTTGACACGTCAATAACTGAAGCGCGGAAAATATTAGCAATCTGGACTACTTCGTTTCTTGTTTCGCGGCTTTCAGTGCGCACCTTTACAAGGACAAGCTCGCGCCTGATGGAGTTCTCCGAGTTGAGGACTCTGACTGAATAAACAACGAAAAGCTTGCGGAGCTGATTGATTATCTGCTGTATCTGCTGGTCGTCGCTGTTTACCTCGATCGTTATACGCGACACATCGGGGCTGTCCGTCGTGCCGACGGCGAGAGACTCGATATTATAGCCCTTACGTGAAAACAGTCGCGAGACCTGGCTGAGAACACCGGCCGAGTTTTCGACCAGAACTGAAAGTGTATAACGCTTGATGTTTCCGTTCATTTTTCTCACCTCTTATTCAATAATTGGCTTTGTCACAGGGGATCCCGTGCTGACCATGGGGCGGACGATATCGTCGGTGCCTATCATGCACTCGATGACATAGGTCTTTCCCGTCTGCTTCGCCCTGTCAAAAGCCGCCTCAAATTCAGCCTTTGTAGCAACGCGCTCTCCGTCAAGGCCATAGGCCTGTGCAAGTTTTACAAAGTCCGGACCGCGGTCGAGCGTAGTCTGGGAATACCGCTTGTTGTATATGATCGTCTGCCACTGGCGGACCATTCCGAGAGCGCCGTTATTGAAAATAACGATGATGACCGGAATATTGTAATGCTCTGCCGTTGCCAACTCGTGGCAGTTCATGCGGAAGCAGCCGTCTCCGGTGCAGAGAACGACAGTCTTGTCCGGATTGCCGAGCTTCGCGCCCATCGCGGCACCCATTCCGAAGCCCATTGTACCGAAGCCGCCGGAGGTAAGGAGCTGTCCGGGATATGTAAAGTGGAAATACTGCGCGGCCCACATCTGGTGCTGGCCAACGTCCGTTGTGACGATCGCGTTGGTATCGGCCGCCTGTATAGCCTCCATGATCTCGAAGGGCTGCAGGCTTTCCCCGGGGTTCAGGGGCTTTTCCTTACGGGAGAAGACATGCTCTCTCCACGCGGAGAAATCCTTCTGAGGCAGCTGGTAGTTGAGCAGCTCAAGCACCTTGCGCGCATCGCCTATAACATGGTGGTCGGTTTTGACGTTTTTGTCGATCTCGGCGCGGTCGATGTCTATGTGAACGATCTTTGCCTGGCTTGCAAAAGTGTCGGGGTCTGTAGCGACGCGGTCGGAGAAACGGCAGCCGATCGCAATCAGCAGATCACACTCGGACGAAGCCAGATTTGAGCAGCGGGAGCCGTGCATTCCGATCATTCCGGTCATAAGGGGATGATTGCCCGGGATCGCACCGCCGCCCATGACAGTAGACGCCGTCGGGATACCCAGAGTTTCGATAAAGCGCCTGAACTCCGGCACAGCCCCCTTTGAACGGATGACACCGCCGCCGACAAGCACCAGCGGACGCTCGCTCTCCTCTATCATATCCAGCAGTATCTTGACGTCGTTTGCATCTGCCTTCGGATCGCTCAGATCGTGAGAGGATCTGCGGCGCATCGCTGCAAGCCTTCCATGGTTTGCATGCTCTTCAAGCGGCAGATGCTCATACTCAGCTGTCGCAGACGTCACGTTCTTAACCAGATCGATAAGCACGGGACCCGGGCGGCCGCTGCGGGCGATAGCGAAAGCCTCTCTGACAATATCAGCGAGCTGATTAACATCCTTGACCAGATAGTTGCATTTTGTGATGGGCATCGTTATGCCGGTTATATCGACTTCTTGGAAGGAGTCCTTGCCTATCAGGTTTTCCGTGACATTGCAGGTTATGAACACAACGGGCGAAGAATCCATATATGCCGTTGCGATACCCGTTACGAGATTCGTCGCACCAGGACCCGAGGTAGCAAAACATACTCCGACCTTTCCGGTGCTGCGGGCATAACCGTCCGCCGCATGGGAAGCTCCCTGCTCATGTGCGGTCAGGATATGCGTAATGCGATCCTGATAGTCATACAAAGCGTCGTATACGTTAAGGATCGTACCGCCGGGATAGCCGAATACCGTGTCTACCCGCTGTTCGATAAGTGTTTCAATAAGTATCTGTGCGCCTGTCATTTTCATACATAATTCCCTCCCGAGACTTGAAAAATAAAGCCTGCGGCTAAAGTAGCCACAGGCTTTTGCTTACAATGAATTGAAGTTTGTTTCTTCAACCTCTGCTATGCTCAGCTTTTCAGGCATTACCTTTAGCACTATTCTTTACCGCACTTACTACGATAAGAATAATGCTGATAAGAACAGCAAGAACAATACCAAGATTGAAGTACATGTTAAGAAATACCCTCTTTTTAAGATTAATTTCTTTTTTCAACATTTCTTTAACTAAGCAAAGAATACCACAGCGGTCCGTGGATTGCAAGCACATTTTCCAGCCTTTTTCGATATTTGTAAGATACGTGTAAAATAAGGTGACATCTGAGTCCTTCACCGTTAAAATCACGCAAGAAAATCGAAAAGCATATCCAGATTTTCCTGAGAATACTCGATTTCGGAGGAGTACATTCCAGCCAATTCTATCTGATCCGACAGCTTAAAAGACCCGGTTTGTGTAAACTGCATAGCGCCCAGCTCATATATAAGTCTCGTGCTGAGAAAAGCAAACGCCGCCTTTCCGCCTGTATCTCCATCGTCCAGCGCCGTCATAAAATGCCGGTAAATAAAGTATACCAGAAGCTGCTCATACTCATGTTCACGTCCCGTCATCGCCTTATGAAACGCGGCATGATCCGTATGCGCCGCTTCAAGGCTCAGCCTCTCCAGAAGCTCCGTCCAGTGTTCGTCAAGCCGCTCAAGCCCGAGAAAAAACGGTATCCAATTCTCTATCGGGCCATCCGGCTCTATAGAGGCGCACATCGTCAGGGACCGCTCCGCGCGTTCGTGCAGGGGCATCTCCCTGTTCTGTAAGGCTGCCATGACACAGTCCCGCAGGGCGAGAATCTCCGCTTCTTCCCTATCCATTTCTCCCTCAGGCGCGCCCTCGGTGATCAGACAAACGGGATCACGGCTGTCAAGGATAAGCTTTCCCGCCGCCTCACAGCACAGCCCGAGGCCAAGCTCCGTCCTGTCGGACAGGAAAGTCCGGAACCGCGGGTGGTCCGCGCAGATACTGCACAGCATTTCCTCACCGCCAAGGAGGATCAGCTCACACAGATTATTGACGTTCAAAAAAGGACATCGACTGTTCCCGTCGAGGACGAAATGAGCATTCCCACCATCCGCTATATTATCTCTCAGGAGCCTGCCGAGTTTTCCTTCGACAGCGCGGTATTTTTCCATACTCTCCCCATCGATGTCGATCTCCCAGCCAAGGCAGCAATTATGTACACAGTCCGAGGCAATGCATTTGAATTTCGGGTAATAATCAGGATAAACCAGCATCTGTTTTCTCTCCAACAACTGTAACTGTTAAATCGATTTTATTAAAAACAACTCCATCGGCTGCTCGTATCCGGGAATGTCGATCACAAGACCGCCGCAATCCTTATATCCCAGCTTTCTATAGAAGTGCTGCGAATTTTCATCTGCCCGCGTAGAGATCAAAAGCATTCCATGCCCCTGTAATTTCATATCGTCTTCCCAATGCTCCATAAGTTTTCTGCCATAGCCTTTATTCCGATATTCCCGGGAAATAAAAAGCATTGTACAAAACGGAGTATTATCCCAAAAGGGATTATATCTCAGAAATCCTGCCGGCTCATCCTTATCTGTCAAGACATATCCCCTCTTGTCGCGGACCTTACTTACAAATTCACTTTCCGGCATATGCCTGTCAAGACCGAGCCAAAACTCCCTGTCTTCAGTTTTTACATATCTTACATTTATCATATGTGTTCCTCTGATCCGGTACTCTGTAAAAATCTGCTTTTCAAAATTTGTTTTCATATTACCACATTTCTGAAAGCATGGAAATAATATAATCCGTAACCGCAGACATAAAACGATTCATCCGTCAAAGAATAAACACGGGCTTTTTGAGACTTTATGACCACCAAATTTCCCGCATCATTGCAGGTCAAAAAACGGAAAAGCGCATGTCAGATATTTAAAGACTGACGCCGCAACGCGGCAAGTATACCACCAACTTTTAATTATATAATTTTAGAAATTGTTATCTTTCTTGCAATATTTACATGCGTTTTGTCGGAATATAAGTCTTTCTCGGGGACAGAATACACTCGGGATAACAAAGCCCGACAAATTCTTAAAGGAGATACTCGAAATGTCTAAGAACAGCAATAATCTTGTCAACCCCAATGCACGCGAGGCTATGGACCGCTTCAAGATGGAGGCTGCCAACGAAGTCGGCGTCAACCTGACTAACGGCTACAACGGCGATCTGACCAGCAGGCAGGCCGGTTCTGTCGGCGGCCAGATGGTCAAGAAGATGATCGAAGCTTACGAGAACAACATCAAGTAACTTTACCAAAGCAAAAAAGAAAGATCCGGTTTGGGGCCAAGGCCCCAAGCCGGATTCTTTTTTATACTTATTCTTTTTCCCAGAAGCCCTTCAGCTCGCTTTCCGTCTCATAACGGTACGGCGGCTCAAAGAAGAGGTTCGTCTTCTTGTCCGCGCCGTAGAACGTCGGGTCATAGGTTGAAGGCCTGTCGGCACTCGGACGACCGTCGTTCGCGATCTGGGTGCCCATCTTGACCTTTTTGTCAAGATCGGTCCAAGAGTGATGATAATCACACAGAAGGAGATGCGGAATACGGAAATGCCAGAATTTCCACTCGTCGTTCTCCTTTATAAAATCTATTGCATACAGGCCCCAGATCCAATAGGATTCCAGTTCCCCGTCGTCAGCCGAACGTCTGGCCTCCGCACCCGGGCTCATCCACAGTCCATGGGCCGTCATGCCGTCGTTTGCAACCTCGATTATATCGGTAGTGAGCGTATGCAGCGTTACGATGCCGAGGGCGTCGCCCTCCATTGAGTGGTGCCAGTCGACGAAAAAAGTCTGAATGCCCTTCGCTCCCTCAAAAACGCCGAAGCCCTCACAGTCGATCCAGATATCATCCCTTTTTGCGAACATATCCGGTACCTTCTCCCAGGCTCTTGCATAGCCGTAATAGGCATAGCGCGTCATGAGCTTGCGAATCTCATTTTCATCCCACAGATGTGTTACTTTTTCTGCGTCGGTCATGTTTTTGCCTCCTTTGCGTTGCATAGGACCGGTAAGATGTAGACACCACGACCGTAAGTCCTGCATCCCGCGCGCATCACAACCAGTGCGCAGAGACAGAGCGCCAGTACCGTAAGCAGGGCCATTGAAACGATTTTCCTTGTCTGCATCATCTCATCCTGCAAACAGAATATCACAAAAGAGGAAAACTTTCAAGGACGCTATTTAATTTTCATACAGCGCATGGCGTTTATTATCGCGATGACGGAAACTCCGACGTCCGCAAACACTGCCAGCCACATATTTGCAACGTTCAGCGCGGCAAGCACAAGTACCAGCGCTTTGACGGCAAGGGCAAATACGATATTCTGCCGCACGATACGCATCGTTTTGCGCGCGATCCTGATAGCGACTGCCAGACCGGTTGGCTTATCGTCCATCAGAACGACATCTGCGGCTTCTATTGCCGCGTCGGAGCCCAACGCGCCCATGGCAATGCCTATGTCAGCACGGGTGAGTACCGGCGCGTCGTTGATCCCGTCGCCAACGAAAACGAGATTCGCGCCCTCCCGCTCAGCCTCAAGCATACGCTCTACACGTTCGACCTTGTCGGCAGGCAGCAGCCCCGAGTGATACTCATCCAGCCCCAGCTCACCGGCAACGCTGCGCGCGACCTCTTCCCTGTCGCCCGTCAGCATAACGGTCTTTCGTACGCCAAGTGACTTCAGGAGCGATATAGCCTCGGCCGATTCCGGTTTGAGCACATCGCTGATGACGATATGACCTTCGTATCTGCCGTTCACTGCAATATGGATGATAGTGCCGGTAAGATGGCAGGGATGGAACTCTATGCCCGCAGACTGCATAAGACGCTCGTTGCCCGCCAGGACCGTGTCCCCATCGATCACGGCTGTCACGCCGTTTCCGGCCTGCTCCACAATATCTGAAACGCGGCTCCTGTCCGGCACTTTACCGTAGTGTTCAACGACAGACCGCGCAAGAGGATGCGTGCTCGAGCACTCGGCAAGCGCTGCGATCTCGAGCAGGCTCTCCTCGCTCGTCTCCCGCGGATGCACCGCGACAACAGAAAACTTTCCGCTCGTGAGCGTTCCGGTTTTGTCGAACACGACAGTATCCGCGCTCGCCAGAGCCTCAAGATAGTTGCTCCCCTTTATCAGAACGCCCTTCCGCGAGGCTCCGCCCAGACCGCCGAAAAAGCTTAGCGGAACAGAAATCACCAGCGCACAGGGACAGGACACTACGAGAAATATAAGCCCGCGGCGTATCCATCCCGCCCAGCCTCCAAGAAACAGCGGCGGCACAACGGCAAGCAAAAGCGCTGCTGCGCACACAGCCGGAGTGTAAACGCGTGCAAAACGGGTTATGAAGTTTTCCATCCTCGCTTTTTTGTCACTGGCAGTCTCGACAAGCTCAAGTATTCTCGCGACTGTAGATTCACTGAAGTGCTTTGTTATGCGGACATGCAAAAGCCCGCTCAGATTGACTGAGCCGCTGATTATCTCGCTGCCGGAACAGACCTCCACAGGCAGGCTCTCCCCTGTCAGCGCAGCAGTGTCCAACTGCGACGCGCCCTCGATAACAACGCCATCACAGGGGACCTTCTCTCCCGCTCTGACGACGATCACATCGCCGACGGCAAGTTCTTCCGGATCGACCCTGACAAGCTCTCCGTCCCGCTCAATGTTTGCAAAATCAGGACGAATATCCATCAGCTCAGTGATCGATTGGCGCGAACGGTTGACCGCGAAGTTCTGAAACAGCTCACCGATCTGGTAAAACAGCATGACCGCCACAGCTTCTGTGTACTCGCCCAGGCAAAGAGCGCCGATCGTCGCGACGCTCATAAGGAAGTTTTCATCAAACACCTGGCCTCTGAGGATATTCCGCGCCGCATCCAGCAGGACCTCGCCGCCGATCAAAAGATACGGGATCAGGAAAAGCACAAGCTTTATGTACCACGGCTCCGCGGGTATCAGTACTGCGCACAGAAGCAGTACAACGCCTATCGCAAGGCGGATGCATTCTCTTTTCTGACCGCGTGTCATAGCATTATCTCAATATCTCGCAGTCACGGTCGACTTTGCGGCAAACTTCAGCTGCCTTTTCAACAATTGCGTCAAACTCCGCATCGTCAGCCTCAAGCGTAAGACGCTGGGTCATAAAACTTATGGACGCATCCTTAACGCCCGCGAGCTTCTTTATACCGTTTTCCATCTTCGCCGCGCAATTTGCACAGTCCAGATTTTTCATCTTAAATACCTTTTTCATGTCATGACCTCCATGTCAAACATTTGTTCATTTGAACACCTGCTCATATATTAATACCCATATGCCCTTTTGTCAATACCCTTTCTGAAATAATATATGAACAAAAAAGCCCTTATCTTCGTCAGGAAGATAAGGGCTTTGGAATAACAAAAATCTCAGCCTACGATAGCCTTAGTATCACGGGCGATAACAAGCTCCTCGTTGGTGGGGATGACAAGCAGCTTGACCTTGCTGTCCGGAGTGTTGACTACGGCTTCTTTGCCGCGGCCGCTGTTTGCATCGGGATCGAGCTCGCAGCCGAGGTAGGTAAGGTACTCGCAGATGCTTGCACGGGTGCTGGCGCTGTTCTCTCCGACGCCGGCAGTAAAGATGATAGCGTCAACGCCATTCATCGCAGCGGCATAAGAACCGACGACCTTGGCGACCCAGTAGCTGAACATATCGAGAGCAAGCCTGGCGCGCTCGTTGCCTTCGCCGGCGGCGGTGTCGAGGTCGCGGAAGTCGCTGGATACGCCGGAAACGCCCAGGACGCCGGACTTCTTGTTGAGGATATTGAGCATCTCGTCAATGCTGTATCCATACTTGTTCATCAGGAACTGCAATACGCCGCTGTCAAGATCACCGCAACGGGTGCCCATGGGAAGACCGACCAGCGGGGTGAATCCCATGGAGGTATCGATGCTCTTGCCATTCTGGATAGCGCAGATGGAAGATCCGTTTCCCATATGGCAGGAGATAAGCTTCAGGCTCTCAATGGGCTTGCCGAGCATATCGGCGGCGCGGGCGGATACATAGCGGTGGGAGGTTCCGTGGAAGCCGTAGCGGCGGACCTTGTCATTCTCATAGTACTCATAGGGAACGGCGTACATATATGCCTTCCCAGGCATGGTCTGATGGAAAGCGGTGTCAAATACGGCGACCTGAGGAATATCGCCAAGGACTTCCTTGCAGGCATTAATGCCGGTGATGTTTGCAGGGTTGTGCAGAGGGGCAAGAGGAATGCAATCATCCAGCGCCTTCATGACATCGTCAGTGATAAGAACGGACTCGGAGAAGCTCTCGCCGCCATGAACGACGCGGTGTCCGACAGCGCCGATTTCGCTTGCGCTGGAGATAACGCCGTACTCAGCGCTCATAAGCTTGTCCATAACCGCTGCAATTGCCTCGGAATGAGTCGGCAGTGCAACGTCTTCGTCAAACACGGGCTTTCCGCCGACCAGCGGGGTATGCTTAAGGTGTCCGTCGATGCCGATACGCTCGCAGAGACCCTTTGCAAGAACCTGCTCATTGTCCATGTCGAACAGCTGATACTTAAGAGAAGAGCTTCCGGCATTGATGACCAAGATTTTCATAATAACTATCCCTTTCTATTGTAAAATAGTTTTTAAAGTAGTAAAATATACGCACAGACAAAAGTATTTTAATACTTTTTCTGCAAAACGCAAGAGTTTTTTACAAGGAGGCGCAAATTATGAACGTTATCGGTATCATAGGAGAGTATAACCCGTTTCATATGGGTCATATGCACCATATCGCGGAAAGCCGAAAAATCGTCGGTGAAGACGCAGCCGTCGTTTGTGTTATGAGCGGCAATTTTGCCCAGCGCGGAGAACCATCCGTCTTCAGCAAGTTTGCCAGGGCGGAAGCCGCCGTCCGATGCGGCGCCGACCTTGTTTTCGAGCTGCCTCTGCCGTGGGCCCTGTCCTCCGCCGAGGGATTTGCGAGAGGCGCTGTCGGCCTGCTCGGAGCCATCGGGGCAGTAACTCACCTGAGCTTTGGCAGCGAATCCGGCCAAGTTGAGCCTCTTGAGACACTTGCCGAAGCGCTGGTCGACCCCGTCCTGGACACGCGTATAAAGGAAGAGGCATCCTCCGATGAGCGACCCTATGCCGCCGTGCGTCAGGCGGTTATCCAACGCGAGTTCGGCGAGATCGCAAAGCTTCTCGAGACGCCGAACAACATTCTCGCGATCGAGTATCTCAAAGCTGTAATGGAGCAGCGGCTGGATATCGTTCCCGTCACGATAAAGCGCAGCGGCGCAGGACATGACCGTCGTGCCTCACAGGACGAATTCCGCTCCGCCGCTGAACTGCGCGGGATGCTGCGGCTCGGCAGCGACGCTTATTCCCTGATGCCCCGTGAGGCTGCTGCGGTCTTTATGAGGGAGGCGCATAACGGCAGAGGCCCCGTCTTTGTCTCCTCTCTTGAGACCGCTATAATCTCCCGGCTGAGGATGATAGGCAGCAGCAGTTATGACGCGCTGCCTGACGAAGGCGATGGTCTCGGCCGGCGGCTGATGCGCGCGGCCAGCAGCGAGACATCGCTCGACTCGATATATGCCTCGGCCAAAACAAAGCGATTTGCCCTGTCACGCATACGCCGCATGTCCATGTGCGCCGCACTGGGCGTGCGAAACGGTATGGCCGCCGGGACTCCGCCATACGCAAGGGTACTGGCAGCTACAGCCAGGGGCTGCGATGTACTGCATACCGCTGGAATGAATTCCCACATTCCTATCATTACCAAGCCCGCCTCTATTAAGGACCTCCCGTCAGAAGACCGCGCGTTGTTCGCCCTGGAGTGCTCTGCTGACGACCTTTATGTTCTTGGCTATCCCGCCAGAGCGGAACGCGGCGGCGGTGCCACGTGGCGCACCAGCCCGTTTATATTAAAATGAGCCTTAAATCCTTGAATCGACCAATGACACCGTGCATGGCAAAGAGCTTTGCACGGTTTCTTCTTATTCCGCACTGCAATTCTTTACTGCAATTCTTTAACTATACACTAAAAAGCGACGAAAATGGTTATTTTATGTATTGCATTAAAGTGAAAAATGAGTTATAATCTCAAAGTAATCTTCAGGAACATTTGTCCGCACCTCGCGGACACTGACTTGGGACAAGACAAAATATAAGGAGATTGAACAATGAAAAGAACATTTGCACTGCTTCTGGCACTAGTTATGCTGCTCGCAGTCTTCGCTGGCTGCGGCGGCGGCAAGGCCGACTCCAACGTTATCAAGATAGGCGTTTTTGAGCCCTCTTCCGGCGACAACGGAGCGGGCGGCAAACAGGAAGTCCTCGGAATCCAGTATGCCAACAGCCTCAATAACAAAGTCACTATCGACGGCAAGGAATACACCATCGAGCTCGAAATAGTCGACAACCAGTCCTCCACCGATAAGGCTCCTTCCGCCGCACAGAGCCTCGTTTCTGCCGGCGTTTCCGTCGTTCTCGGATCCTATGGTTCCGGCGTCTCCATCGCTGCCGGCGATATCTTCAAGCAGGCCAAGATCCCCGCGATTGGCTGCTCCTGCACCAATCCTCAGGTCACCGAGGGTAACGACTACTACTTCCGTGTCTGCTTCCTTGATCCCTTCCAGGGAACCGTTATGGCCAACTTCGCCATGAGCAAGGGCGCACAGACCGCTTACGTACTGACTCAGCTTGGCGACGACTACTCCGTCGGCCTCGGCAACTACTTCAAGCTCGCTTTTGAGGAAATGGGCGGCACCGTTATTGAAGAGAGTTTCCAGGAAGGCAACAACGACTATTCTGCATTCCTGACCAACGCCGTCAATGCAGGCGCTGACGTTTTCTTCGCCCCTGTCTCCACCACCGCAGCTTCCCTCATTCTCACTCAGGCCGCGGCTCAGAACATCTCCTTCCCCATCATGGCCGGCGACACCTGGGAGAGCTCTGTTATTCTCGAGGCAGCTCAGGGTTCCAACCTTGAGGTCTATATGTCCACCTTCTTTGACGAGAACGACAGCTCCAGCACTGTTGCCGCTGACTTCGTCACCGGCTTCAAGGCATGGCTCAACGCAGATTCTCAGCGCCTGACCAATAATGGCGGAAACGACATTGTTGCCGCTGTCTCCGCGCTCGGATTTGACGCTTACAACGTCGCTGTTGAGGCAATCAAGGCCGCGGGCTCCGCTGACGGCGAAAAGATCGCCGCCGCTCTCTCCGGCGTCGACTGCACCGGCGTTACTGGTTCCATCTCCTTCAATGAGACGGGCGATGCTAACAAGGATATGGCTTATATCAAGACCGCCAACACCGAAACGGGCGCCTTTGATTTTGTCAAGACTCAGAGCGTTGCCGACCTCGGCTGATAATCACACGGTCAGAACTATCACCGGCGGGGGCCCCGTGCCCCCGCCGTGCCCCGTTTTTATAATCGCTTTCTGTACCGCCTCGAAAGGGGAAAAACGGATTTCTCCTTTCGAGACGGCACCATTCGGAGGTTAATTTATGGATTTTATCAACCAAAATCTGCCACATATTCTCGCCGGTATTTCCGTCGGCGGGCAATATGCGCTGATCGCCATCGGTTATACGATGGTTTACGGCATCCTGCGCCTGATAAATTTTGCTCATGGCGACATATTCATGGTCGCGGGATTTATCATGGTTTATGCTTCTGCCAGCATGCCGCTTATTATTTCCATCCCACTGGTAATCATAGTGACGGTGCTGCTCGGCTTTTTGGTAGAACGTGTGGCATATAAGCCGCTGCGCACAGCGCCCAGAATGTCGATTATGATCTCCGCGATTGGCGTTTCGTACCTGCTGCAGAACTGCGCATGGTATATAACCGGCGGACTTGCAAAGCAGTATCCCACCATTCCCTGGATAAGCAACACGATAACCATCGGCTCCGCTTCAACTAAGCTGGTCACGATCATAACCCCAATCCTTACGATAATCCTCGTTATCGCCCTTGTCATGCTCATAAAGCACACGAAGATCGGTATGGCTATGCGTGCGGTCTCAAAGGATTTTGAAACAAGCCAGCTCATGGGTATCAAAATCAATTCCGTAATCAGTGTTACCTTCATTATCGGCTCATTTCTCGCCGCGATCGGTTCGCTTCTTTACTTCACGAGCTACACTACTGTTACCCCGACCATTGGTTCAATGCCCGGACTCAAGGCATTCGTCGCCGCGGTCTTCGGCGGCATCGGTTCCATTCCCGGCGCGGTCATCGGCGCTTTCATAATCGGTATCTGCGAAAACCTTATCAAGGGCGCAGGCTATTCCACCTTCTCGGACGCTTTTACCTTTGCCCTGCTGATAATAATCCTCGTCGCAAAGCCCACTGGACTCTTCGGCGAGAAGCAGACGGACAAGGTTTGAGGTGTTTGCCATGAGTAAAAAGAAAAAGACAATTATAAATGCGGCACTTATCGTTGCCCTCTTCGTTCTTCTGATCGTGCTTGAGGCAGTTGTCCCCGCCTCCTCGATGCTCTTCACGGTGCTCAAGAAGGGTGCGATTTACGCTCTTGTCGCAGTCTCAATGAACCTGCTCAACGGCTTTACCGGCCTGTTCTCCCTTGGACAGGCGGGCTTCATGCTCATCGGCGCTTACGCCTATGGAATACTTTCCATTCCTACCGAGGCCAGAGCTTCCGTCTATCAGTATTTTGACGGCGGTATCGTCCAGTTTTCGATACCTGAGCTGCTGTCGGGCAGCTTTCTCGGCCCAAGCGTCGGAAACATGGTCGGTGTTATTATCACCCTTATAATCGCCGGGCTCTTTGCCGCACTTTTCGCATTTTTGATCGGTCTGCCTGTTCTTCGCCTCAAGAGCGACTATCTCGCTATCGCGACGCTTGGCTTTGCAGAGATCATCCGCGCTATCTTCCAGTGGGACACTATCGGACCGCTGACAAACGGCTCCAACCTGCTTCGAAAATTCCCGACCTTTAACTCCATCCTCTTCCCCTTTATCGTTGTGGGCGTGTGTATAGCGATCATCGTTTTGCTGATAAATTCGTCCTATGGGCGCGCGTTCAAGGCCATACGTGACGATGAGATCGCGGCAGAGGCAATGGGAATAAATCTCGCTCGTCACAAGCAGATGAGCTTTATCATAAGTTCATTCTTCGCCGGGATCGGCGGCGCACTGCTTGCAATGTACCAGACGACAGTCCAGGCAAACGCTTTCAAATCCGCAATGACCTATGAGATACTTCTCATAGTCGTTCTCGGCGGTATAGGCTCCATCACGGGCAGCTGCCTTGGCTCCTTCCTCTTTGTCGCATGCAGCGAGTGGTGGCTCCGCTTCCTTGACCAGGAAACTTATATCGGCGCGTTCAAGGTTCCTTTGCTTCGCTCCGGCTTCCGTATGGTCGTTTTCTCAATCATAATAATGCTCGTAGTTCTCTTTTACCGTAAGGGCATTATGGGCGACCATGAATTTTCCGTCGAGGGAATAATCAACTTCTTCAAGCGATTGTACCGACGGCTGTTCCGACGCGGCGACAAGGAGGTGTCTGAATGATGGAAAACATCCTCACTGTTGAAAATGTCACCATGCAATTCGGCGGCGTGGTTGCGGTCAACAACCTGTCGATGAAAATCGATAAGGGCGAGATCGTTGCTCTCATCGGACCCAACGGCGCCGGAAAAACAACGGCGTTCAACTGCATAACCGGCGTCTATGAGCCCACTAACGGCAGAGTCAGCTTCATGGGCAGCCCTATTGTTGAAAACTATCCGCACGGCAAGATGAAAAAGCTTTACGGCGGAGAAAATATGGGCATGTACACCAAAAAGATCAATCCTACACCGGACAAAATAACGAAGCTGGGCATCGCCAGAACCTTCCAAAACATCCGGCTCTTCTCAAGCATGACCGTCTTTGACAACGTCCTTACTGCAAAGCACATGCGCGCAAAGCAGAACGTTTTCTCCGCGACCTTCCGTTTGAGCCACTCGGAGGAAAAACGTATGCGTGAGGAAACGGAAGCTCTGCTCGTAGAGCAGAATCTCTTTGACCTCAAGGACGAACTGGCAACCAGCCTCCCTTACGGTCTTCAGCGCCGTCTTGAGATCGCCCGCGCTCTTGCAACAGAGCCAAAGCTTCTGCTCCTGGACGAACCGGCAGCCGGTATGAATCCGCAGGAAACACTTGAACTTACCGAGTTTATCAAGCAGATACGCGGTAAATACGGTCTTACGATCCTTATGATCGAACACCACATGGATCTTGTCATGCGCATATCTGAGAGGATATACGTTCTCGATTTCGGCAAGCTCATTGCCGAGGGCACGCCGGCGGAGGTCCAGAATAATCAACGCGTTATTGACGCATATCTGGGGGTGGCCGACGATGCTTAAAATCACCGACCTGAAAGTCAACTATGGCGGCATCGAGGCTGTCAAGGGCATATCCTTTGAGGTGCCTGAGGGCAGCATCGTAACGCTGATCGGCGCAAACGGCGCCGGAAAATCGACAACTCTGCGTTCCATATCCGGCCTTGTCAAACCCGCCTCCGGAAAAATCGAGTTCATGGGCGAGGATATAACCGGCAAGGACCCTACCTCGATCGTCACCAAGGGCATAACCCTTGTTCCTGAGGGACGAAAAATTTTCCCCGACCTGACCGTTCTTGAGAATCTGCGCATCGGCGCGTATCTTCGCAAAGACAATATAAACGCCGATATCGAGTGGGTATATTCCCTCTTCCCGAGGCTGAAGGAACGTCACTGGCAGCTCGGCGGCACTCTCTCCGGCGGCGAACAACAGATGCTCGCTGTCGGCCGTGCTCTCATGAGCCGTCCAAAGGTCATGATGATGGACGAACCCTCATTGGGTCTCGCTCCGCTGGTCGTTCAGGACATTTTCTCCATTATCCGGCAAGTCAATGAACATGGCGTCACGATCCTTTTGATAGAGCAAAACGCGAATATGGCGCTCAAAACAGCCGACATCGGCTATGTTCTCGAAACGGGACGCATCACTATGAGCGGCTCCGGAGAGGAGCTTCTCTCTAACGAGGATATCAAGAAAGCCTATCTCGGAACCTAAGAATCAATATTTCTGAAAAAGACGCCCGAAAAATCGGGCGTCTTTTCTATTGGAACCTTCAGCGCTGTTATGCGTCATATATGCATAACATGAAAAGGAGGAACAAAAAATGAAAAGAACACCGTCTCTTGTTCTTGCAGCGCTTCTCCTCATATCCCTGTTCGCCGGATGTGCGGGTCCAGCCGCCGCAGTCCCCGGCGATATAGCCACTGATGAGCCCAGCGCTACGCCAGGTGATATTGTAACAGACGGCCCCAGTCACTCCACACCTGATGCGGATGCGCCGCACTATGCAAAGGATTATTCCGAGATCCTTGAACATCTGACCGGCGGCTCCAACTATGATTTTGACGATGCGGAGGTGGCGGTGGCTCCCGCTGCTGACGCCCCTGCTCCTGATCCCAACGAAACAAACGGCGACTACTCTGAAACCAACGTACAGGTCGATGGAATTGACGAAGGCGACATCGTCAAAACCGACGGAAAATACATCTATATCCTGCATGGCGGTGACCTTGTCATATACGAGGCCGCGGGCGCGGAAACGCGCAGGCTTGGCAGCATTACACTCGGCTATACAGAAGAGATCACCGAGGCAGAGGGCTATGAATACTATTGCGAATACAGAGATAAATACCTCGACGAAATGTATGTAAACGGCAGCACTGTTATCGTCATCTCATCGAATTCTTACAGCCTCGACTGGTCGACTGGGGAAACCTGGAATTATGATTATTCAAACAAGGTTTGTGCCGATTTCATCGATGTAAGCAACCCCTTCTCCCCCGAGCTCATTTCCTCTGTCACGCAGGACGGATATATGAACACCTCACGCCTGTATGACGGAACACTTTATCTCATCAGCAATTACTATGTCTATGACTTTGACGAGGACGACCCTGTGACCTATGTCCCACGCATCAGCTGCGACGGCGCTGAAATGCCGCTGGAGCCTGACTGCATCGCCGTCGTACCCGACTGCTATACCAGCCGCTATTCCGTGATCGGCGTATATGATGCTGAAAGCGGCGCTCTCAGCCGCGCCGAGAGCCTGCTCGGCTCCGGCGACACAATATATATGAGCACCGGCGGCATCTATTTTGCCGACAGCGAATACTACCGGGATCCCGGCGAGGAACGCACTGAAAGCATATACAAAGTAACGGTCTACACCAGCGGCAGCCGCACACGGATAACCCGCTACGACACCTCTGGCGGCAGCATAATGCTGGCGGCATCCGGAACTATTCCGGGTTATCTCAACGACCAGTTCTCCATGGACGAATACAACGGCTACCTGCGAGTCGTAACGACCATTTCTACCGACAGCTACTCTGTCTATGTAGACGAGGAACATGATTTCACAAACTATGTCTGGGGAGACAGCGCAAGCTTCAACGGCCTGTATATCCTCGACAGCGGCCTTGCAACCGTCGGCAAGGTCGACGGTCTCGCCGAGGATGAGATCGTCTATTCCGCAAGATTTGACGGCGATATCGCGTACTTTGTCACCTTCCGCCAGACGGACCCACTGTTCGCCGTTGATCTGAGCGAGCCCTCTTCGCCAAAGGTGCTCGGCGCGCTGAAGATACCGGGCTTTTCCGAATATCTGCACATCTGGAGCGACGGACGCCTGTTCGGCCTGGGCATGAATGCGGACGAAGATACCGGATTGACCGAAAACATGAAGCTTAGCATGTTCGACACAACTGACCCTGCGAATGTGCTCGAGAAATGCACGCTTAGTCTCGATTACTCGTGGAGCGAGGCACTGTATAACCACAAGGCCATTCTTATCTCCGCCGAAAAAAACATAATCGGCTTCCCCGCTGGCAGCGGCTATCTCATCTACGGCTACACGGACGGAGAGGGCTTCGTAAAGCGCGCGGAGATCGAGTGCGGCGGTGACCACTGGTACGGAGCGCGCGGGCTTTACATCGGCGATTACGCCTATATTATCGGTGATACTATAACCATTCTGGACATGACTGATTTTACACTGGTCACCACCATCACAATAGATTGAAAACACTCAATTTTTCGGGAAAAATATTATCATTTTCCTTGACAAGGCATGTTCTTGATGTTACACTAATAAGGCCGCTTTGAATGGGCCAAACAAGTGAAGCTCCGCTTCCGCCCCCGACAGCGAGACTCCAAAGAGAGGCAGGTGCAGCACAAGTGAAGCATGCTATCATCGAAACCGGCGGTAAGCAGTACCGCGTTGCCGAGGGCGACGTCGTTTTCATCGAGAAACTGAACGTCGAGGCCGGCGAGGCCGTAACCTTCGACAAGGTTCTGGCTGTTATCGACGATGAGACCAGCGTTTTCGGCGCTCCCGTTGTTGAGGGCGCGACCGTCTCCGCCAACGTCGTCAAGAACGGTAAGTCCAAAAAGATCCGTGTCTACAAGATGAAGCCCAAGAAGGGCTACCGCAATACCAAGGGCCACAGACAGCCCTATACGCAGGTTCAGATCTCTGCGATCAATGCGTAACCTATTCCGCGAATACGACTAATGGAGGTGTAACCTAAATGGCACATAAAAAAGGTATGGGTTCTACCAAGAACGG
>CAZIHY010000039.1:0-4221 GCA_964539115.1 uncultured Oscillospiraceae bacterium
CTTTCGTTGATATCATTAGTATTCCACCTCCATGCCGAGCATACGCGCTATGACAGGGGCCTGGATGAAGCTGATCTTTGCTCCGCAGAGTTCGCTTTTCGACTCCGATACCGATATTCCCTCGATCTCGCAGGTCGTAAGGTCCATTCCATAGAGCGGGGTTTTGAAAACGACAGCTCCTCTAAGAGAACAATTGCTCATTTCAAACCGTCTGAGCTTACATTCCCTGAATACGGCGTCCGACAGGTCGCAGCCCTCGAAAACCGCGGTATCGGCGTTCATACCGCTGAAATTTGCAAGTCTCAGCATGCAATCACGAAACGCCGTGTGTTTCATAACGACGCCCGCCGGGTCTGCGCCTGTCAGTTTGCAGCCCAGGAACTCACAGCGCGAAAAATACGCATCGCGCAGAACGCAATTTGAAAAATCGCACTGTTCGAACACCGTGTCGGTAAACGACGCGCCAAACATATCCGCGCCGCTGAAACGGCAGTTTCTCACCAGGCAGCCGGAGAGTTCCAGCTTCGACAGGTCGCAGCCAACCGCCGAAACACAGATCTCTGCCCCCGTTATACTGGCGGGATCGCCATATTCATCGCGCAGAAGCGCTTCCTTATCCTACAGCGGCGCAAGCGCTTTCGGCAGCCGCGGAGCATTGGGTCTTTCAGCCATCTTCAGAAAACGCGCGGAAGGTTGATTACAAACGCAAGCACTATGAGGAACAAACCAAGTCCGGAGATGAAAAGCAAATTTTTCTTCTCTTCGTTATGCATATATCCCAGCGCTCCGGCTGCATCCATTATGAAGAATATTGCCAGCGCCGCAAGTTTGGGCGCGCCGGGCACAGAATCATCTATCCCGAACTGCACAAACAGGGTCTCCGGCAGGATCATATACCCGACTATCGCAAGCACCGCCCCCACGGCTATCATTATTATTCCCGTAAGCTTATTATTTTTCAATTTATCGGCTCCTATTCGGTGAAATGTCTGTGATTATTTATATGGTCAATGCAATAGCAGTGATACCCCGCGCATCTTGAACAATAGCGGAACTCCAGATCGGGATAATCAGCGTCCGTTCTACCGCAGACCTCGCATTTGCGGTTATAGGGCCTGCGTGCCTGTTCGCGGTTGACCCGCTGCGCCTCGCGCTTGAAGTTGACGGTACGGCGGTGCTGCTTTATACGCGAGGGCCGCACAAAATCGAACAGCCAGCCTCCGCAGAACAGCAGATAGTTAAGGACAGCCACGACAGGAAGAATATTAAGCGGGAAGGAATTCATGATGACAGCAAGCACGAAGAACGCCGCGTCTACATAAGCCAGCCACTTGATTTTTATAGGTATGAAGAAAAACAGCAGCACACGCGTCTCTGGAAACAGCGTTGCAAACGAGAAGAACATCGAAAGGTTTATATACGTGGCCGTGGCGCCGCAGTTTATGCCGGTTATGAAATAGATAACGAAGCCATAAACGATCGTAAACAGCATACCGGAAATATAGTAAAGCGTGAACTTGGCCTGTCCCCACTGCCGCTCGAGCGTCGAGCCGATGAAATAATAGAAATACAGCGACAGCGCAAAGCTCAAAATGCTGGTGCTCTCCGGTATCAGGGCGAATGTCACGAGCCTCCACACCTGGCCTCGCAGGATATGATAGGGGCTGAAATAAAGATAGCCCATGAGAGTTCCGGTCGTATCCATCATCGAAAACAGCCATACCAGCACATTTCCGACGATGACGAAAATCATAAGGTTTTGTATGCCGAAGCGGGGATGCCTGGCGCAGAAGCGGTCGATGGACCGCATAAGTTTTTTCATATCAGAATACCTCCATGACCAATAATAACCTGTTTTCCCGCCGTTGTCTATGTACAAATCTTAAACTTTGCACAACGATGGCGGCTTTTGATTACGATATTTAATATATAAATCGGATTTTACCTCTTTTCCGAAATAAAAATATATGCTATTATATTTTAGTTAAAGATAAATAAAATGAAAAAATTGCCGAAACGAGGTTTTACTTATATGAAAGCATACAATGCAAACAGGATCTTCACCTCCGAATCCGTAACCGAGGGGCATCCGGACAAGCTCTGCGACCAGATATCCGACGCCGTACTCGACGAAATACTTGCCCACGACAAGAACGCCCGCGTCGCCTGTGAGACTATCTGCACGACCGGCATGGTTCTCGTTATGGGCGAAATAACCACCGAGTGCTATGCGGATATCCCCGCGATAGCGCGCGACACCATCCGCAAGATCGGCTATGACAAGCCGGAATACGGCTTTGACTACAAGTCCTGCGCCGTCCTTACCTCTATCGACGAGCAGAGCCCCGATATCGCGCAGGGCGTCGACAAATCCTTTGACAGCGACGGCGAGGCCGAAACCGGCGCCGGCGACCAGGGCATGATGTTCGGTTACGCCTGCGACGAAACGCCGGAGCTCATGCCCGCGCCCATCTCCTATGCGCACAGGCTTTCCCGCCGTCTGGCGGAGGTCCGCAAATCCGGAGAGCTGTCCTGGCTGCGTCCTGACGGAAAAACCCAGGTCAGCATCCAGTATGACGATGAGGGGCGTGTCTCCCATATACCCGCGGTCGTCGTCTCCACGCAGCATTCCCCCGACATCGGCGTTGAGGAGCTTCGCGAGGCGGTAATGGAAACTGTCATAAAGCCCGTGATACCCGAAGGCCTTATGGGAACCGACACCAAAATATTCATAAATCCCACCGGACGATTTGTAGTCGGCGGACCTGTTGGAGATTCCGGACTCACCGGACGCAAGATAATCGTTGACACCTACGGCGGCTACGCTTCCCACGGCGGCGGCTGTTTCTCCGGAAAAGACCCGACGAAGGTCGACCGCAGCGCGGCATATATGGCCCGTTATATAGCCAAGAATGTCGTTGCCTCCGGTCTGGCGCGCCGCTGCCATATCGAGATCGCCTACGCTATCGGCGTTGCGCGTCCCGTCTCTGTGTTCGTCGACACACAGGGCACCGGCGTCCTTCCCGACAGCGAGATATCCCGCATCATAACCGGGAATTTCGACCTGCGTCCCGCCCAGATCATAAACCACTTTGACCTGCGCCGCCCGATATACCTGCCGACCGCGGCTTACGGCCACTTCGGCAGAACGGACGTCGATCTGCCCTGGGAGCACACCGACATGGCCGAGACGCTCAAAGCATATATCAAATGAAACGGAGGCCGTCATGGCATTTGAAAAAGACAGCGAAAGCATAATTGAGGGCCGCAACTCGGTCCGGGAGGCTCTCCGGGCAGGAAGAGCCATCGATAAGATATATATAGCCAAAGGCGACGTTGACAAAACATTGGGCCATATCGCCTCGACCGCGCGCGGAATGGGCGTGGTCGTCGTCGAGGCGGACCGCCGCAAGCTCGACAGCATGAGCGCAACGGGCGCGCACCAGGGCATCGTCGCCCTCGCCGCCGTGCGTGAATATTGCACGATCGCGGACATTCTCGCGATCGCGGAGGAGCGCGGCGAGCCACCATTTGTCATCGTCTGCGACGAGATAAGCGACCCGCACAACCTCGGAGCCATCATCAGGACTGCCGAATGTGCGGGAGTTCACGGCATAATCATCCCAAAGCGCCGCTCCGCGGGCCTGACGTCCATCGTGGACAAAACGAGCGCCGGAGCTGCCGAGCATATGGCGGTTGCGCGGGTCTCAAACCTCACCGCGGCGATACGCGAGCTGAAGCAGGCCGGACTCTGGATATACGGTACAGCGGCCGAAGGAACAAGCAGCATGTGGCAGACTGACCTTCGCGGCCCCCTGTGCCTCGTGATAGGTTCTGAGGGCGACGGCATGAGCCGTCTTGTTGAGGAAAATTGCGACTTTCTGGTAAGTATCCCGATGCGCGGAAAGGTCTCCTCCCTCAACGCCTCTGCTTCCGCCGCCATCGTGATATATGAAGCGCTTCGTCAAAGGAGCAAGGAGTCATAAAAATGTCTGAATTCGACAGCAATAAATTCGACCTGTCAGGCGAAGAGTTCAGTCTGGAATCGATCCTTGCCGAATACAGGACGGAATCCGTTCTGAGCGATGAGGATGAAAAGGCATCCCGAAGCCGCAGCATCGTCATCGAGGCCGCGCAGGAAGTCGCTGCCGCCTCATTTTCAACGGACGAACCCATATTCACGTTGGAACAGGGACCCGGGCCTGAACCCGAATACGAGCC
>CAZIHY010000039.1:4321-7256 GCA_964539115.1 uncultured Oscillospiraceae bacterium
GCCTGTAACTGAACCGGAACCAAAGGTCCCCAGACGCAAATCAAAACCCAAAGCCAGACTCAGGCCTGATCCGGAGCCGGAGCTCAAAACAGAGCCTGAACCGGAAGCAGAGCCCCTGTTTTCCTCAGACGAAATAAGCGGCGACGGGGACACGGAGTATGCCTCCGGAAACTATGAGCCGTACATCGAAGAGGACGAGAAAAGCGGGGACGGGAATGGGCCCTCTTTTGCATCCGGTCTGAAAGATAAATACAGCAATCTCCGTCCGCAGCGCAAGCGCGGAGAGAATTTTCTCGCGCCGGTCCTCGGACTGATCGGAGCTCTTGCCGCCGCCGGAAAGCAGCGCGCACAGGCAGCCGCCGGTCAAAGCGCCCAGGAGGAAAACGAGGACGATGAGATCCCCGAGATGACGGCGGAAAAGGCCTCCCGTTTCTATGGCGCGCAGGCGAAGACCTTCCGCTCACGCACGCGCATAGCGTTCGCTTTGACGGCGATCCTGATCTACATCACCTTTGCCTACGACTCTGCGCTCCCGCTCGCGGGCGCGCTCGGCAGCAACATCAGGGCCTGCGCGATCATGTGCCTTGTGATACAGTTGGCCGTCATGATAACCGGACTGGACGTTTTCACAGCGGGAATTATGAGCATCTTTCGCGGCGCGGCCGCGGGAGAGGCGCTTTGCTCCCTGTCCTGCGTCTTCTCGATACTGGACACTGTTATTATTGCCGCGACCGGAACAGAAACCTACGGTCTGCCGTTTTGCGCGGTGTCCTCCCTCTCCATCCTTTTCGCCCTATGGGGCGCGAAACTGGGCAGCAGCGCTCTGCGCATCAGCTTCTTCACCGCCGCGCACGCCAGGTCGCCCTATATCATCTCTGCGGAACAGGATGTGGGGGACGGCGTGGGCGCGCTGATGAAATTCCGCGTTCCAATAACCGGTTTTGTCCGGCGCTCGGAAGAGCCTGACTGCGGCGAAGAGGCTTACCTCACGTGCACGCCGCTGCTTTTGGCAGCGTCGCTTCTGTTTTCGATCGTCGCCGCCGCCAGAGGGCAATTCGGCGCTTTCTTCCACATCCTCTCGGCCCTCGTCGCCGTCAGCGCCTCGCTCTCAAGCGTTATCAGTTTTTCGCTGCCCTACTGTGTCGCAGCAAAGCGCATGTTCAAAAGCGGCGCAGCCGTCGCCGGCTGGCACGGCTGTCTGGAAATAAGCAAGGCCGGACACATTGTCGTCACCGACTCGGACATCTTCCCCGCCGGCACCTTGGGCATCGAGAGCATACGCATTGTCGAGGGCTCGTTCACAGACTCTGTCATAAGCTGTACGGGCAGCGTTCTCGCCGCCTCGGGCTGTGCGCTCGCCTCGTCCTTCACGGAGCTCATGCGCCGCAACGGCTGCGCGATGCGCCATGTTGAAAACTTTGCCTCCCATGAGGGCGGCGGCTTTTCCGCCTATGTCGGCGGGGACCAGGTATACGTCGGCTCGACAGGCTTCATGCAGCTCATGGGAGTCCGTCTGCCGCGTAAAGGCGTTTCCAAAACCACTCTGTTCACTGCGATCAACGGTTCTCTGGCGGGCTTTTTCAATATACAGTATTCGCCCATCGCCTCCGTTCAGGATGCGCTTGTCATGATGCTGCGCGGAAAGAAATCCCCCCTGTTTGCCATACGCGACGTGAACATCACACCGCTGCTCATAAAACAGAAGTTCCGTATCCCCGCCGAGGGGCTGGACTTCCCCGCCTTTGCCGAGCGCTTTGCCATCTCCGCCAGGGAAGCGGGTGAGCAGACCGTCCCCTCCGCCGTCCTGTCACGCGAGGGCCTGGCCCCGATGATCGAGGCCTCCGAAACCGCATCGCGCCTCTGCACGACGGCGCGGCTGTGCACGATCCTGTCGGTTATAGGCTCGGTCATGGGCCTTGTTATAATGTTCTTCCTCTGCTGGGCCGGTTCGTTCGACGCCGCCTCCGCTTCAAACGCGGTCAGCTTCATGCTGCTTTGGTTTGTGCCCGTGCTGGCGCTCACATTCGGCCTTACAAGATAGCCTTTCATCAACAAAAATGCCCAAATTTTCTGTTGCGCTCGCAAAAAAATTGGTGTATAATTTTTCGTGCGTGTAAAATTAGCTGAAATAAACTTAAATATAAGGAGAAAACCCATATGAGCTTTGCATCCAAGAATATCCGCAATATCTGCCTCATGGGTCACGGCAGCAACGGTAAAACCACTCTCACCGAGAATATGCTTTACTTGACCGGCGCCATCGACCGTCAGGGCAAGGTTACGGACGGCAATACCGTCTGCGACTACGACGCCGAGGAGATCAAGCGCCAGATCACTATTTCCACTTCCGTCGCCCCCGTTGAGTTCGGCGGCTGCAAGATCAACGTCCTTGACACCCCGGGTTACTTTGACTTTGCCGGCGATGTCCAGGCCGCGATCCGCGTTGCCGAGTGCGGCGTTATCGTTTGCTCCGCCAAGGACGGCATTTCCGTCGGCGCCGAGCGCGCATGGAAGGTTCTTAAGCAGAACGATCTGCCCTGCATGTTCTATATTTCCAAAATCGACGAGGAGCACGGCGACTTCACAGCCGTTCTCGAGGCCTTGAAAGAAAAATACGGCAGCACTATCTGTGCTATCACCGCCCCGATGAGCGACGGCAGCGGCGTTATCGACCTTGTACATAACGTCGGCTACAAGACCAGCGGCAACAAGACGACCAAGTGTGACGTTCCCGCCGCGGATGCGGACACCGTCGCCGAGCTGCGCGAGGCCCTGATGGAGGCCGCCGCCGTCACCGACGAGCTGATGGAAAAGTTCTTTGACACCATGGAGCTCACTGATGATGAGATCGCCGTTGGAATCAAGGCAGGCGTTGCAGAACGCAGCGTCATTCCCGTCCTCTGCGGCTGCGCCGTTACCGGCGTCGGAACCGAGA
>CAZIHY010000039.1:7356-10893 GCA_964539115.1 uncultured Oscillospiraceae bacterium
GATAAGCTCGGCCGCCTGTATACCATGACCGGTAAGAAAAACGTCGAGATCAAGGAGATACCCTGTGGCGACATCGCTGCCATCGGCAAGATGGAGTGGAAAACCGGCGACACCGTCTGCGACGCGAAGAACGCCGTCACCTTCCCGCCTGTTGAGATCGCAGAGCCCTGTTATTCCATGGCGATCAGCCCCAAGACCAAGGGTCAGGACGACAAGGTCGCAAGCGGCCTCGCCCGCCTGAATGAGGAGGACATATCCTTCACCCTCGTCAACAACGGCGAGACCCACCAGATGGTCATCTCCGGAGCCGGAGATATCCAGGTCGACGTTCTCTGTGCCAAGCTCAAGAGCCGCTTTGGCGTTGAGACCGAGCTCAAGCCCGCCCGCGTTGCATACCGCGAGAAGATAAACGGCAAGGTTGAAGCCCACGGACGCCACAAGAAGCAGTCCGGCGGCAGCGGCCAGTTTGGTGACGTATGGATCCGTTTCGAGCCCCAGGATGAGTCCGACGATATGATCTTCGCTGAGGAAGTTTTCGGCGGCAGCGTTCCCAAGAACTTCTTCCCCTCCGTTGAAAAGGGCCTGCGCAACGCCGTTCAGAAGGGCGTCCTCGCCGGTTACCCGCTCGTCGGCCTTAAGGCAACTCTGTACGACGGTTCCTATCATCCCGTCGACTCCAACGATATGGCGTTCCAGACCGCCGCGCGTCTGGCTTATCAGGACGGTATCCCCAAGGCCAGGCCGACCATTCTTGAGCCTATCGGCCTGCTTAAGGTCACGATCCCTGATGCAAACCTGGGCGATATCATGTCCGACATATCCTCCAAGCGCCGCGGCACCGTGCTCGGCATGAACGCTGAGGATGGCATGCAGACCGTCGAGGCTGAGGTCCCCATGGCCGAGATGAGCTCTTACACGATCGACCTGCGCTCCATGACTCAGGGACGCGGCTCCTTCTCCTGCAAGTTCATCCGTTACCAGGAGGCTCCCGCCAACGTACAGCAGAAGGTCATTGAAGAGGCCAAGGCTCTTGCAGAAGGCGAATAAATCATAAAATAGTCAACGCCGGACAGGTAAAATCCTGTCCGGCGTTTTTGTCTTATCCGCGTCGGGCTTATCTGCTTTTGCACTCCAAACAAAAACAACAGGCTCCGTCACGAAAACGGATGGAACTTGTCGGTTTATTCTTCGTCTAATATATCACTACGACGCCAGCACGGTGTTTTTCATCCAGTTTCCCTTCCTGTAATATATGACGACACAGAAGGTACAGAGTATCCATGACATCGGATATACCAGGAACAGGAAGCTGATGTTCATATAGAACGGCAGTACAAATGTCAAAAACAGGATTCGGAAAAGGCAGATGCAAAGCGCATTTATTACTGTGACCTGCGTTGCGGCGCCCGCTCCGCGCATAGCGCCGCTGAGTATATCCGCGGGCGCAAAAATCCAGCAGGTAGAGGCCATGACATGCATCATCTGCAGCCCGAAACTAACAGCGTCCTCATCACTTGTAAACATATGCAGCAGATGATTTCCCAAAAGCAGAACAATGCCGCCCAGCGCAATAGATGTGCATAGCGCAAGTATTACCGCCCGGTTTACTCCCTTCTTTGCGCGCTCTGTTTTGCCGGCGCCGATATTCTGACCGACATAGGTCGAGACCGCAAGGCTGATCGCCTGCGTCGGCGTGTATATAAATCCATCGATCTTCGTATAGGCCGCGACGCCGGCCATAGCAACGGAACCAAAGCTGTTGATCTTGGTTTGGACGAGCAGGTTTGCAATATTGAACATCGACGCCTGTATCCCGCATGGTATCGCAAGTTTTATTATCTGCACCGACGCTGCCTTATCAAACCTGATATTGAGCAGGTCCAAGCGGCAGGACTTTGGCAAACGCATCATATGTATCGTCACAAGCACCGCCGAGCAGGCTTGGGAGATAACGGTCGCCCACGCGGCTCCGGCCACGCCCATGCCAAAAATCGCGACAAACAAAATATCCAGCACGAGATTGAGCAGGCCGCTGATTATAAGATAATACAGCGGGCGTCTCGAGTCGCCGCCGGCCCTTATAAGCCCGGCTCCCACATTATAAACAAGCATTACTATAATACCGCCGAAGTAGATGCGCAGATATGTGACCGCGAGGTCCATAACGTCTTCCGGCGTGTTCATAAGACGTAGAAGCTGCGGAGAAAATACGACGCCGACTATTGTCAGTATTACTCCTGCCCCCACGGCGAGGATGAACGAATTATCGATCACACGGTGGAGATTCTTTTCATCCTTCGCTCCGAAATATGTCGCATAGATAACGCCCGCCCCAGTCGAGATCCCAAGAAAAAAGCCGACAAGCAGGTTTATCAGCGCACCAGTGGAGCCGACGGCGGCCAACGCCCCACTTCCGGCCCAGGTCCCAACAACGGCACTGTCTATTGTGTTGTACAGCTGCTGAAGCAGATTGCTCAGCATTATTGGAATCGCAAAGAACAGCAGCCCTTTCCAAATCGAGCCCTCTGTCAGCGAATTTGCGGTTTTGGGGAACATGTCATCTATACTCCTTTTTACCGGCAGTTTAAATTCAGTTTAATGATTTTACCCTTAAAACGCTTGTTTTTCAAGAGTGAGATATATGAAAACAAATTTTATGCAAAAAAGATTGAAATTGTTTAATTTTTTCGTTATACAGGTAAATTAATGTTGGAAAACATTTTTCATTGTGCTATAATACTATTCCATGATAGAAAAGGAAACTCTCAGGAGAACAATAGTGAAAAAGAAAAGGCACAACGAATTTTACAGCCTCTGGTCCGGCGCTATCATACTTGCGCTGGTGCTGGTGGTCTTCTCACTGATTTTCGCCTCTGTCACAGGCAGGGGGAATTCTGACGATGACTCCGTCTCTGACGGTCCTGAATCCAACAGGCTGTCGGAGGAAAACCCGACCTCTGATTTTCCTAATCCACAGGGCACGCAGCAGACCGATGCCCCCCAGACTGGCAACGCGGCCACTGTTCTCGGCGAGACCGAAGATATGGGACAGGAATACATTGACAAGATAATCTTTCTCGGCGACAGCACGACCCATGGCCTCGCGGCATACAACGTCGTTGACCCAAATCACGTCTGGACTCCGGCCAGCGGCACACTGACGCTCGACCACTGGAGCTATACCGCCATCGTATATCCCGACACGGGCGATGAGATCCTCATCCCCGCCGCCGTCGAGCTGAAAAAGCCGGAATATATGATCATAACGCTTGGCATAAACGGAGTCTCCTTCATGGAGGAGGATTATTTTATTCAAACATATACCGCACTGGTGCAGGCCATACAGGCCGCAAGCCCGGATACCAAGATCATCCTTAACAGCATCTATCCCATCGCGGCAAGCTACTCCAATCAGGACTCGATCAACAACCAGAAGATCGACACAGCCAACACATGGGTCCAGCAGGTCGCGGAGGATACCGGAGTGCGGTATCTCAACTCCTGCGTCGTCCTGAAGGGTGACGACGGCTTTATGCC
>CAZIHY010000039.1:10993-18747 GCA_964539115.1 uncultured Oscillospiraceae bacterium
GAATACGGCATCTTCAAGGGTGCGGACGAAACCAAAACCAAGGAGATCGCATCACAGGTCGAGGCTTATCTGCAGATGCGCAACGACACTTGGATGACTGAATATATGCCTGAGGAACATCCCAAGATGGAAAAAGCCTCCTTCGTCACTTTCGGAAACTATGTCATGTATGCAATACTTGACGACGATGCTAAACAAACCGCATTTGACGCCATGGAATCCTGCTTGATGGAGGGTTGAGATGCAGTTCGACAAGATGAAATTCGGCGCAAGGCTCTTTACATTCTTCTATGAATATGACCATATGATGCGCCAGTTTTGCAATAAGGTGGGTCTCTACTCCGGCCAGCCCCGCATTCTTACAGCAATGCTGAACAATCCCGGGCGAACCCTGTCTGAGCTGTCCTCCATGATCGGCGTCGGCCTGCCGAGCCTCTCGGTCTCTATTCGCAGCCTTAAAAAGGCCGGGCTCGTCCGCGACAATGGAGCAGGCCGAAACCGCGCGCTGTATCTGACGGAAGAAGGCATGAAAAAGGCCGCCATGTTCCACGAGGAGTTTGACGCGTTTATAAACTCCTTTATAGATTCGATCGGCGATGAACGCGCGGAGGTCTTTGACACCGAGCTGGTAAACATGACCTCGTTCATGAAAGAAAGCACCGGTAACGATTGATCGGGTGCGATATAAACCGTCCCAGCATGCTCTCCCTCGTAATAAAGTCTTTCCATAACTCTGGAGGACACAGGCTTTTAACCTCGAGGTCAACAGAAAAACCGCCGCCTGAAAGCTCTTCAGGCGGCGGTTTTTTACGTCTGTGTCAGCCTTACAAACAAAATGTCCCTCTACTCCCGATAATCATCTCTGATAAACGGTTTGTCGATTTTGTCGTCAATTAGAAGCCCGTATTTTTTTGGTCGCCGGTATGCGTTGCCGTGTACTTCGCTCTCCCGATATCTGCGAAGCCGGTCCAAATCAAGCTCGGCGATATAAATGCCCTCTTTTCCATCCGCCTGCAAAATACAGGTATCCCTTGAGCCGTCCAACCCGGGAAGGTAAGCGACGCCGTCAAAAACGCTCGACCCGCCATTACAGTCGGGAACGGTTTCAGGGTAGTTGCACGTGGCTATCGCCATCATATTTTCATATGCCCTGCCGCGCAGCTGTGAAAGCCGGTTTATCTCCATCGGGCAGGCATTCGGAACGAGGACCAGTTCCGCTCCTTTAAGCATCAAGATCCTTGCACTTTCAGGAAATTCCCTGTCGTAACAAATCATCGCCCCGACTTTTATTGCTCCGCAGGCAGTATCGAGCGCGGCAACATAAAAATCTTCACCAGGCGTCAAATTACGTTCCTCACCAAAGTCGCAGGTGTGTACTTTCGCATAAGAGAACTTTTGTTTCCCAAATCTGTCAAAAAGGACAAGCGTATTGCGGGGACCTTCTTCATGTTTTTCAAGCCGTGTGATACCGATAGCCATGTCAAGTTCTTTTGCAAGGCTGCCAAATGCATCGACAAAGCTGCTGTTTACAGAAATCGCCTCAGCTTTCCACTGTTCAGCGGGACGGTCATATATATTATATCCGTTGCTCCACATTTCTGGAAATAACGCAATATCGGCCCCCTGACCTTTCGCTTTTTTGCAATATTCGATCCCTTTGTCGAGATTTCCATTTAAAGTACCGCTGGGAGCGATCTGCAGCAGGGCAATTTTCAAAAAGCTCATTGTCTGTATCCTTTCTTTTCTGACCGGAAGACGCCGAATCAGTATATAGATATGAGTATATCACGGCAGGCAAGGGGTTACAACGTCTTAATCGGCAGCGCCTTTGCTCAGTTTGTTTTGACGCCGCCAAAAACGAATCATGCCAAAAATGCATATATCCGCGCGATCAATTAAGGCGTCTCCCGCTTATGTAGTGGTGCTCAATTATACACTATTTTTTACCTGAAAATATATCCGAAACATCAATTGACAGAGGCGGTGAAATTCGATAAAATGATTAAAATGCAAATTAGAGGTGATTCCGGCAAATGACTTACACAATTTCAGGCGCAAATGTTTTCATAGACGGTTCCTTCTCCCGACGTGACATAGTTATTTCCGACGGCCTTATTGTTTCTGTTTCTCCCGACGCTCCCAAAAATCTTGGGGGCTCTGTTTTTAAATACGAGGGCGCATTCGTCTTCCCCGGCTTCACAGATGTACACGTTCATCTGCGTGAGCCGGGTTTTTCTTATAAGGAAACACTGCTCTCCGGTACGCTCGCAGCGGCGCACGGCGGCTTTACCGCCGTCTGCGCAATGCCTAACCTCTCCCCTGTGCCGGACTCAGTGGAGAATCTGAAAACAGAGCTCGCGGCGATAGAAAAAAGCGCCCGTGTCCGCGTTCTGCCCTACGGCGCGCTTACCGTCGGCGAAAAAGGGCTGGAGATCTCCGATCTGGAGGGCATGGCGGAAAACGTCGCCGCCTTCTCCGATGACGGCAGGGGCGTTCAGGATCCTGCTCTCATGAAGGAAGCGATGCTCCGGGCGAAGGCCCTTGGAAAGCTCGTCGTCGCCCACTGCGAGGATGAGAGTCTGCTCCACGGCGGATATATCCATGACGGAGAATATTGCCGCATCCATTCGCACAAAGGGATAAGCTCAGAGAGCGAATGGCGTATGGTAGAGCGCGATATAGAGCTTGCTGCGCAGACCGGCTGCGCATATCACGTCTGCCATGTCTCTACAAAAGAGAGCGTCGAGCTGATACGACAGGCAAAACACGACGGCTTGGACGTCTCGGGAGAGACAGCGCCGCATTACCTCCTTCTCTGCGACGAGGATCTGCGCGATGACGGCCGGTTCAAAATGAACCCGCCAATACGTTCGCGCGCGGACCGTGAAGCTCTTTTACGGGGCATACAGGACGGAACGCTGGAGATCATCGCAACAGACCACGCGCCGCACTCGGCGGAGGAGAAATCCCGCGGCCTTGCAAAAAGCCTCAACGGCATAGTTGGCCTTGAGACCGCGTTTCCTGTCCTGTATACGGGACTGGTCGAAAAAGGCGTTATAAACCTTGAAACGCTCATCTCCCTTATGTGCATAAATCCATGTCGGCGCTTCGGCCTGCCCTGCGGAATACGCGAGGGTGCCGCTGCCGACCTCACGGTGTTCGACCTCGGCGCGGAATACACGATAGACCCCGAAAAATTTTTGTCGCTCGGGCGGGCGACGCCGTTTGAGGGCATGCAGGTAAGGGGAAAATGCCTCATGACTATGGTTGGAGGAGAGATAGCATACAGTGGATAACAAACGCTTCAAAGTAGACTTCAACACGCAGATCGCAAAGGATATTTACGCAATGTCGCTCTCAGGCGACGCTTCGGCTGTCACCCGTCCGGGCCAGTTCGTAAATATAAGACTTGACGGGTTCTATCTGCGCCGCCCGCTCTCAGTGTGCGATTGGGACGACGGCAGCCTGTTTCTGATATACAAGGTCGTCGGGCGCGGCACGGAATATATGTCCCGCCTCGGACGGAACGCGGAGCTCGATATTCTGACCGGACTGGGTAATGGATATGACGTTTCAAAGGCCGGTGAGCACAGCCTGCTGATCGGCGGCGGCGCGGGAGTTCCTCCCATGTACGCGCTGGCAAAAAGACTTCTGGCCCAGGGCAAGAAATGCTCTGCTCTGCTCGGCTTCAACGAAAGCGCGGACTCCTTCGGCCTTTCGATGTTCGCGGAGCTCGGTATCGACGTTCTTGTCTCAACAGCTGACGGCAGTCTCGGCAAAAAGGGCTTTGTGACCGATCTCCTGTGCGAGGTCCGGCCATTTGACTACTGCTTTACCTGCGGTCCGGAGCCTATGCTTAAGGCCGTTTACAGCGCGTCAGACTGCGGCGGACAGTACAGCTTCGAGTCCCGCATGGGCTGCGGCTTCGGCGCATGCATGGGCTGCACCTGCGAAACAAAGTACGGCCCAAAGCGTATCTGCCGCGATGGTCCGGTGCTTTTCAGGGAGGAGATCAAATGGTGAACACAAAGGTCGAACTCTGCGGCGTCACGCTGGACAATCCTGTGATAGCCGCCAGCGGCTGCTTCGGCTATGGCCGCGAGTTTTCGGAACTCTACGACGTCAACATTCTCGGCAGTTTTTCATTTAAGGGCACGACACTTGAACCGCGCTTCGGCAATTCCGGAGTTCGTATCGCGGAGTGCGAGTGCGGCATGCTCAATTGTGTCGGTCTCCAAAACCCGGGGCTCGACGCAGTCATAAACCATGAACTGCCGGAGATGAAAGAATTTTTTCACAAACCCGTTATGGCAAATATCAGCGGCTTTTCGATTCCCGAATATGTCGAATGTGCAGAGCGCCTTTCTGCGGAGGATCAGGTCGGCTGGGTGGAAATGAATATCAGCTGTCCAAACGTCCACGACGGCGGCATGAGCTTCGGTACCTCCCCTGAAAGCGCCGCAGAGGTCACGCGCGCCGTGCGGAGCGTCTGCAAAAAACCGCTCATCGTCAAGCTCACTCCCAATGTAACGGATATCGCCGCGATCGCCCGCGCTGTTGAGGGCGAGGGAGCGGACGGCGTTTCCCTCATCAACACTCTCATGGGCATGCGCATCGACCTTAGGACCCGCAAGCCGCTGCTCGGCAACACGACAGGCGGCCTGTCCGGCCCCGCGGTGTTCCCTGTCGCGCTCCGCTGTGTCTGGCAGGTTTACGAGGCCGTTAGCATCCCCGTTGTCGGCATGGGCGGCGTGTCCTCTGCACGCGACGTTATCGAGATGATGCTTGCCGGCGCCCGCGCTGTTGAGATTGGCGCCGCTAACCTTGTAAATCCATTCGCCTGTAAGGATATAATCGAGGCACTTCCGGAAGAAATGTCTCGTTTAGGGATAACAGATATAACAGAAATAATAGGAGGCGCTCACTGATGGACAGAGACGTTATAATAGCCTGCGACTTTGCTTCTGGCAGCGAAACGCTCGATTTTCTCTCCGTTTTTCAGGAGGAAAAGCCCTTTTTGAAAATCGGCATGGAACTGTTTTACGCCGAGGGACCGCAGATCGTGCGTGAAATCAAAAAGCGCGGTCACAAGATATTCCTCGACCTGAAGCTGCATGACATTCCGAACACAGTAAAACGCGCGATGAGCGTTCTCTCCTCGCTGGATATAGACATGGTGAACGTCCACGCGGCGGGCACCCGTGCAATGATGGAGGCGGCGCTTGAGGGGCTGACTCGTCCTGACGGCACTCGTCCGAAGCTCATCGCCGTAACTCAGCTCACCTCGACCGACGAGGCGCGCATGCGATCCGAGCTGCTCATAAACCGCAGCCTCGAGGAGACCGTTCTCGCTTATGCGAAAAATGCGGCCCTGTCGGGACTTGACGGCGTCGTATGTTCCCCGCTTGAGAGCGCCGGAGTAAAGTCCTTCTGCGGCGGCGGTTTTCTTACCGTTACGCCCGGCATACGCTTTGCCGACAGCGCAGGAGACGACCAGAGGCGCATCACGACTCCGGAAAAAGCCAGGGAGCTCATGTGCGACTATATCGTCGTCGGCCGTCCGATAACCCGCGCTTCCACCCCCGCCGAAGCCTATAGAAAATGTATTGAAGCATTCAAAGGAGAGAGACAATGAACGAATCTACAGAGAGCCTTATTGCACAGGACCTTCTCGCCATACAGGCAGTGTATTTCCGTCCCGAAGAGCCGTTTATCTGGGCCAGCGGCATCAAAAGCCCCGTCTACTGCGACAACCGTCTCATCCTGACGGATGTTGTAGCACGAGGACACGTTGAAAATGCAATAGCCGAGACCGTAGCACGCGAGTTTCCCGATTGCGAGGTATTGATGGGAACAAGCACCGCCGGTATCGCCCACGCTGCGATAGCCGGACACATCCTCGGCATGCCGATGGGCTACGTCCGCTCGGGAGCCAAGGACCACGGCCGCCAAAACCAGATCGAAGGCCGCCTCACGCAGGGGCAGAAAGTCGTCGTGATAGAGGACCTCATCTCGACCGCGGGCAGCGTTCTCGAGGTCGTCGATGTACTGCGCCGCGCAGGGGCCGTTGTTCTAGGCGTTGTCAGCATCTTCACCTACGGTATGAAAAAGGGCCTCGAACGTCTGGAGGCCGCGGGAGTCCGGAACGTAAGCCTTACAAACTTTGATTACGTCGCCCGTTACGCAGCCGACAGCGGCTATATACGCCCCGAGGACATAGAAAGGCTGATAGCCTTCCGCGACAACCCTTCAGACGAGAGCTGGATCAAAGGAGAGTAAAAATGAAGCACCTTATAGACATACTTGACCTTTCGACCGGAGAGATAGACGAGCTGATCGACGTCGCCGGCAACATTATCGCGCAGCCGGAGCTATACCGCGAAAAGTGCCGGTATAAAAAACTTGCAACTTTGTTTTTCGAACCTTCGACCCGTACTCGCCTGAGCTTTGAGGCCGCGATGTATGAGCTCGGCGGCAATGTGATCGGATTCTCAGAGGCTTCCAGCTCCTCCGCCGCGAAGGGCGAAAGCGTCTCCGACACCATACGTACCGTCGGCTGCTATGCAGACATAATCGCGATGCGCCATCCCAAGGAGGGCGCGCCGCTGGTCGCCTCCCTGCGTTCAACCGTTCCTATCATCAACGCCGGCGACGGCGGCCACAACCACCCGACTCAAACGCTGACGGACCTTCTGACGATCATGCGCGAAAAGGGACGCCTCTCCGGCCTGACCGTCGGCTTCTGCGGCGACCTGAAGTTCGGACGCACAGTCCACTCGCTGATAACCGCGTTGTCCAGATACGACAACAACAAAATAGTTCTTATCTCCCCTGACGAACTCAAGCTTCCAAGCTATATTAAAAAGGACATTCTCAAAAAAAACGGTATCCCCTATATCCAGACACGCGATCTCGAGGAAGTCATGCCGCAGCTGGACATACTCTACATGACGCGGGTCCAGCGCGAGCGCTTCTTTAACGAAGCCGATTACGTCCGGCTCAAGGACAGCTATATTCTTACAAAGGGCAAGCTTGCAAACGCGAAGAATGACCTTGCGATTATGCACCCGCTGCCGCGCGTCAACGAGATCTCAACGGAGATAGACGACGACCCCCGCGCCTGCTACTTTAGACAGGTCGAATACGGCAAGTTCATTCGCATGGCGCTCATTCTCAAGCTGCTGGAGGTAAAATAAATGAATATTGACTCGATAGTAAACGGCATCGTAATCGACCATATCGGGGCCGGCAAGAGCATGGAGCTGTACAATATCCTCAACCTTGGGGATCTGGACTGCTCCGTTGCGATAATCAAGAATGCGGCCAGCCGAAAGATGGGCAAAAAGGACATCATCAAGATAGACGAAACTATAGACATCGACCTCGACGTTCTTGGCTATATAGACCCCAGCATAACCGTCAATATCATCAAGGACGGCAAAAAAGTTGCAAAACGCAATCTGGAGCTTCCGGAGCGCGTCGTGAACGTCATAAAATGCAAAAACCCCAGATGCATAACCTCCGTCGAGCCGAAAATTGACCAGATATTCAAGCTCACTAACCGCGACGCCCGCACATACCGCTGTATATACTGCGAAGCAAAGGCGGAAAAGGAATAAAAAAGAGCCCTCTGCAAAATGAACGGGACCAGTAAAAACGGATAATAGACAAAAGCCCCCTGATGTAGGAAAATGAAAGCACTACATCAGGGGGTGTTTTCATGTCAAAGCGAAGATATACACATGTGCAGATGC
>CAZIHY010000040.1:0-18685 GCA_964539115.1 uncultured Oscillospiraceae bacterium
GGTGTGCCCCACTTTTTTATTCTTTTTCGCTGAGTCTGCGCTCAAAGCGGAATTTGGCCTTCTTCTCCGGTACTTCGGTCGGGTAAACACCCGTGAAGCAGCCGGTGCAGAAGCCGCCGTTTGCGCAGTCGGCAAGTTTTACGACGTTCTCAGTGCTCAGATAGCCGAGGGAGTCGACGCCGATTATCTCCGCTATCTCGGGTATGGTGTGGTTGCAGGCGATGAGGTTCTCACGCGAATCAATGTCCGTTCCGAAATAACAGGGATTCAGAAACGGAGGCGCAGAAACGCGCATATGCACCTCGGTCGCGCCGGCCTCGCGCACAAGCTTTACGATGTGTGCGCAGGTCGTACCACGGACGATAGAGTCGTCGATAAGCACGACACGCTTGCCCTTTATCGTGGACGAAATCGTGTTGAGCTTGATATTAACGGACTTTTCGCGCTCGCTCTGCTCCGGTTGGATGAACGTACGGGCGATATACTTGTTCTTGATAAAGCCAACGCCATAGGGTATGCCGGACTGCTTGGAATACCCCAGCGCCGCGTCCAGGCCGGAGTCCGGCACGCCGATGACTACGTCTGCCTGGACCGGATGCTCCAGCGCGAGAAACGCGCCTGCGCGCTGGCGTGCGTTATGTACACAGCTTCCGTCTATAACAGAGTCGGGCCGCGCGAAATAGATATATTCGAAAACACAGAGCGCGCGGTCGCATTTTTTGCAGTGGGTCCTGATGCTTCGCAGACCGTTTTTATCCACAATAACTATCTCGCCGGGCTCAACATCGCGCAGGAAATGGGCCCCTATGCCATCGAGCGCACAGCTCTCAGAGGCGAAAACAAAGCTGTCCCCGAGCGTTCCGATGCACAGCGGGCGAAAACCTATCGGGTCGCGAACGGCGATGAGCTTCTGCGGCGACATGATGACAAGCGAATACGCGCCCTTGAGCTTGGGCATTGCGTTTTCGATCGCTTCCTCGATAGAACCGGCGCGCAGGCGTTCGTTGATGATGGTGTACGCGATGACCTCGGTGTCACTGGTCGCGTGGAAGATAGCGCCGTTAAGCTCCAGCGCCTCGCGCAGCTCGGTCGCATTCGTAAGATTGCCGTTGTGGGCGAGCGCCATGCTGCCCTTTATGTGGTTTATGATGAGCGGCTGAGCGTTGGCGCGGGATTTATTGCCGGTCGTGGCATAACGGACGTGACCGACGGTCATCTGACCCGTGCCAAGACGGCGCAGGCGTTCGGCTGTAAAGACCTCGCTGACCAGGCCGGTATCCTTATCGCCGCTTATGATACCGTCATTATTGATCGCAATGCCGCAGCTCTCCTGTCCGCGGTGCTGAAGCGCGAACAGCGCGCTGTAGGTCAGACCTGTGACGTCCAGTCTGTCGTCATTGCTGTATATGCCGAATACACCGCATTCCTCGTGAATCTTTGAAAACATAGGCCGCCGCTCCGTTATTCCCCAAGCATGCGGCGCATGATCTCCTGATACGCGCCCTCAACGTTGCCCAGATCGCGGCGGAAACGGTCCTTGTCGAGCTTCTCGTGGGTCTTTTCGTCCCAGAGGCGGCAGGTGTCGGGGCTGATCTCGTCGGCGAGGACGATGCTGCCGTCGGACAGGCGGCCGAACTCGAGCTTGAAGTCTACAAGATCTATGCCGATGCCCTTCATGATAGCCTTGAGAAGGTCGTTAACGCGGAAGGCGAGGGTCTTTATAGTCTCGAGCTCTTCGGCTGTGGCGAGTTTCAGCGCCAGCGCGTGGTAGGAGTTTATGAGCGGGTCGCCGAGTTCGTCGTCTTTATAGGAGAACTCGATCGTCGGCGCGTCAAATACGATGCCCTCGTCAACGCCGTAGCGCTTGGCAAAGGAACCGGCGGAGATGTTGCGGATTATGACCTCCAGCGGAACGATGGAGACCTTCTTGACCAGCGTCTCGCGGTCGGAAAGCTCCTGTACAAAATGGGTCGGCACGCCCTGCTCCTCGAGCAGCTGCATAAGGTGGTTTGTAACGCGGTTGTTGATAACGCCCTTTCCGACGATCGTGCCCTTCTTCTCTCCGTTAAAGGCGGTCGCGTCGTCCTTGTATTCGACGATAAGCTGTTCAGGGTCATCGGTGAGGAAGACCATTTTTGCCTTGCCTTCGTAAAGTTTCTCAAGCTTCTGCATGACGATACCTCCGTTTTATCAATGAAATGTTAGTTTCCCAAATCAGTCCATGATTTATTGTATCACTCCAATATTAGTCCGAAAAGCCTTGAAAAACAATAGTTTTTCAAGGCTTTTGTTTTTTTCGGGAGGAATCACAACGAAAATAATGAACTTTTACTTTTTTATGTTGTTTTTGCCCTCAGCCCGCGATCTCGCGCGCGACAAAGATGCCGCTTGCGGAAGCGTGGGACAGGGAGTGGGTTATACCGCTGCCGTCGCCGATTATATACAGGCCCTTATAACGGCTCTCAAGATGCTCGTCGAGATCGACCTCCATGTTGTAGAACTTGACCTCGACTCCATAGAGCAGCGTGCCGTCGTTGGCGGTGCCCGGGGCTATCTTGTCCAGCGCGTAGATCATCTCGATTATGCCGTCGAGGATGCGCTTGGGCAGCACGAGGCTGAGGTCGCCGGGAGTTGCGGACAGCGTCGGGATAACGTCGCCCTCCTCGATGCGCTTCACGTTGCTGCGCCGCCCGCGGATGAGGTCGCCGAAGCGCTGCACCATCACGCCGCCGCCGAGCATGTTGGACAGGCGCGCGATGCTCTCGCCGTAGCCGTTGCTGTCCTCGAAGGGCTCGGAGAAATGCTTCGATACCAGAAGTGCAAAGTTCGTGTTTTCCGTCTGCATCTCCGCGTCCTCATAGCTGTGGCCGTTGACAGTGACGATGCCGTTGGTGTTTTCGTTCACGACGATGCCGCGCGGGTTCATACAGAATGTGCGGACATTGTCCTCGAATTTCTCCGTGCGGTAGACGATCTTGCTTTCATACAGCTCGTCCGTCAGGTGGGAAAACACAACGGCGGGCAGCTCGACGCGCACGCCTATGTCCACGCGGTTGGACTTTGTCGCGATGTCCAGCTCGCGGCAGGCGCTCTCCATCCACTTGCTGCCGCTGCGCCCGACGGAGATGATGCACTTTTTGCATTCATAGGCGCCTTTGTCCGTCGTTACCTCAAATCCGTCTCCAAGGACGCGGACGTGGCTCACGGGCGTATCGAAGAAGAAATCGGCCTTGTCTTTCAACAGGGCGTACATGTTTTGCAGCACGACGAAGTTCTTGTCTGTTCCAAGATGGCGGACGGAAGCGTCAAGCAGGTTCAGCTTGTTCTGGATGCAGAGCTTTTTAAACTTTGAACCCGCGGTCGTAAACAGGTGAGTGCCCTCGCCGCCGTACTGCATGTTGATGCCGTCGACATAGTGCATCAGCTCGAGAGCCTTCTTTTTGCCGATGTGCTCATGCAGCGAGCCTCCGAAGTTGTTTGTGATGTTGTATTTTCCGTCTGAAAACGCGCCCGCGCCGCCAAATCCGCTCATGATCGAACAGCTCTTGCAGCCCACGCAGGTCTTGATCTTATCGCCGTCGATAGGGCAGCGGCGCTTTTCCAGAGGATGACCGGCCTCAAAAACGGCGATCTTCAGCCCGGGTACAAGCTTTGTCAGCTCGTATGCGGAAAAGATCCCTCCGGGACCGGCTCCTACAATTATAATATCATACTTCATCAGGGTAAATCTCCTTGGTAAACAGAATGATCGGCGGCGTCGGAAAAATGCCACCATTCGTTGTAATATGCTTCAAAGCCGGCAGCCGTCATCGCGTTTTCGAGCGTCCGGGCATTCTCCGCGGCAGAGTTTGAGACGTCGCTGTAATCACGGTCGGCCAGGGGCGAAAAATCGTCAAAATCCGTCGGCATTTCGATTCCAGTCCCATCGGTGCGGACGAGCGTCACGTCAACGGTGTCACCGCGGCTGTGGCTTGAGTAACCGGTGTTCGGATCTGCGACGTAATTTGCGTCGGGGCATATTTCCCAGAGCGCGAACTGAGCCTCCACCGGCCGGAAGGCGTCCCATATTTTGAGGCAAAGTCCCGACTGTGACAGCGCCTTCTGCGCCTCGGCGAGCTTAAGTACCGTCCCATAGCGGAGATACGCCTCGTCAAAGTCATAGATGGCCTCGCCTGTAAAATTATTCTCCGCCGCATAGCGCAGTTCGACATATATGTCCGGAATATAGTCCAGCACGCGCACAAGTTTCTCAGGGTCGGGCGTGGGAGGCGGGCTCTCAGGCAGAGGCTCTGCCGTTGGTCCGGCCGCCGGTTCCGGAGAAGGTTCGGCTGACGGTTCGGACGCAGGCTCCGAAGAGTGGCCGGGTGCGGAAACTTCTGCAGGCGCAGGCGTGCCCGTACTGTCCGGTCCGGCGGCCGGGGCCGCGCGTTCGCTGCATCCGCATACGAAAAAGAGCGCCAGCGTCGACAGGATACAGAGTGCCGCCGCAAGTTTTCCTTTGGTTTTCAATGGCTTACCTCCGTTTTTTCACGATCATCTTATCATAAATATGAAGAAATAGAAATACGGATTTTTATTGACGGAGCCGCCGCAGAGCCAGCCGGCTTTTGACAGGAAACCGGCTTCGCCCCGCGTTAAACCGGCTCTTTGAAGGCGCGGCGGCAACGCACAAAAAATCCCGTACCGTGTCGGTACGGGATTCCCTTTTTCGTGTGGAATTTATACGGCGCGCTCAACCTTGCCGCTGCGAAGGCAACGGGTGCAGGCGTAGACATGCTTGGGACTTCCGTCCACTATGGCCTTGACGCGCTTGACGTTGGGCTTCCATGTACGATTGGAACGCCTGTGGGAATGGCTGACCTTTATGCCGAAAGCCATATCCTTTCCACAATACTGACACTTTGCCATCTTCTGCTGCACCTCCCTGCTTTGTTGATTTCATAAAAGTTCCCTAAAGAACAGCTTTATCATAATAACAGAAGGAAAATCAAAAATCAAGTCTTTTTTTTATTTTTATAAGAACACATTTTTCGAAGGCGAATACGGCGTTTTTTTACATAAAATAATTGCCAAAATTCATATATGGGGATAAAATATACATTGGAAAATGATACTCTCGGGAGGCTGCTATGACAAGATTCAAATATTCCGTGCCACTCAAGACAATAGTTCAGGAGCATGAACTCAAAATAGTGAACAAGGCGAGCACTTTTGACGAGGACCTGATAATCACGGCGGATGTAAACCGCCCGGGTCTTCAGCTCTCGGGGTTTTACGATTATTTTGACACCAGCCGCATACAGATCATCGGCAAGGCCGAAAGTTCATACCTTGAGGGGATGGAGCGGGATAAACGCGTTCAATCGGTCTCGAGATTCATGTCCGAACGTCCGCCGGCGCTCATAATCTGCCACGGAGTCTCGCCGATGCAGGAGATAAAGGCGTGCGCGGAGGAGTTTGACGTAAACGTCTTTACAACGGACATAGACACCTCCGAGTTTTCCGGCGAACTGATCGGCACGCTGAGGACATATCTGGCGCCGAGGGAGACGCGTCACGGGGTGCTTATAGAGGTACACGGCGAGGGCGTGTTGATAACAGGCGAGAGCGGCATCGGCAAGAGCGAAACTGCGCTGGAGCTGTTAAAGCGCGGCCACCGGCTCATCGCGGACGACGCTGTTGAGATAAAGAGGATCTCCCGCTCCATGCTGACTGGCCAGGCGCCGGAGGTGATACGGTATTATATGGAACTGCGCGGCATAGGCGTTGTGAATGTCTGCCACCTCTACGGCATCGGCGCAGTCAAGCCGGTGGAACATATCGACATGGTGATAAACCTTGAGGAGTGGGTCGACGGCAAGTTCTATGACCGTCTCGGCCTCAGCACGGAGTCTACGACGATACTAGGCGTACATGTGCCGTATATGGTGATACCCGTGCGCCCGGGCCGCAATCTTGCGGTTATAATTGAACTTGCGGCGATGAATAACCGTCTCAAGAAGATGGGATATAACGACGCTGTACGGCTTGCGGATAGCCACGACAGCGCGATCGACAGCGGCATGCTGCTCTGAAGCGGGAGGAAGCGAGTATGGATATGATAAAAACCGCGCTCCGGGAGCTTAAAAAACTTATGCCGGAGCTGGAAGTGCGCCGCAATGAGCCGATGAGCAGTCACAGCTCCTTCCGCATCGGGGGCCCGGTCAGCGCGATGGCATTTCCCAAGAGCGTTGAGGAGTGTGAATATCTCGCGCAGCTGCTCGCGGGCTTTGAGATAGAGCCGCTCGTGATAGGCAACGGCACAAATCTTCTCGTCAGCGGCGAGCCGATGGATATGTTTGTCATCAAGACCTGCGACGGTATGAGCGGTATCGAACTGCTGGACGAAACGACTTTGCGGGCGGAAGCGGGCATAACGCTTGCCAGACTTGCCGTTTTTGCACGGGAACACAGTCTGACAGGGCTTGAGTTTGCCCATGGGATCCCCGGTTCCCTCGGCGGAGCAGTGTCGATGAACGCGGGGGCCTACGGCGGCGAGATGAAGGACGTCGTCTCATCCGTCCGCTTCCTCGACAGCGACGCGGAGCTTTTTGAGCTTTCAGACGAGGAACTGGGATTTGGCTACCGCAGGAGCATTTTTTCTGACACCGACAGCATCGTGCTCGACGCGGTAATAAAACTTGCGCCCGGCGACAGCGGGGAGATCGGCGCGCGTATGCGCGAACTGTCTGAAAAGCGGCGTGCCTCGCAGCCGCTGGAGCTGCCCTCTGCCGGCAGCACATTCAAACGTCCCGCGACAGGCTATGCCGCCGCGATGATAGATGAGTGCGGGCTCAGGGGGTTCCGCATCGGCGGCGCAATGGTCTCAGAGAAGCACGCGGGCTTTGTCGTCAATGCCGGCGGCGCCAGCTTTGAGGATGTGATCGCCGTTATGGAGCATGTTGTAGACACTGTTTACAAGGCTACCGGCACCGAGCTGGAGCCGGAGGTCAAGATCATATTATAATGCAGGCCGGGCGCAGAAGAGCGCCTATAGTCTCTCGTAAGGAGGGGAGTTCATGGAGTTTTTGATAATATCCGGGCTGTCCGGCGCGGGCAAGAGCCGCACGGCGGACATACTGGAAGATCTGGATTTTTATTGCGTTGACAATATGCCTGTCGCGCTGTTGCCGCGGTTCGCGGAGCTGTGCCTTGCAACGCGGGGACGCTATGAGCGTGTAGCGCTGGTGACGGATGTGCGCGAGCGCGCAAATTTCGAGGAGCTTTTCGAGGCTCTCGATTCGCTGTGGGAAATGGAACTGGATTACCGCATACTGTTTGTCGAGGCGAATGTTGAAACGATCGTCAAGCGCTATAAGGAGACGCGCCGCCGCCACCCGCTGGCAGCGGAGGGCGGCTCGATCGAGGACGCGGTGAACCGTGAGAGAAAGCTGCTCGAGAACCTGCGGGAGCGCGCCGATTATGTGATCAATACCTCAAATCTCACTCTGGGCCAGCTCCAGAGCGAGATATACCGCCTCTTCATCGGGGAAAACCTGTCCCGCGCGCTGGCTGTTAACGTGATGTCCTTCGGATTCAAATACGGCCTGCCTATCGAAGCGGACCTGGTTTTTGACGTCCGGTTTCTGCCAAACCCCTTTTATGTATCGGAGCTCAAGAACAAAACGGGTTTGGAAGAGCCGGTGTGCGACTTTATAATGAAGCACGATATAGCGCACGAATTTTTGAACCGGCTCTATGAGCTGATACGCTTCCTGCTGCCGCACTATGTCGAGGAGGGTAAGCATACGCTCACCATAGCCGTCGGCTGCACCGGCGGCCGCCACCGCAGCGTCGCCGTGGCAAACGGGCTCACGGAGTTCATAAAACAGCTGGGCTACGATGCGCAGCTGATAAATCGCGACATTGACAAGGGGTAAGCCGGAGATGAGCAAATATTCACAGCATTCACAGTCTGACCCGCGCATTGTAGTGATCGGCGGCGGCACCGGACTTTCGACCATGCTGCGCGGGCTGAAGCTGTATTCGCGGAATTTGACGGCGATCGTGACCGTCGCGGACGACGGCGGCGGCTCGGGCATGCTCCGTTCGGAACTCGGAATGCCGCCCCCGGGCGATATACGCAACTGCCTACAGGCGCTTGCGAACACAGAGCCGACCATGGAGGCGCTTCTGGGCTACCGCTTCACGGAGGGGAGCCTTGCCGGGCAGAGCTTCGGCAACCTCTTTCTTGCGGCGCTCAATGGTATGAGCAGCAGCTTCGACGAGGCGGTGCTCAAGATGAGCGAGGTCCTGGCCGTCACGGGGCGGGTCCTGCCGGTCTCGAACGAGGATATACGGCTTGCCGCGGAGTTTGAGGACGGCAGCGAGGTGCTCGGAGAATCGCGCATAAGCGAGCATAAGACCGGCTCTGACCGGCACATAAAGCGTGTCCGGCTCATACCGGAGCGCCCCCGCGCGCTCGACGCGAGCATCGAGGCGATAGAACAGGCGGAACTGATAGTGCTTGGCCCGGGAAGCCTTTATACAAGCATTATCCCGAACCTGCTCGTCGACGGCATAGCGGACGCTATCGCGCAGTCCGACGCTGTACGCGTGTATGTCCTGAACATCATGACGCAGGACGGCGAGACCGAGCGTTATACCGCCTCAGCTCATGTCCGCGCGCTTATGGAGCATGCGGGAAACCGGCAGCTTTTTGACTATTGCCTTGCGAACAGCGCGCCGCTGCCGGAGGCCATGCTTGAGCGTTACCGCCAGACGGACGCGGAGCCTACGGTCGTTGATGAGGATAACGTCCGCGCGTTTGGCGTTTCGGTCGTTTCCGCGCCGGTAGCGGACACAACGGCTGACAAGGCGCGCCACCATCCGCTGGTGCTGGCCGGGGAGCTGATACGGCTGTACAGGGATAAATCGCGCACAAAGATATATGTTTGAGGTATTACGATGTCATTTTCAGAAGGTGTAAAGGCGGAGCTGTGCCGCGGCAGCGCGTCGAGGCGCTGCTGCGCGCTTGCCGAGTGCTACGGCGTTCTGCTCTACTGCAACACATTTTCGCCGCGGGAGATAAAAATAACAACGTCCAGCCGCGACTTTGCCGAGCTGCTGCCGCGCCTGTTCCGCCGCGCGTTCTCACTCACGTTCGACATTTTGCCGGACGAGGGGCATTCCGGGCGGCTCAGCTTTATTATGAATGATCAGGAGAAAATAAGCCGGATATTTTCCGCTTACGGCTATGATGCGCAGACCACGCTCTCGCACCATATAAACCTCGGCGTGCTGGAAAACGATTGCTGCAAGGCCAGTTTTATACGCGGAGCGTTCCTCGCCGGGGGCAGCATAACCGACCCCTCCAAGCGGTATCATCTTGAGTTCGTAACGAGCCATGCAAGCGTCAGCCGCGAGATCTTCTCTATCCTGCTGGAGCTTGGCTTTTCCCCGCGCTCGACGACTCGAAACGGGAATTACATAACCTATTTCAAGCAGTCCGAGGCGATCGCCGACCTGTTCACAACGATCGGGGCCTCCGTAGCCGCGATGGACATAATGGGCGCGAAGGTCGAAAAGGATATGCGCAATTCGATAAACCGCAAGGTGAATTGTGACAGCGCGAACGCGGATAAGATCGTCTCTGCGGCGCAGGCACAGCTGGCCGCGATACGGCGGATCGACCGCGAGTGCGGACTGGAGGCCCTGCCCCAGCATCTTTATGAGACGGCGCTTCTGCGCATTGCGAACCCGGAGGCCAGCCTCGCGGACCTCGCGCTGCTGTCCGACCCGCCGGTTACAAAATCCTGCCTCAGCCACAGGCTGAAGAAGCTTATGGAGATCGAACCGAAGGAGCTTTTGGAAAACCCCTCCTAATACACAGCCTGCTACGTGTATAATCAGAATTGCAATGCACTGGCCAAATCAGCGATTGCTGATTTCCACATTTGAGCAACCGCGCTGCTCTCGCTACGCGCGGGAAACGCTTTGTTTTTGCTGATCTTTTGGAAACAGGTCTGCGGAAAGCAGCATTTATAGATTAAGCTATACTCATTTTAATATAGCAGCAAACGTAAAGAATCAGAAAGGATAACACAAAAATGGCCTTTACCCATCTTCATGTCCATACTGAGTACAGCCTGCTCGACGGCGCGTGCCGCATCGAGGGGCTCGTCGCGCGCGCAAAGGAGCTGGGGCAGACGGCCATCGCCATAACTGACCACGGCGTCATGTACGGCTGCGTTGCGTTTTATAAGGCGGCGAAGGCCGCGGGGCTGAAGCCCATCATCGGATGTGAGGTCTACGTCGCGCCGAGGAACCGCACTGACAAGGAGCATGGGCGCGACAGCGAATACAGCCATCTCATCCTGCTTTGCCGCAACGAGACGGGATACCGGAATCTCTGCTATCTTGTCTCCGCGGCGTTCACTGAGGGCTTTTACATCAAGCCGCGCATCGACTGGGCGCTGCTGCGCGAGCACGCGGAGGGGCTTATCTGCCTGTCCGGCTGCATCGCGGGCGAGATCCCCCGCAAAATACTGGACGGAGATTATGAGGGCGCAAAGGCCCGCGCGCTCGATTTGCGCGAGACGTTCGGAGAGGACGGCTTCTATCTCGAACTGCAGGACCACGGGCTGGACGATGAGCGCACGGCGTTTGCCGGCCTGCGCCGCATACACGAGGAGACCGGCATACCCGTCGTAGTCACGAACGACGCGCACTATATAACGCGCGAGGACGCCTATAACCAGGACGTTCTGCTCTGCATACAGACCGGCAAGACCATCGACGACCCCAACCGCATGAAGTTCGGCGACAGTGAATTTTACCTCAAAACCGAGGAGGAAATGCGCCGGCTCGTGCCCGATCTGCCGGAGGCTGTCGAGAACACAAATAAAATTGCCGAAATGTGCAATTATGATTTTGAATTCGGACACTACCATCTGCCGAAATTCCAGCTGCCTGAGGGCGAGACCGACAGCTTCAGCTATCTGGAAAAGCTCTGCGCCAGAGGCTTTGAAGAACGCTACGGCGAGGGGACGGACGAACTGCGCGCGCAGCTTCGATATGAGCTGGACATGATAAAGCAGATGGGCTTTGTCGATTATTTCCTTATCGTCTCGGACTTCATCGGATATGCCAAGCGAAACGGCATACCCGTCGGGCCGGGGCGGGGTTCCGCCGCGGGCAGCGTGGTGTCATATACGCTGCATATAACGGACGTCGACCCGATTAAATACAGCCTCTATTTTGAGCGCTTTCTGAACCCTGAGCGCGTGAGCATGCCCGATATCGACATTGACTTCTGTGTCAAGCGCCGCGGCGAGGTAATAGACTATGTCTCGCGCAAATACGGTGCGGACCACGTCGCGCAGATCGTGACTTTCGGCACTATGGCGGCGCGTCAGGCCGTACGCGACGTTGGCCGTGCGATGAACGTCAGCTACGCCGAATGCGACGCGGTCGCAAAGCAGATACCGTCGTCGCTGAATATAAAGCTTGATGAAGCGCTGGCCCTGTCGAAGCCGCTTAAGGAGATGTATGACGGCGACCAGACGCTGCACGGGCTCATCGACACCGCCCGCGCGCTGGAGGGTATGCCGCGCCATGCATCGACCCACGCTGCCGGCGTCGTCATAACTGAAAGGCCGGTATATGAATACGTCCCGCTGGCGAAAAACGACGAATCTATCGTCTGCCAGTATCCGATGACGACGCTTGAGGAGCTGGGACTTCTCAAGATGGACTTTCTCGGCCTGCGCAACCTGACGGTGCTCGAGGACGCGCAGAAGCTCGTGCGCCTGCGTGAGCCGGACTTCGACGTCGCAAAGGCGCCGGAGGACGATCCCGCCGTTTTTGAGATGCTCTCTGCGGGCAAGACCAGCGGCGTTTTCCAGCTCGAGAGCACGGGGATGACGGGCGTGTGCACCGCCCTGCGCCCAAAGAGTATCGAGGATATAACTGCAGTCATAGCGCTGTACCGTCCGGGGCCGATGGATTCGATACCGCGCTTTCTCGAGTGCTCCGCGCATCCGGAAAAGATAAGCTACAAGCATCCCCTGCTAGAGCCTATACTCTCCGTAACCTACGGCTGCATCGTGTATCAGGAGCAGGTTATCGAAATATTCCGCCGCCTGGCGGGTTTTTCCCTTGGCCAGGCGGATATGATCCGTCGTGCGATGAGCAAGAAAAAGCACGCGACGATAGACGCCGAGCGCGTCGCATTCATTCACGGAGACCCATCACGCAATATCGCGGGATCTATAGCAAACGGCGTTCCGGAGAGCGTTGCAAACAGCATCTATGACGAGATACTCGACTTTGCGTCTTATGCGTTCAACAAGGCCCATGCGGTTGCCTACGCCGTTGTCAGTTACCGCACGGCATATATGAAGTGCCACTGGCCTCATGAGTACATGGCGGCCTTGCTGACGAGCGTGTTTGACATGAACGGAAAGGTCCCGGAATATATCGCCGAGTGCCGCGAGATGGGGATATCCGTCCTGCCGCCGGATATCAACGAGTCGGCGGATGATTTCACGGTCGCAAACGGGAACATCCGCTTCGGGCTCGCCGCCGTAAAAGGCATTGGACGCGGCTTTGTGCGCGAGATGATGGAGGAGCGGGAGCGGGGCGGCCCGTTTACCGCTTTCGACGAGTTTTGCCGCCGCATGAACGGGCATGAGCTCAACCGCCGCGTGGTGGAAAGCCTTATCCGCGCGGGAGCGTTCGACAGCCTTGGATATAAGCGACGCGCGCTTCTGCAGGTGACGGAGAAAGTGCTCGAGGGCATCGCCGCCGAAGGGCGAAAAAACGTCGCCGGTCAGATAGGCCTTTTCGACATGGACGACGAAGGGGAAAGCACCATGCCGGCTCTCGTGCTGCCGGAGGTCGAGGAGTTTTCCGGGCAGGAGCTCATGATGATGGAGCGGGAGGTCACGGGACTTTTCCTCTCCGGGCACCCGATGGACCAGTACCGCGAGTCGGTGCGCCGCATCGGTGCGGTGCCGATAGGCGGCATTATGTCAGATTTTGCGTCGGAGGGCGGCCCGTCCCGCTTCCAGGACGGCCAGACCGTCGTGATCGCGGGAGTCATCGGTTCGTCCCGTACCCGCACGACGAAGAACAACACGCTGATGGCATATGTAAATCTCGAGGACGACACAGGAGCAATGGAGCTTCTGGCCTTCCAGCGCGCTTTGGATACGGGAGGGAGATATCTCACAGTTAACAATGTAGTGATCGTTAAAGGAAAGATCTCCCTGCGCGATGAAAAGGAGCCTCAGCTCATGGTGGACAGCATCAGTCCTATAACCGAGGCGGGGACGGCGTCCGCGGAGCAGGCCGAAAAGCCCGCCGGCGCTCAGCAATCGACAATATACGTCCGGCTGCCGGGACAGGACGGCCCCGTGATGCGGAGAGTGGAGCTTGTCCACAGCATGTTCCCGGGCGAGGACAAGCTGGTCTTGTACTTTACTGATACAGGCAAGCGCCTCGGCGCAAAATGCCTGGCGCACGAGGCGTTCATAAGCGAGCTGCGTGAGCTGGCCGGTACGGAAAATGTTGTTGTTAAGGTAAAATAGCGGGAGGGACCTACTATGATATACATCGTTGAGGACGATACCGACATCCGCGAGCTTGTGACCTACGCTCTGAGCACTCAGGGCATGGAGGCGCGGGGCTTTGCCGCGCCGAGCGGGTTTTGGCAGGCGATGCGCTCGGATATGCCGGACCTTGTCCTGCTGGATATAATGCTGCCGGAGGAGGACGGCCTGCAGATATTGCAAAAACTGCGCAATGACCGTAAAACCAGGCTGCTTCCGGTCATCATGCTGACGGCTAAGGGCACGGAGTATGAAAAGGTGCGGGGGCTCGATCTCGGAGCGGACGATTATATTCCCAAGCCCTTCGGCATGATGGAGCTCATCTCCCGTGTGCGCGCGCTTCTGCGCCGGACGGCTCCTGCGCGGGAGGCTGAGAATGAATACCGCGCGGGAGGGATTGCCGTCAGCGTCGAAAAGCATACCGTGACGGCAAACGGCGAACCGGTCTCGCTCTCGTTCAAGGAGTTCGAGGTGCTGCGCCTGCTGCTTGAAAACCGCGGAAAGGTCTTGACACGCGGAACGCTTCTGGATACCGTCTGGGGCTATGAGTTCGACGGCGAGACGCGCACCGTCGACGTTCATGTGCGCAATCTGCGCAAAAAGCTTGGAGACTGCGGAGATATCATCGGAACGGTGCGGGGTGTCGGCTATAAGATCGACTGACAAAAGTTCGGCGTTTGTGTTGACATATGCCGTGCCGCGGGGGTATATTAATGCTGTAATTAAATAAAGGGGCGCTGGGTCATCCCGGCTGAGACGGAGCTAATCGAGGCTCCGGTACCCTTGCACCGTCGGTGCGGAACCTGATCCGGATAATGCCGGCGTAGGGAATGGTCTTACAGGACGAAACAGAAACAAGTCCGCATCTGATAATACGGGTGCGGATTTTTATTGTCTTGGAGGGAAAACATGAAGAAAAAGCTGACTCTGCGCTGCATCTGCGAGGGCGCGATCATGCTCGCGCTGGCGATGGTCCTCAACGCCATAAAGGTCTGGCGCATGCCGAACGGCGGCTCCGTTGACATTTCGATGATACCGCTGTTCCTTTTTGCGATACGCTGGGGCGTCGGCCCGGGAGTGCTGGTGAGCTTCGCTTTCGGACTGCTTCAGATGTTTGTCGATGGCGCGGTCGCTTGGGGCTGGCAGTCGATGCTGCTCGATTACCTCGTCGCGTTTGCCCCGCTTGGTCTGTGCGGGCTGTTCCGCGGGAAAGAGGGCGGAATTTTCTGGGGAGTTGTGCTCGGCTCCTTCCTGCGCTTCGCCGTCCATTTCATAAGCGGCGTTACGATCTATGCCATACTCGTGCCGACGGAGCTGTTCAGCATCACGTTTACGAGTCCGTGGATGTATTCTCTCGCCTACAACGGAAGCTATATGCTGATAGACGCCGTGCTGTGCCTTGTCGTGTTCGCTGCGCTGTATAAGCCGCTGAATAAGTATGTCCTTGCAAAGGATATAATAGGAGCGTCCTCCGCTGGAAAATAAGCATTGACACTTTGGCATGGAATAATGTATAATAACAGTCCGGCGGCATGCGCCGCCGGAATTTTTTACGTCAACTACAGCGGCAGTCCCTGCCGCCGTTGAGTATTATAAACCGAAAGGAGTGCACAGAAGATGCTTCGCACCTACCAGCCCAAGAAGCGCCAGCGCAAGAAGGAGCACGGCTTCCGCAAGAGAATGGCCACCGCAAACGGCCGCAAGGTCCTCGCCCGCCGCAGAGCAAAGGGCCGCAAAAAGCTCAGCTACTGAGTTTCACCGCTTATAACCGATACCGGAGTTGAGGCAACTATGAAATTTTCGGAGACCTTAACGAAAAATTATGAGTTCCGCCGCCTTTACTCCAAGGGAAAGACAGCCGTCACGCCGATGGTAGTTGTCTATTGCCGAAAGACAGGGCGGAACAAAAACCGCATAGGATTCACCGTCAGCAACAAGCTCGGCAAAGCCGTTCGCAGGAACAAAACGCGGCGCAGACTGCGCGAGATATACCGCCTGCATGAAGGCGAGCTCGCCGCGGGCCGCGATATCGTGATCGTCGCCCGGATGAAGGCGATGACCGCTGATTATCACACGCTGGAAAAGTCCCTCCTCGGCGCTTTCCGAAAGCTGGAACTGCTCCCCGGTGAGATTACTCAAGGTGATGAGCGATGACAAAACTGCTTATCGCCTTAGTGACGTTTTACCGGAAAAACATTTCCCCGCTGACAAAACCGTGCTGCCGTTTCATACCGACGTGTTCGGAGTATGCCCTTGAGGCCCTGCAGAAATACGGCTGGGCGAAGGGCTCGCTGCTCGCTGTGAAACGGCTGTGCCGCTGCCACCCCTTTCACCGGGGGGAACACGACTTCTACGACCCCGTGCCGTAGGAAAAACCAAAGATTGGAGCGACCGAATGTCATTTATAACAGTACCCTTCTCATGGTTGCTTCTGCAATTATATTATCTCTTCAATAACTACGGCGTTGCGATCATCATGTTCGCCGTCGTTGTTAAGCTCATCATGCTCCCCTTCCAGATGAAGAGCAAGCGCAGCATGATGCGCACGACCCGCTTCACACCCAGACTCAAGGAGCTGGAGAAGAAGTATGAGGGCAATAAGCAGAAGTACCAGGAAGAAGTGGCAAAACTCTACAAAGAAGAGAAGATCAACCCCATGTCGGGCTGCCTCTGGTCACTCATCCCCTTTCCGATCCTTATCGCGCTTTACAGTGTCATCCGCCAGCCGCTGACCAAGATCATGGGCCTTGCCGCCGATCAGGTCGCCGCTGTCAGCGAGAAGTTCACCTCGCTCGGCCTCCTCGCGGAGAGTGGCGTTTCCGGCGCGTATACCGAAATAACGCTGTCCGAACTGCTCCATACAAACTGGGCGGACGTGGGAACGATGTTTCCCGACTTTGCGGACAAGCTGATCGATATCGACTGGAGCTTCCTGGGGCTTAATCTCGGCAGCAAGCCGCAGTGGAATTTCTTCACGAAGGTCGACTGGGGCGACGTTCACGATTGGCTTCCGGCTCTCGGCCTGTTCCTGATCCCGTTTATCTCCGCCTTCCTTTCGTGGCTGAGCATGAAGATCAGCAATGCCGCAAGCCCGCAGACCGAGCAGACCCAGGGCAGCATGAAAAGCATGATGCTGTTCATGCCGCTGATGAGCGTCTATATCTGCTTTGTCATGCCGGCGGCACTGGGTATCTACTGGATATTCAACAGCCTGCTTGCCATCATTCAGGACGTCATCCTGACCCGGCACTATAACCGGCTCCTCGATATTGAGGATGCGGACAGGATTGCCCGGGAGAAGGAGCGTGAAGAGGAGCTTGCCAAGAAGCGGGAGGAGACCGAAAGGCTTCGCGCCGCCGGCGAGACCACTCGCAACCCCAACACCAGCAAACGCAGATTACAGGCCAAGGAGAAGGCAAAGGACGACGAGCGCGTCGCCGCCATCCGCGCACAGGAAAAGGCGGAGCGCCGCGCAAGACTGGGCATCGAGCTCGAAACGGAGAATGTGCCCGACTCACAGGTCGGCACGCGCCGTTACGCCAGGGGCAGAGCTTATGTCGCCGACAGATACACCAATCCCGAGGCTCCGGAGGAAGAGAAAGAAACGGACGCTGAAGTGGATTCCGAACCGGAAGCCGGTCTGACCGAAACCGCTCCCGCCGAGGTCACCGACGCCGAAACGGCCGTGGAGAGCGCTGATGCGGATCTCGAAGAATTCGCAGAGGGCGACGAACAGATCTGAGGAACGGCCGGACAACGGCCTGATCGGAGCTTCCGAAAAAACAAAAGACACTAATAACGGGAGATTCCTTTATGACAAATACAATTGAAGTAACTGGAAAGACCGAAGAGGAGGCCATTGCTTCCGCACTGGCAGAGCTCGGTCTGGAGCGTGACGACGTCTCGATCGAGATTGTGCAGCGCTCAAAATCCGGCTTTCTCGGCATAGGCGCAGCTCCCGCCATCGTCAGGATCAGCTATGAAGCCCACGAGGAAAAGCGTGAGGAAACTCAGGAGGACAAGACCCGCAAATTCCTGACCGGACTTCTTGACCACATGGGAGTTACCGCGGAGATAGAGATCAGCACCCGTGAAAACGGCGGTCTGAACGTCAGCCTCAGCGGAGAAAACATGGGCGCGATCATCGGGCGCAGGGGAGAAACGCTTGACGCGATCCAGCATCTGACCAACTATTCCGTCAACAGAGGCGTGGAAAAGCGCATGCATATCAGTGTTGACGCCGAGAATTACCGCAGCAAGCGCGAAGAGTCGCTTGTCCGTCTGGCGGAGAAGATGGCCGCGAAGGCCGTCAAATACCGCCGCAGCATGGCGCTTGAGCCTATGAACTCTTATGAGCGCCATGTGATACACACCGCCCTTCAGGATTATGAGGGCGTGACCACCAGTTCCACGGGGACCGAGCCCAACCGCCGCGTCGTGGTGTCCTATGTGCGCGGCGAGCAGAATGCCAATAAGCATCAGGTCAAGGAGTGGAGCTAAACCGCGGCATCCAAACGGGGAAAGGAAAAACTATGTTTGAAAAGATTCGTATGCTCTTAGCGCGTCAGCTCGAAATCGACGAATCAGAGATAACGATGGACACCAATATCATCGAGGATCTCGGCGCTGATTCCCTCGACATTGTCGAGCTCATCATGTCTATGGAGGAAGAATATGGCATATTCGTGACCGATGAGGATGCAAAAGACCTCTTCACGGTACGCCAGGTCGTGGAGTTCCTTGAAACTAGGGTATGACCAATTCCGAAACGGAAACTGAAAAGAGTGCCCCCAGCTGCTTTTGCTTGCAGCCGGGGGCGTTTTTATTTATGGAAAAGTCTGTTCAGCCCGCCGTAAGGCTGCCGGCGGGCCGGCTGTCAAAGAAGATCCGTGCTTTTATTTGTCGAAAGCCGGATTTACCGCGTATACGTTCTTCTGATCCATTTTCTCCGTCGCAAGCCGAAGCGCCTCGCCGAAGCGCTGGAAATGGACGACTTCACGCTGACGCAGGAACTTGATAACGTCGTTGACGTCCGGGTCGTCGCTCAGACGAAGAATATTATCATAGGTCGTTCTTGCTTTTTGCTCTGCTGC
>CAZIHY010000041.1:0-18291 GCA_964539115.1 uncultured Oscillospiraceae bacterium
GCTTTATTTATGTATGTAATACGTTTTATCTTTCCGCCTCAAATTCCGCATCGATCTCCGCTATACGGTCGCGCAGAGGCTTCGTCTTTTCGTCGATGGCGCTGTTAAACTCATCGACCTCGCCCTGCCAGCGGCTCATCTCCGCGCTTTCGGCGTCTATCCTTTCCTGGACAGCCTTTTTCTCCTTGCCCTTGAACAATCCCAGCGCGTTTTTCTCCTTGACAAGCGCCTCCCGGCGCTCCTTGCTCTTCGCGAGCTTTTCCGCAGCCGGGCATTTGTTTTTACCTGCGTCATGCTCAGCTATCTGCGCCTGGAGCAAAGCCTTTTCGGACTCAAGCGCCGCTTTTTCCTCCGCATGCTCCCGCCAATACTTCTCCTTGCGATTCTTTTTCATCTCCTCGATGCTGTTGTCAAACACGGTCTTATATTTTTTGAGCATCCACGAAGAGTCCGCTTTCTGGGAGCCTGCATAATATAGGGTATAGGCGCAGGCATAATTGTCAAAATTCTTTTCTATCTCCTGTCCGCCGACGAACAGCGTGTTCAGCGTGGCCTGCGCCCAGTTGGTAAACTCGGTTAAGGCGTTATTTGTCGTGCTGAACTCGTTATAATGGTTCAAAGCAGCATTGTAGAGCGTATTGCTGATGCGCACGATCCTCTCCGTGACCTCAGTCAAAGCGTCGGTCTGGGCTTTCTCGTCTGTTACCTTATCCTTGATGAGCTTGAAAACATTTTCAAGACAGGCGGTGACGAGGTTTGCCGCCGAGGCGATCTGGCCTATCCTGCACTGCATAGCCGTGTAATAGGTCTGGTAGAACGACGCCTCCCAACTGTCGGGCTCCTCGAGCATTATCTGCTCATAGTATTTCGCAGCATTCTCACTGTTGTTCTCGTCCTTCGCGCGTCTGGCAAGCTGGTAAAGATTAGCTAGTTTCTTAGACACTGTATTCTCGGCGGTCGCGGACACGGCCGGAACTTCTGTACCGCCGTTCATTATCTTGCGTGCCTCCTCCAGCGTATATTTACAGCCGCAGTCCTGGCACACAAAAACACCCTCCTGTTTGAGAAGATTGCTTCCACCGCAGAGCTCACATATAAGCTGAGCCATTTTTTATCCCCTTTACATTCATATATTTGAACACTGTGCTTTGTGTGTTTCCCTGTTATTTTAAAACACAATTCCGCTATATGCAAGTACAAATCCTCCCAGCCCCAGAAACACAGGCCCATAGACAGCTCCCACGCCGTCTCCGTTTCATCATGTCATCGTTACATTTTCTCCCACAATGTGGTTTATAACAATGTCGGATATCTGCTTCGGCGTTTCGCTGAAGCCGCGCTTGACCCATTCGTCCAGAAGCCCGAATATCCCATAGGAGTAAAACCGGTTGGCATAGCAGTGCACGACGTCCGTTCCGAACTGCGGGGACATGACCTCATAGAATGCGTCATATATCGTGTTTTTCATATTCGCGCCGTATATCTTCGATATAATATCCCTGTTTTCGAGATTAAATGCGAACAGTTCCTCCGTAGTGCGCAGGGAAAACTTGCTTTTGTCTTTCAGGCCGTGCTCGTCAGCCCACCTGTTCCAAAGCGTCACCAATTTGAAGGTAAGCACCTCTCCCTTGGATGAAAAATGACGAAAGAAGGTCGCACGGCCAACTCCGGCCAGATCCGTTATCTCCTGCGCGGTTATCTTCTCCAGCGGCTTTGTCTCCATAAGCTGAAGCATAGCATCCGCAATGCATTCTTTAAGAAATTCAGTGCTTTTGTTCCTTCTCGGCATAAATCGGCTCTCCCTTTTTGATACGATAAATCATAATCGTATCATATAAGCGTCCGGGCATTGACAACGGGGGGGCATCGCGCTTATTATGATACGATAGTATCATAAGATACATGTGTATGATACAGCATAAATGCCGTCCCGTCAAGTTAGGGATACGATTTCTAAAGGAGAGCGCATGATAACACGAATTATAGCCGATTCATCCGTTGATACACTGTCCATGGAGGGACAGGACTTCTTCTCCGTACCACTCACTATCTCAACGGACGAAAGAACTTTCACCGACGACGCCGGACTCAACATAGACGAAATGTTGGACTATCTTGCCTCATACCGCGGACGTTCCTTTACGTCTTGTCCGAGTGTTGATTCATGGCTCAATTGTTATGAAGGAGCCGATATTATTTATGTCACGGCATTGACAAGCGGACTTTCCGGGACATATAATGCTGCTGTGACCGCAGCGGAAATATATCAGGAAAGCCATCCGGAAGTCAGGATAAAAGTTTTTGACACTCTGAGCGCGGGACCGGAAGTCAGGCTCATAGCGGACAAAATCGCGGAATATGTTCGGGAAGGAAAGGACTTTCCGGAGGTCTGCCGTCTGGTAGAAGAGTATATGAAGCATACACGCGTATTTTTTGCGCTGGAATCCTTCCACAATTTCGCACAGAACGGCCGAGTCAACAAACTTGTCGCCGCAGCCGCAGGCGTTCTCGGAATACGTATTATGGCTACCGGCAGCCTTCAGGGAACGATAGAGATCGTCTCCAAATGCCGCGGGGAAAAAGGCACCCTCAAAAGCTTTCTGGACTGTATAGAAAAGGCCGGATACCGCGGCGGGAAGGTCTATATCGACCACTGCAAAAACCCCGCCTTCGCCGAAAAGGCCGCCGCAGAGATACAGAAGCAATACCCCGACGCGGAGATCAGCATTTATGAAACCAGAGGACTTTGCAGCTATTATGCCGAGCGCGGAGGGGTCATTATCAGCTGCGAGTGTGAAAAGCGGTACAAATGAGTCCGAAGCAGGACAGAAAGGCAGAGCAAACAATGACCAACAATTATCATATAATCACGGACGCATCTGCGGATATGCGCGCAGATTTTATCGGTGCAGAGGATATACGGATCATCCCCATGAACTATACCATCGGAGGCGAGGAGCGCGTTTACGCCTGTGAAGACTCGCAGGAGGCCATCAGGCAATTTTATAACGCGCAGCGTGAAGGCAAGATAACCATGACCACGCAGATCTCCCCCCAGGTATACGTGGACGCATTCCGCCTCTTTGCGGAGAGAGGCGAACCGGTGCTTTACCTGAGCCTCTCCGGCGGTCTGTCCAACACCTATCAGTCCTCACTGATGGGCACTCAGGAGATAAAGGATGCATTTCCGCAAGCTGAGATCTACTGCATTGACAGCCGCTCCGCGACAATAGGCATGTGTCTTCTGCTGGAGGCCGCAGCAAAAAACCGCGCCGCCGGCATGAGCATCGCCGAAAACGCCGCGTGGCTGGAGGAAAACCGTCTCAGGGTCCACCACTGGTTCATGGTCGAGGACCTGATGTTTCTCAAGCGCGGAGGAAGGGTCTCCCCAACGACAGCTATCGTCGGATCTGCGCTGAACATCAAGCCGATACTGCGCGTTGAGGCGGATGGAACGCTGATGAACTTCGCAAAGAAGCGCGGCAGCAAAGCCGCTATGAACCAGTTGGTCGAGTATTACAAGGAAACCTCTACCGGCGGCGCCGGCGAGAGAGTGTGCATAGTCCATGCCGATAATCCTGACGCCGCCGATTATCTGGAAGCGGAGATCAAAAAGCTCAACCCGGAAAGCGACATCTCCAAATCCCTGCTATCCCCTATCATCGGATGCCACGTCGGACCGGGTATGTGCGCGATAACGCATATAGGAAAAGCGGAGTGCGCAAGGAAATAACGAAATATTGAATTCTCAACCGGCTTTACGGCTGAAAAGCAAAATAGATCCGGCCCCTTACTGACTTGAAAGGGGCCGAATCTTCGTGTAAATAAATCTTTCCTGCAGGAAGATCGCTACTATGGCCTTAAATCCGCCTGCTTTGCTGTTTCGAACAGCCGGGAGCTGTTCACAATATTCTCTTACTCCCCGCTTGGAAATTTAATGGCAGCCTGTGCGGCGGCAAGCCGCGCGATGGGAACGCGGAAGGGCGAACAGGATACATAGTCCAGGCCCACTCTGTGACAGAACTCCACGGAGCTTGGGTCGCCGCCATGCTCGCCGCAGATGCCCAGCTTGAGGTCGGGACGGGTCTGACGTCCCAGCTCGCAGGCCATTTTCACCAGTTTACCGACGCCGGTCTGATCCAATTTTGCAAAGGGATCGTTCTCATAAATCTTTTTATCATAATAAGCGTTCAGGAACTTGCCCGCGTCGTCGCGGCTGAAGCCGAAGGTCATCTGAGTCAGGTCGTTTGTGCCGAAGGAGAAGAACTCCGCTTCCTCGGCGATCTCGTCAGCGGTGAGCGCAGCACGGGGGACCTCGATCATGGTGCCGACCTTGTATTGCAGAGAAGAGCCGGCGGCTTTGATCTCCTCGTCAGCGGTGGCGACGACCACATTCTTTACATACTTGAGTTCTTTGACCTCGCCCACCAGTGGGATCATGATTTCGGGAACCACGTTCCATTCGGGGTGTTTCTCCTGGGTGCTGATAGCGGCACGTATGACAGCCCTGGTCTGCATGACCGCAATCTCAGGATAAGTGACGGTAAGGCGGCAGCCGCGGTGCCCCATCATGGGGTTGAACTCATGCAGTCCGGTAATAATGTTCTTTATCTCCTCAACGCTCTTTCCCTGCGCGCCGGCCAGCTGCTTTATATCATCCTCTGTGCTGGGCAGGAACTCATGCAGCGGGGGATCGAGAAAACGGATGGTGACCGGGCAGCCCTCCAAAGCCTCATAGAGCTCCTCAAAGTCGGACTGCTGCATGGGCAGTATCTTTGCAAGCGCGGCCTCGCGCTCCTCAACGGTATCGGAGCAGATCATCTCGCGGAATGCGGTGATACGGTCAGCTTCAAAGAACATATGCTCGGTGCGGCAAAGCCCGATGCCTTCTGCGCCAAGCTCGCGGGCCTTTTTCGCGTCTCTCGGGGTATCGGCATTGGTGCGCACGCCCAAGCGGCGGTACTTGTCAGCCCAGGACATTATACGCCCGAAGTATCCGGAGATCGTGGCGTCGACAGTGGGGATAACTCCTGCGTAAATGTTGCCGGTGGACCCGTCAAGGGAGATAAAATCGCCCTCATTATAGACAATGCCGCCGAGAACGAAGCGCTTGTTGTCCTCGTCCATGGCAATGTCTCCGCAGCCGGATACACAGCATGCGCCCATACCGCGGGCGACAACGGCCGCGTGGCTGGTCATGCCACCGTGGACGGTCAGAATACCTTGCGCGGCCTTCATGCCCTCGATATCCTCGGGAGATGTCTTCAGACGTACAAGGATGACCTTTTCGCCGCGTTCCTGCCACGCCTTAGCGTCCTCAGCAGTGAACACGACCTTGCCGCAGGCGGCTCCGGGAGAGGCGCCCAGGCCACGGCCGATCGGGGTCGCCGAATTCAATGCGTCCGCGTCAAACTGGGGATGCAGAAGGGTATCCAGGTTGCGCGCGTCGATCATGGCAACGGCTTCCTTCTCGTTGATCATCCCCTCGTCAACAAGGTCACAGGCGATCTTGAGAGCGGCCTGTGCGGTACGCTTGCCGTTACGGGTCTGGAGCATATAGAGCTTGCCATTTTCAATGGTGAACTCCATATCCTGCATGTCGCGGTAGTGGTCCTCGAGGGTCCGGCAAACTTCCTTGAACTGCTCAAAAGCCTCAGGGAACTTCTCAGCCATCTGGTTGATAGGCATCGGGGTACGAACGCCGGCGACGACGTCCTCGCCCTGAGCATTTGCAAGAAACTCGCCCATGAGCTTCTTTTCGCCGGTAGCCGGGTCGCGGGTAAATGCGACGCCAGTGCCGCAATCGTCACCCATGTTGCCGAACACCATCATCTGAACATTGACGGCGGTGCCCCACGAGTACGGTATATCATTGTCGCGGCGGTACACGTTTGCACGCGGGTTATCCCAGGAGCGGAACACGGCCTTTATAGCGCCCATGAGCTGTTCCTTCGGGTCGGCAGGGAAATCCTCGCCGATCTTGGCCCTGTACTCCGCCTTGAACTGGCCAGCCAATTCCTTAAGATCATCAGCGGTCAGCCCAACATCCTGAGTCACGCCTCGCTCGGCTTTCATCTTGTCGATGAGTTCCTCGAAGTATGTCTTGCCGACTTCCATAACGACGTCGGAGTACATCTGGATAAAGCGGCGGTAGCAGTCCCATGCCCAACGGGGATTGTCGGACTTCTTTGCCATAACTTCAACGACCTGCTCGTTAAGGCCAAGGTTAAGGATCGTGTCCATCATGCCGGGCATTGATGCGCGTGCTCCGGAACGCACGGAGACCAGAAGCGGATTTTCCATATCGCCGAACTTCCTGCCGGTGATCTCCTCCATCTTCTCAATGTTGCACATGATCTCAGCCATGATCTTGTCATTGATTCGGCCGCCGTCCTCATAATACTGCGTGCAGGCCTCGGTAGTTATAGTAAAGCCCTGGGGCACAGGCAGTCCAATGTTTGTCATTTCAGCAAGGTTCGCTCCCTTACCGCCCAGCAATTCGCGCATGGAAGCGTTGCCTTCGGAAAACAGATATACGTACTTTCTGCCCAAAAATTTCATCCTTTCTTATTACAAATACACTACATGGTGAATATGATTGTTAAACATTTGCCATTAGTATTATAACACAAAATTATAAAAAAACAACCAATTAACCCAGACGTTACACACGTTTGGACTATTTGTCAAATTTGGGCGGTTTTTCTTATGGATTTTGTCAAGAGCTGATGATACTGTGCCTTTGATTATATATTTAAAGGAATCGTTAAATTCCGCTTCGGCCCGCCCACAAAGCACCTGTACGGCAAAAGATAACGAAAAATTCGCCGCGCCTATTGACAAATATTCCACTACTGAATATAATCTAATAGTAATTGATAATTCGTACTGACGGCATGACAAGGAGGATGTATGTGAACGCGCAATATAAAAAGGGCGTACTGGAACTATGTGTGCTGTCTCTTCTGAAAAAGCGAGACCGGTACGGCTATGAGATCTCGGACCGGCTTTCAAAGCAGATAGATATAGCGGACGGCACAGTTTACCCGATCCTGCGCAAGCTGAAATCGGAGGGGCTGCTCACAACATATTTACAGGAGGAGAGCGGCGGACCTCCGCGCAAATACTACTCCCTCACGGAGCTGGGACGGGAGTCATATGAAAAAGACCGCGCCGAATACCTGGGATTCGCGCAGTCGGTCAGAAAATTACTGGAGGATGATCAGGATGACGAAAACTCAGTTTCTTGACAGGCTCGAAAAGGAGCTCAAGCACAATAACGTTCCGGATGCTGACGACATCCTCGGCGAATATGAACAGCATTTTTCGTTTAAGCTCGCTGACGGGTTCTCCGAGGAGGAGATAGCCGCGAAGCTCGGCAACCCGACCGTTCTTGCCTCGCAGTTCGAGACCGGTTCCGGGGACAAGCACAGGGGTTCAAGAGCCCTCACTATAACAGGGCTTTGCTTTGCCGATATTTTCTCCGCGGTATTTTTTGTTCTGCTCTTCGCCTGGGCGGTCATTATGGCGGCATTTGCCCTGTGCTGCGCAGCGGCGGCCGTGTGCCTGCTGGGCGGACTCAATATCCAGTCGCTCATACCTCCAATGCCGTACTGGTGCGGAGCGGTGTTTGGCCTGTCGCTCGCAGCCCTGGCCACGCTAACGGCTGTGGGATGTATATATTTCCTCGCGTTCGTCCAACAGCTCATGCGTTCTTACGGCCGCTTCCATCATAACGCGCTTGCCGCGGCCTCAGGGAAGGCAATTCTGCCCTCTCTTGCCATCTATCCCCAGCTTGCGCCAAGGACAAATCGCCGGTTCCGCACTGCCGCTCTGATCGCACTCGCTCTGTTTGCCGTCTGCTTTGTACTTGGTATGTTCGTATCCATGCTGTCATCCGGCACGCTTGAATTCTGGCACGCCTGGGGCTGGTTTGGATATACGGCGCCTTAAATCAGGAGGATGCCATGTATGGATTGAATGCTTTCGCTCTTGTTCTGTTTGGAGCTATCAATGTCTTATCGGTGCAGCTGTGCAAACGCCCCTCGCCTGCGAGAAAAAGGGTCCTGAACACACTGTGCTTTATCCTGTTTTTCGGCAACATCCTGCGCTATGCGCTTTCGCCGCTGCTGGGGCGCGGTCTCAAAATCCCCGTTGAGTTTTCCGCGGTCGCATATTTCGTCGTGCCGGTCATCCTGTTCTCCGCTCGGAAAAAATCGCAGAGCTGGGCGGCGTATTCGGGGCTGATGGCCGGTTTCTTTTACTACATGACCATGATCCTCGCAGGCGGACCGATCTATAACGAATACCCGCCTTATGACGTTTACATTTCGATGTTCTGTCACGGGACGCTGTATCTCTGCGGCATGGTCGTTATCGGCACGGAGAAATGCAGCCCAAAGGACGGATACAAACTCGTACTGGGCGTCGCGCTCGTCGCCGCACGCGCTCTTGTCCTCCGTCCGTTTGCGGAGGGTTCCGGAAGGTTATTTATCTATGAGCTTCTTGACGCTGTATATGTGAAACGGCTGTTTCCCCCAGAAAGCTGGTGCGCCGCGGTCCCGCTTTACTATATCGTTATGTCCGCCCTTATCCTGCTGTCGGTCGTGGTATTTTTCCGGATAAACAAAATGCGCTGTAAAAAATACAGCGCATTGCCTGTTCAGTTGCTTATTAATAAGTAAAAATATTTGAATAATCGCAAATAGCATGAATCAGGATCGGGATCCATAAGGTTCCGGATTTTTCTTTCAGGAACTGAAAAAGACACCCTGCTGCCAGCAAACCCGGCACATTTTACAACAGCGCTTTGATTGCAGCGCGATCATTTTGAAGCTCTTTTGAACGCAGGAACAAGAGGCCCTTTAGAAAAAAATCGCCGCAAGCTGTATAGCTTGCGGCGACATGGTGCACGAGGCGGGACTTGAACCCGCACGCCCGGAGTGAGCACTAGAACCTGAATCTAGCGAGTCTGCCAATTCCACCACTCGTGCATATCTGGAATGCCTAGTTATAATAGCACTTCAGTTTCGCATTGTCAACATAATTTTTTCGCATATATGTTAAAAAACATCGGGGAGGTCGTCCCCGATGTTATCATATTGTCAGCGCTCCGTTCTCGTCCTCGAGAAGTATCAGCACCTTTTCCTGCTTGCCGCTGACTGCATTCACATACACGATATACTCCCGCTCATCCTCTGTCTTACAGACAAATTCATAGCAGAGCTTCTCCTCCATATTCGTCGGGATCAGCGCAAGCTGTGAACCCGTCACCTCAAGCTCAGACGCTACCTTCTCAAGCGCCTGCTCCTCGCTCACCACGGCCTCCGGCAGCTCGCGCTCATAGTGACAGTTGAGGTAGCCTCTCGCCTCATAAGAGCACACTCCCCCGGTGTCCATCGCGATGCCGACCTTGATCAGGTCAGGATAGCATATAACGCCGTCCTGCTTATAGGCGAAGTTGACTGTCACAATGTTGCCCTGCTTTATATAATAGCTCTCAGCGATATCCGAAAAGCCGCGCCGTTCGAGGAAGCGCCGCGCATTTTCAACACACTGCTCCGCCGTTAGCTCTCCGCCGGCCGGACTGCGCGAGCCGACAAAGCCAATGACCTCGCCGCCCTGCTTGCTGACAGCTATGGTAAACTCGTTGTCCTGCACTCTCGCGGAGTAGTACCACGCGGGCATCGTTCCCTCACATGCGCCGTCGGGATATACCCGTCCTTCCGCCGTTCCAAGAAAATCCGCCGCTATGTTCCGCCCTTCAGCCTGCGACACGGAATCACGGTCCTCGAGCATTTTCGGGCTCTGCTGTTTCAGATGCTCGGAAAACGGTCCGTCATATATGAGAGACGGGGTCTCCGGAAATTCGCTTTCCATCAGCTTCATGCCCTCGCTGAGCGTCTGCGGAAGCTGAGAGTCCTCGATCTCATCCAGACGCGCCTCCGACTGTAGCAGCTCATCCATCGTCAGACGGCCGTCGGACATATCTGTCTGCATCTGCGAGATATTCTGCGCGAGCAGGGACGCTGTATCGGACAGAGAACGCAGACTCTCGCGCTGCTCGTCCGTCAGCCCGCCGGCCGCCGCCTGACGCGTCATAGCAAACGCATAGTCCCCCACACGGCTTATAAAGCCCGCTGTCTGCTCCAGCTCCTGCGTTGAAAAAGGCAGCACGCCCAGCGCCATCTGCGCTGTCATAGCCTTGCTGAAAATCTCTGCACAGACTGCACTCTCCATCTCCGCACCTCTTGCATAGACACTTTTTTGCAGTGCAGTATCCATTTCAGATAACCCAGTGCGCAATTCCGAAAACGCATGCTGATAATTCATTGCGGTCGTGTTCTCGAGTATCTCCGCGCGCTTATATGAGCCATAAGCAAAGACTCCAAGCGCCACGACCGCAACAAGAAGCAGTGAAATCGTGAAAATCACAGTTTTTCTCATCATAAAAAACACCTCTTTTAGGACTAGCTTTCCCAAAAGAGGTGTTTTTTCGTCTGGAATTTATTTCACTTTTTCAAGACCGAGATGCAGCCGGCGCAGACACTCGCCGCGGCCAAGAATGAAGCACAGCTCAACGGCTCCGCCGGGCGTTACCGTACGGCCTGTGGCCGCAATGCGGACCGGCCACATAACAGTCGCGTTCTTGGCGCCGAGCTTTTCCGCAAGGCCGATCAGCGCGTCGTGCACTCCGTCCTGAGTCCACTCAGGCAAAGCCTCGAGCGCGGAGACCGCATTTTCAAGCATGGTTCTCGAACTCTCAAGCGTGGATTTTGATTTTTTATGGACGAAGAGTTCGGCGTCGTACTCCGGAAGCTCGTCGAAGAAATCGAGCTTTTCGGGAATGTCAGAGAGTTTCTCACAGCGCTGCTGGAGCAGCCTGGCGATCGCCGCCGCGTCATAGGCGGGATTTGTGACAGCCTGTCTGATATAGGGCTCGGCTATCTTCGCAAAAGCCTCCGGGCTCATCGCGCGGATGTATTCGCTGTTGAAATACGTCAGCTTTTCAATATCAAAAATCGCGGGGGATTTTGAAATGCCGGATACGTCAAAAACTTCGGCAAGCTCGGACAGCGAGAATATCTCCCGCTCTCCTCCGGGGCTCCAGCCGAGCAGCGCGACGTAGTTCACGACAGCTTCTGTAAGGTAGCCTTTGGCGATCAGGTCTTCATAAGACGGGTCGCCGTGGCGCTTTGACATTTTGTTGTGCGCATCGCGCATGACAGGCGAGCAGTGGACATACTTTGGTATCTCCCAGCCAAAGCCCTCGTAGATCAGGTTGTATTTCGGAGCGGAGGACAGATACTCCGTGCCGCGTACAACATGAGTTATGCCCATCAGGTGATCGTCAACAACGTTTGCGAAGTTATACGTCGGCAGGCCGTCGCGCTTCATAAGCACTTGGTCGTCCAGACTGTCGTTGGGAACAGTTATGTCGCCGAAGATCTCGTCGTGGAAGGTCGTCGTGCCCTCGCGCGGGATGAGCTGACGGATGACATAAGGCTCTCCCGCGGCGGCACGGGCGTCCGATTCCTCCCGGGACAGGCAGCGGCACGGATCGTCGTGCTTTTCGAAGCTCTCCTCGCCGGACTCCTCCGCTTTTTCACAGAAGCAGCGGTAGGCGTGGCCGCGCTCGATGAGCAGTTCCGCATACTTCGCGTACAGATCACGGCGCTCCGTCTGGACATACGGGCCGACAGGTCCGCCGACGTCGGGACCCTCGTCGTGGTCCAGGCCGCACTCTCGCATCGTTCTGTATATCACGTCCACGGCATCCTCAACAAGACGGCCCTGATCGGTGTCCTCGATGCGCAGGATAAACTTTCCGCCGTTTCTGCGGGCTATGAGCCATGTATAGAGCGCGGTGCGCAGATTGCCGACGTGCATATATCCGGTCGGGCTCGGAGCGAAGCGCGTTCTGACACCGCCGCGGGGTATGCGCGCTTCCATCTCCTCAAAGAACTTCATATCCATAGACATATATTTTTATCCTCCTGAACGAATCAACTTTTGTGTAACATTAATATATAGTATTTGATGGAACGTCTATTGTCAAGTCTCGCTTAACGTGATAAAATGTTATTTCAAAAGAAAAATATCCACACTTTCAGACAAGAGGTTAACTTAATAATGACAAACAAAATATCCGACAGGATGAGAAACATGAACCCCTCCGCCGTCAGAGAGATATTCAAGGTCCTCGGCGACCCTACCGTTATCTCTTTCGCCGGAGGCAACCCCAACGAGGTCACCTTCCCCGCCAAAGAGCTTGAGGATATCTCCGCAAGGATGTACGCCGAAAACCCCGCCGCGTTCCTTCAATACGGCATATCCGAGGGATACGCACCACTGCGCCAGGCTACGCTCGAGCGTATGCGCACAAAATATAACGTCGGCCGCGACAGCGACGACATTATGGTCGTGACCGGCGGACAGGAAGCCATCGACCTTGCCCTCAAAACCTTCACCAACGAGGGCGACACCGTCATCTGCGAAAACCCGAGCTTTGTCGGCGCTCTCAACGATATACGTTCCTACCGCCAGAAGCTCGTCGGCATCCCCGTCGACGGCGAGGGTATGGACATGGACGCGCTGGAAAAAGCGCTGCAGACAGAGAAAAACGTAAAACTCATATACACCATCCCGACATATCAGAACCCGACCGGCACAACGATGAGTCTTGAGCGCCGAAAGCGCCTGTATGAGCTCGCGGTCAAATACGACGTGCTCGTTCTCGAGGACAGTCCCTATTTTGAGCTGCGCTATGACGGCGAGCCGGTCCCCTGCATCAAGAGCCTTGACACGACCGGCCAAGTTCTGTTCTGCGGCTCCTACTCAAAGGTCGTTTCTCCTGGCCTGCGCGTCGGCTTCCTCATCCTTGACAAGGAGCTCATGGGCAAGCTGACGGTCGCAAAGCAGTGTGTCGACGTTCACACCCCGGTCTATCCGCAGATGCTCATCGAGCGCTACATACGCGAGTATGACTTCGACGCACATATCGAGGACAACTGCCGCCTGTACAGGCAGCAGCGCGACAGGATGCTCGCGGGTCTTGAAAAGCATCTGGATAAGCGCGTCGCCTTCACACATCCCGACGGCGGCCTGTTCATCTGGTGTACGCTCCCCGAGGGATATTCCGGCAAGGAGCTTTGCGCTCTGGCCTCTGCGCAGAAGGTCGCCTGCGTGCCCGGCAACGCCTTCGACCCCGCAGAGTGGGATGGGAATCCCGGTTTCCGCCTCAACTTCTCCATGCCCACACCGGAGCAGATCGACACGGGATGTGAAATTCTCGGAAAGTGCATCAAGGAGTATCTTAAATAATGGATGAACGTAAAATAATACTCAGCGGCATACAGCCCTCAGGCGAGCTCACCCTCGGCTCATATCTCGGAGCTATCAAAAACTGGGTCGAGCTTTCAAACGAATACAAGTGCTACTACATGATGGCCGACATGCACACCATAACCGTGCGCCAAACGCCCGCCGAGCTTCGCCGCCGCACACTTACACAGATCGCCGCCTATATCGCCTGCGGCCTTGACCCCGAGAAAAACACGATCTTTATCCAGAGCCATGTTCCCGCACACGCCCAACTTGGCTGGGTCCTGGACTGCTACACCATGTTCGGCGAACTCTCCCGCATGACTCAGTTCAAGGACAAATCCGCCAAGAACTCCGACAACGTAAACGCCGGCCTGTTCACCTATCCCTCACTGATGGCTGCGGATATCCTTCTGTACCAGGCAGACCTCGTTCCGGTCGGTGAGGATCAGAAGCAGCATGTTGAGCTCTGCCGTGACATCGCTCAACGATTCAACGGCATCTACGGCGACGTTTTCAAAATTCCCGAGCCGTTTATTCCCAAGGTCGGCGCGCGCATCATGTCTCTCACAACGCCGACGAGCAAAATGTCCAAATCAGACAAAGACCCGAATGGGTGTATCTATATTCTCCAAAAACCTGAGGATATTATGCGCTGCTTCAAAAAGGCTGTCACGGACAGCGATACAGAGCATTGCGTCCGTTATGCTCCGCAGGAGAAACCCGGCGTTTCAAACCTCATGACCATCTATTCCGTTGCGACCGGCAGGACCTATGAGGAGATCGAACGTGAGTTCGACGGCATGGGCTACGGGGCGTTCAAGCCCGCGGTCGGCGAGGCCGTTGTTGAGATGCTGCGCCCGATACGTGAGGAAACAGAGCGTATCCTTGCCGACAAGGCATATCTCGAGAGCGTTTACCGCCGCGGCGCGGAGGAGGCCTCCCATGCCGCTAACAGGACCCTGCGCAAGGTCTATAAAAAGCTTGGCTTTGTCTCCGGCTGAAAACAGGGGTTACTTTTATGCTTTTTCAAAACACTGAACTAATAACAACTGTCTTGTTGGCCCTCGGTGTTGCTTTTATAATCGCCTTCGCCTCAACGCCTATCGTCAAGTCCTTCGCGCAGAAGGTCGGCGCAATGGACGTTCCGAACGAGGCAAGACGCGTCCACGACCATCCAATACCGCGTATGGGCGGTCTGGCGATATTCTTCGGCTTTGTAATAAGCGTCGTACTGTTCGCGGACATAACAAAGCAGATCCAGGGCATACTCATCGGCTGCGTCATAATCATCGCAACCGGTGCTGTGGACGATATCGTCTCCCTTAACGCCTGGCTCAAGCTGGCGCTCCAGACGCTTGCCGCCATAGTCGCGGTGCTCCATGGGGTCGTTATCGAAGTGCTTATGAATCCCATCGTATTCAGCGACACACAGCACCTTTTCCTCGGCGTGCTGTCCATCCCGGTGACGATCATCTGGATCGTCGGCATAACAAACTCCGTCAACCTCATCGACGGTCTGGACGGGCTTGCCTGCGGAGTGTCCGTGATCAGTTCCGTGACTATGCTCGTAACGGCGCTTCTGGTGGCGGAGGGGAATGTGGCCGTGATACTCGCCGCGCTGGCGGGAGCCTGCGTCGGCTTTATCCCCTATAACTTCAACCCCGCCAAGATATTCATGGGCGACACCGGAGCGCTGCTGCTCGGCTACGTCCTGGCAACAATGTCCGTCGTTGGAATGTTCAAGTTCTATGCGATCGTGACCTTCGCCGTGCCCCTTCTGGCGATGGCGCTTCCCCTTGTGGACACAGTGTTTTCCTTCTGCCGCCGGCTTCTGCACGGGCAGAGCCCGATGCACCCGGACCGCGGACACTTCCACCACCGCCTGATAGACATGGGCCTTACTCAGAAACAGGCTGTATCCGTCCTCTACTCTATCAGCGCAATACTCGGCCTGCTTGCCGTCGTCCTGACCACGCACAGCGAGATCAGGTTTCTGCTGCTCATAATCGCCTTCTGCATCGCGGTCATAATGGGCGTGTTCCTCATGCGCACACTGCGGCAGATCGAATTGGACAAGCTTGCCCAAAAAGGATCGGAGGAAAAGACCGATGAAGAGGATTAAGGTCATGTCCGTTTTTGGTACACGGCCCGAGGCTATCAAGATGGCCCCGCTGGTGCTGGAGCTGAATGGACGGGAGAACATCGACAGCGTCGTCTGCGTCACGGCGCAGCACCGCGAAATGCTCGATTCCGTAATGGAGGTCTTTAAGCTCCGCGCTGACCACGACCTGAACATCATGGCCCCGTCGCAGACACTCGCCGACATAACCTCCCGTGTCCTGCGCGAGCTGGGCCCTGTCCTGAGGGACGAAAGGCCCGACCTCGTGCTTGTCCACGGCGACACGACGACCACGTTCTCCGCGGCTCTCGCCGCGTTTTATGAAAAGATTCCCGTCGGACATGTCGAGGCGGGCCTACGCAGCTTTGACCGCTACTCCCCCTTTCCGGAGGAGATGAACCGCTGCATGACCGCGCGACTTTCCTCGCTGCATTTTGCCCCGACCGCGAAAAATGCCGAAAATCTGCGCGCCGAGGGCGTTTCGGACGGCGTTTTCGTGACCGGCAACACCGTCATCGACGCGATGCGCTATACCGTCGGCGGCGAGGGATTTACGGACAAGTTCCTCTCCGGCTACGGCTTTTCCGGCAGACGCGTTATCACGATGACCTGTCACCGCCGTGAAAATTACGGCGGGCCTATGGAAAACATATTCCGCGCCGTGCGCAATATCACAGACGCCAGACCCGACGTCGAAGTCGTCTATCCCGTACATCTCAGCCCCTCTGTGCGCGAGTGCGCAGGCCGCCTTCTCGGCGGACATGACCGCATACACCTGATCGAGCCGCTCGACGCAATGGACATGCACCGTCTGATGGCGAAGAGCTATATGGTCATGACCGACTCCGGCGGAATACAGGAGGAGGCGCCCGCGTTGGGCAAGCCGGTGCTTGTCCTTCGTCGCGAGACCGAGCGGCCCGAGGCCGTCGAGGCCGGGACCGTCCTTCTTGCGGGTACTGAGTGCGAAACCATCCAGCGGCTGGCGCTCCGCCTGCTTGATGACGAATCAAAATACGCCGCTATGGCAAAGGCCGTCAACCCATACGGCGACGGCCGGGCCTGCGCACGCATCGCGGACGCTATTGAGTTCCGCTTTGGGCTGCGCGCGGAAGCGCCCGGAGAGTTCAGGCCATGAAAAAAAACCTTTTCACCATTGCCATTATCGCCATGATAGCGGTCACCGCGATCATAACCCTTCTCATAATCACGCTTGACAGCGGCGAAACGGCCTCCGTCGTTCTGCCTGAAGCCCCCACGGAAGCGGAGAATGTCTCTGCGCTTCCGAACGATGACAACCCCATGCAGGGTGTTGTGGATATAACCCCGCAGAACGTCCAAGCTGTTATCGCCTCGCTTGATCGCAGCACGGACTATTTTGTCCAGATGACCACCCTTCTCTCGGCCTCCAACGGCACGCGCGAAACGCTCGTGAGCATGTGGGTCAAGGGCGATATGACTCGGACCATTGTCACGGGAACGGAAACCATCAAAAACATACTCACCGATGGCAGCGAATACTGGATCTGGTATTCGGACGACACGGGATCCATCCTCCATGGGGAGGCGGATTCCCGTTCCGCTGCGCTGGCGGAGGCTCTCAACGGCCTGCCGGACTACACTGCCGTTCTGGAGCTCGATCCCGACTCTATATCCGAGGCTGGCTATGAGCAGATGGGGGATATTTCCTGCATCCGCGCAGCTGTTTCCGGGGAGGACGGTTCGGAGATCGAATACTTCATCTCCGTCACCGACGGCCTGCTTGCCGGCTATACACGCTATGAAAACGGCGAGGAGGTATTCTCCCTCCGCAATGAATATACCCAGCTTGCCCCCAGCGACAACAGCATGTTCAAGCTGCCTAGCTCAGAAACATCGCGCCCATCATAAGCAGGAAGTCCTTGTCGCCGCTCTCTCTGTAAAGCAGATAGAAAATGAGCAGCAGCAGAATATCCTCCGTCTCCAGCTTATCCGGCGAAAGATGTGACAAAAGGCCGCCAAGGCCGCCGCCGAACAGGGATGGCGGCGATGGCGGTCTTTTTTCTGTTGTATTCTCCCGCGGGGCGGGATGGGACTGCGGAGTTGCTGCAGCAGGCGCGCGCTGTTCCGCGTCCTGCACCCGTATCACCTGTCCGGTGTTTCCGATATATCGGTTATACGCCATCGCCCGCACCTCCGTTTTCGCCGAATGCCGCGCCCGCTATGCGCGCTATGCGCGCGATCTTCATCGCCCTGTCTACCTTTCCGCGCCGTTTTTCCGCCAGATATGGCTTCATCGCTTCCAGCAGAGCGGTTTTATCGCTGCCTGTGTTTGCTGCCGATATTACCCGGCTCAGCCCAGCAAGCATGTCTGCGTCCGGCACCGCCGGCTCCTGCTTCGGAGCTCCGTCCTGCGGGGCGTCCCCGCCGAACATACCCGACAGTTTCTCTCCCAGTCCCCCGTCCATCAGGTTTTTTGCCATCTCCGCAACCTTGCCAAACTGATCCGGGTCGCTGAGCAAACTGTTCAGTTTGTCCTCAAATTCACTCACCCGCTCTGCACCTCCCTCAGGTCACTTTTCCATCATCGAGCTGAGTTTCTTTGCAAGTGTCTTTCCGTCCTCCGTGCTCATAACCTGCTGCAATATCCCGCGAAGAGTATCCATATCCCCGCTCTTCGCCGCCTTTTCAACGGCTTCCGCATCCAGCATCCCGCTCAGGCGTTTTCCCTCTGGAGATTCCGCAAGCGAGCGCAGCTCAGGCGCTTTCCCGCTTTTCTGAAGCATTTTCCCAATGTCTTCTAAGTCTCGCACTGTTCCTACCTCCTGACCCATTTTATTCGGTAATTACAAAAAAGGTGACTGTCCTAA
>CAZIHY010000042.1:0-18186 GCA_964539115.1 uncultured Oscillospiraceae bacterium
CGAGCGCGTACAGGTGGCTTATGCTGATCCTTGTCGCGCTTCCCAACTTCGGAACGAATTACGCCCAGTTTCAGCTCTCCGCATTCGCGGCTGAGTTTATAGCGGACTTCGGATTGTCGACAACTCAGTTTTCCGCTGTTACACTGTCATTTTCCGTCGTCGCCGGTATAATCGGCGTGTGCGGAGGGACGCTTGCCGACCGCCTCGGAACAAGGCGTGTCGCGGTGACGCTCTGCTTCATCACGGCGGCGGCGTCGCTTCTGCGTCTGCTGACACACAGCTATGCGGTGTTCTTCCTGCTCAGCCTGTTCGTCGGCTGCGGAGTTGGCAGCGTCCATGCGACCTCCAGCAAAATCATCAACGCGTGGTTTCCTGAGAGGGAGTCGAGCCTTGCGTTCTCCCTGTACTGCGGCATTGGAGCCAGCGGCATATCGCTGGCACAGCTGACCAGCCCGCTTTACACCGGCTACCGTCAGGCCCTGTTTGTGTCGGGAATAGTTCTGCTGATAACCGCTGTAATGTGGCTGGTTTTCGGACGCAACGCCCCTAAGGGCGCAGTGCTTCCGCCGTCCCAGCCCGTTCTCAAGTATATCTCCCGTGTTGTGAAGCTGCGCAATGTATGGATCGTTGCGATATGCTGTGCGATGTTCTGCGGCTTTATCTATGCGGTCTCAGCCCTTCTGCCGACCGTACTTATAAACACCCGCGGTATGGAAACTACTAAGGCGAATAGCATAAGCAGCATGCTTAACATCGCGGCGATCGTCGGCTCGGTCATTATACCGCATATACAGGCGCGGCTCGGAAAGTTCCGCCCTATTCTTATAACGCTGATGCTGCTCTCGGCGGCCTGTGTGCTTCCGATCGCTGTCGTGTCGGACGGCTTTATTCTGCCTCTGATCTGCCTGTTGGGACTGTTCGTCAGTATCGGCTGCGCGTTTTTCATGGCCATTCTTGCCGGGCTTAAGGAAGTCGGCTCGGAATATCTCGGAAGCGCGCAGGGCGTTGTAACGCTTGTACACTACCTTGTCGGCGGATTCGCCATACCGTCCTTTATTGTTTCTCCGCTCGCGGATATATCAGGAACACTGCTTTTTGTATCCGCCGCAGCACTGTGCCTGCTGATGGCGCTTGGAACCTTCCTGCTGCCGGAGACCGGAGAGAAAGCGAAAAAATAAACAGCAAAACCCTTTTGGGAAAATGGTGATAAACATGGATTATACAGAGAAAAGGATCAGAAGAGTTAACAGTTACAGCGGGATAATCGTGGATGTGATGGTCGATCAGGTCGAGCTTTACGGCGGCGCGCACAGTATGCGCGAGGTCGTTGAACATCCCGGCGGCGTTTGCATACTGCCGCTGTTTGATGACGGAAACGTACGGTGCGTAAGGCAGTACCGTTACCCGTTTCAGGAGCATCTGCTGGAGCTCCCGGCGGGAAAGCTTGAGAAGGGGGAGGAACCGATTGAGTGCGCTGTCCGCGAGCTCAGCGAGGAGACCGGGATAACCGCAAGGGAGCTTATCCCTCTTGGGGAAATGTATTGCTCGCCCGGTTACTGTCATGAGATACTCCACCTCTATCTCGCCCGGGGATTGACACAGGGACAGGCGCACCTCGACCAAAATGAGTTTTTGGACGTTCAAAATATACAATTTGACGAATTGGTCAAAATGGTTATGTCCGGCGAGATAACGGACGCAAAGACCGCGCTTGCCGTACTGAAGACAAAGCTTCTTTTGGAGGATTCAGATGAGTAAAAAGGTTTTGATCGTCGACGACGAGAAGTCGATAGTAGACATTCTGGATTTTAATCTCAAAAAAGAGGGATATGAGACTTTCAAAGCTTATGACGGGCGTGAAGGGCTCAAACTGGCTAGAGGGGAAAATCCTGATGTGATACTGCTGGACGTCATGCTGCCCTATATGGACGGTTTTGAGGTGTGCCGCACTCTGCGCGGGGAGGGCAACAACGTGCCCATCATCATGATAACCGCGCGAGAGGAGGAGACGGATAAGGTGTTCGGGCTGGAACTCGGCGCGGACGATTATATAACAAAGCCTTTTTCCGTCCGGGAGCTGCTGGCACGCGTCAAGACCAATATGCGCCGGGCTGCTACCAGCGCTGAAACACCCTATGTCGAAAGCGGGAATGTTCTGCGTTTCCGCAGCATAGCCATAGACCTTGACCGCCACAGTGTTTTCAAAAATGGCAAAGAGCTGGAACTTACGCAAAGGGAATATGAGCTCATAAAGTTCCTGGCCTCCAACCCGGGAAAGGTTATTTCCCGTCAGGAACTGATGAGCGAAGTTTGGCAATATGACTATTATGGAGATCTGCGCGCAGTAGATGTTGCTGTGCGCCGTCTGCGCGAGAAGGTGGAGGATAATCCGGCGGAGCCGGAATATGTCATAACGAAGCGCGGAGCGGGATATTACTTCAACGCCTGACCATATAACCTGGCCGGGACGTATCGGGAGCGGAGCTATGAACCGAAGCCTATATACAAAGATCGTACTGATAATGCTCGTTATAATAGTATCGCTGACAGCTGTGACTGCCGCGTTTCTGATGCGCGGCGTGCGCGGCTACTATCTCAACGATTTTTATGAGGAAATGAAGTTGGTGTTCTCCGATGAAGAACTGGTCCAGGACCTGCGCTCGGCCGCAGGTGACAGCGGCGCGGGCAGGATGGCGGATATACTCAGGGCATATTCCGGTCAGCTGGGAATAGACAGCGGTAAGCGAAATTACTATATTCTGGACGCAGAAACAGGCGAATGCCTGACAGGATCAGGGGATGCCTCGTCAGTTGAGATAACGCCCAACATCGTTTCCGCCCTCGCAGGGAAGGAGGGCTATGCCAGCGACAGCTCCGCCGTGTATATGGATATAGCCCTTCCGATACAGGGCGGCGAAAACAGCTATATCATCTATATAATCGATAACAAGGACACTATAACCGAGCTCTCAACGGAGCTGTTTACGATCATCCTTCGCGCAATGCTTGTTGGAGCCGTGATCGCGGTGCTTCTGAGCCTGATGCTGGCAAAGACGATGGTAACGCCGATACAGGAACTCACCAGTGCGGCGGAGAAGGTCGCGGGCGGGAACTTTGAGCACAGTCTGGAGGCCTCGGACGCAGGGGATGAGATCGGCGTCCTGTCTCGCACGTTCAGCGACATGGCGCGGCAGCTTGAGAACAATATAGACGAGCTCCAGCGCTCCGAGCAGATGCGCAAGGAGTTTGTTGCCAACGTCTCGCACGAGCTGCGCACGCCGATAACCAGCATACGCAGCTATGCCGAAACACTTGAGGATACTGAAGGACTGCCGCCGGAGATGCAGCATGATTTCCTTCGTGTGATCGTGAATGAATCCGACCGCATGACAAAAATAGTTCAGGATCTTCTGACGCTCTCGCGATTTGACGCGGGCAGCATACAATTTGACTTTGAAAATTTCGCGTTTGACAAGTCCCTTCAGGACGTCTATAACGCCGTATTAATAGAGGCGCAAAACCATAAACACAACTTTACCCTGGAGATAGAGCCTGGCATGCCGCCGATCCGCGGAGACAGGGCGAGGATAGAGCAGGTGCTGATGAATATGGTTTCGAACGCCATCAAATATACCCATGACGGCGGGCGTATCATGCTCTCCGCCGGCTTTGAAGATGGAATGGTCTGGGCCACGGTCAAGGACAACGGGATTGGCATCCCCAAAGAGGATGTCAGTAAGGTTTTTGACCGCTTCTATCGGGTCGATAAGGCTAGGTCACGCGAATCTGGAGGGACCGGGCTCGGTCTATCAATAGCGCAGGAGATAGTCATGCGCCACGATGGAAAGATCGAACTTGAAAGCGCTCTGGGCAAGGGTACGGTGATAACCGTGATCCTGCCTGTTGGGGGACCGCAGGATGAATAGGCGAGCGTATATTGAGATCGTCAAGACCTGTCTTATCGTTTTGCTTTCTCTCAGCGCTGTTCTGATGCTGTGCAGGCTGGCGGTGTATTCGGATGTTGGAATATTGAGATTTATAGGTACGGAAGGCGGCGAGAGCGCCGCTTTGGACGGGGATGTGCGCGGATATGCGCAGTGTGCAAAGCCGCTGGCCGCCGCGGTGACGGATTCCGCCGGCGGACGATACGGTGTGCGGTATGACGTAACGGCTGTCGAAGACCTGTATGCGAGATATTCCGCCGCGCTGGCCGAGGCTCTCGGCTCGGCAGGAACGCCGGAGCAAGTCGGTTTTGACGAGTGGGAAAGCGCGCTGTCCGGCCCCAATGTATTTTTCGATTTTATCTATGCCCAGCCGTTGGGAGTCCTCTCCGCATGGCTGGGATCCGATGTAAACGGCGGGGTTTCCGAGCATACGGCTGCCAGACTTTGCCTCTCAGTTTCAGAGGACGAAGTATGGCTGTATTACATCCGTGCCAGGGATGGAAACGCATATCGGTGCAGCACGCTTGCGACGCTCAGCACGGACGCCTCCGGATTGGAGGAAAATGGAGCAGAATTTGTTTTTGAGACCGAAGGAAACGACGGTATAGACCCATATACGCTGGTTGTCGGCGGCAGCATCGAATTTCCGGTGACAACTGTGATAAATCCGCTCAGGGCGGAAGCCGACGGGAGCACGCTCATGGACTACTTTGGCATGAACAGCTTCATCGCGCTGCCTTACGCGGAGCTGGATGGGACGCCGGTCTTTGTTGACGGCGACGCAACGCTCAGACTTTCTCCGGACGGGGCCGTTACCTTCCGGCAGAGCGGCGGAAGCCTGCTTTCCGTGGATGCCGGTGGGTTGGAGGATGTGGTCGACGCGTCTTACAAGCTTGCCGAGAGGGTCTCCTCCGGATATCGCGGAAACTGCGAGCTGATGCTGAGCTCCGTAACATATTCTGAGAACGACGGCGCTTTTAGAGTAATTTTCCAATATGTCTCAAACGGCCTTACGGTGAGGTTACCGGACGGCAGAGCTGCGGCGGAGATAACAGTCGCGGGCGGGCACATAACCTCCTGTGAGTTTTTCCTGCGGGAGTATACTATTGGGGAAGGGAGCATACTTCCACTGCCTGAAAAGCAGGCATTCGCCATGATAGCATCCGAAGGCGGCGGAGAACCGCTGCTCTGTCTGATAGATGATGGAGTCGAGACAAAGCCCGACTGGGTGATTTTCGAGAGATAGGGATTATGGATTCATCAAAGCTGAAAAATATAATACTTGTCGTACTTTTCGCGATCAACCTTGTCTTTGCAGGACTTTTGCTGGGCTTTAAGAGAGATGCGCTGGCTTCTGAAAAAAATATGAAAAATGATCTGATAATGGTTTATGCACAGCGCGGCATAGAGCTTTCTGATTCTATAGATGTGTCTGCCGCTGCTCCTGAGGAGTATATTCTCACGCGCAATACAGACAGCGAGCTGTCGGCCGTGAAGTCGCTGCTCGGACACGCGGCAGTATATGACCAGGGAGGAAACGTTCTGCATTACAGCTGTGACAAGGGCGAAGCCCGTTTTCGCGGCACGGGAGAGATGGAGATAGTTTTTTCCGGAGATTCCTGGGACATCAATGGTGATGCCGAGGCAGCGGCAAAAAAAGCGGCAAAGAAGCTTGGCATCGATTCATTTGTACGCTCTGTTGACGCCGGCGATCTGACCATTGTGGAGCTCGGCTGGCGTTTTCGCGGAAGCGAGGTATTTAACAGCCGGATCGAGATGAATTTTTCCCAGCAGTCGCTTCTGCTGGCGGTCGGGCAGCGCGCCTTTGACGAAGTTTTTGGCACGACAGGCGCGGAAACGATGGATTGCGCCTCGGCGCTGGTGAGTTTTCTCGCGCTTGTGAGCGAGAGGGACTATGACTGCGGCAGCGTATATTCCGTCGAAGAGGGATATATTATAAGCGTGCCTGTTTCCGGAGAAGCTACTCTTACGCCTGCATGGAAAATCAAAACAGATGCGGGAGATTTTTGTATAAACGCGGTTTCGGGCCGCGAGGAACTGCTGCAGTAAGGATTTATTTTGCTTTTATGAAAATAATGTGATACAATAAACTACCATTTAAAATGACAATAATTCTTAACTGTCTAAAATGGGCTATGTCATATACATATTGGATATAACTAAGATATGATTACAACATGAGCTGACAGGGAAGGTGTAAATTTTGGATAAATACGTTATTAACGGCGGAAACAAGCTGTATGGCGAGGTCGAGATAAGCGGTGCGAAGAATGCCGCCGTTGCGATCATTCCCGCAGCCCTTATGGTAGAGGGCGTCTGCCGTATAGAGAACATGCCTGAGATCAGCGACACGGACATGCTTTTGAACATGCTCAGTCACCTCGGGGCGAAAATCAGCATGGTCAACCGGACGACTGTGGAGATCGACTGCACCAGCGTGCGCGAGACCGGAGCGCCCTATGAACTGATGAGAAAGATCCGCGCCTCATATTATTTTATAGGCGCGATGCTCGGACGCTTTGGAAGAGCCAAGACGACGATGCCCGGCGGCTGCAACTTCGGGGTCCGCCCGATAGACCAGCATATAAAGGGCATGAAGGCGCTCGGGGCGGACGTCGACGTCTCTGACGGTTTCGTGTATGCAAACACGGCGGATGGAAAGCTCCGTGGTGCGAGAATATATCTTGACAAGGTATCTGTCGGCGCAACTATGAACATCATGATCGCGGCCGTCAAGGCGGAAGGCAGGACGACGATCGAGAATGCCGCGCGTGAGCCGCATATAGTTGACCTTGCGAACTTCCTCAACTCCATGGGCGCGGATGTGCGCGGCGCGGGAACGGATGTTATCAAGATAAATGGTGTTACCAAACTGCATGGCGGGTGCTACAGTATAATCCCCGACCAGATCGAGGCAGGGACCTTCATGGCGGCGGTCGCCGCTGTCGGAGGCGAGGTGCTGGTCAAAAATGTGATCCCAAAACATCTCGACTGCATCAGTGCGAAGCTGCGCGAGATGGGCGTTGAGATCGAGGAACGGGAGGATTCCGTCCTCGTCAGGCGCGAGGGAAAACTCCTCCGGACAAATGTTAAAACCCTTCCATATCCCGGTTTCCCGACAGATATGCAGCCTCAGATCAGCACAGCGCTTACCCTCGCGGAGGGGACAAGCGTTATAACCGAAGGGGTATGGGACAACCGCTATAAATATGTCAATGAGCTGCTGAAGATGGGAGCGATCATCCATGTTGATGACAAGACAGCCGTCATCGAGGGCGTTTCCAAGCTCACGGGCGCGCCGGTTGCCGCTTGCGATCTTCGTGCGGGCGCTGCAATGGTCATCGCCGGCCTCTGCGCAGAAGGAGTGACCCAGGTCGAGGATATCCACTATATCGAGCGGGGCTATCAGGACCTGGTCGGAAAGCTGTCGTTGCTGGGCGCGGATATCCGCTTGGTTTCAGAACCGGATAAGCCGGAGTTTTCGGACAGCCTATGCGGATAACTACCCTTGCAAGTGGATCCTCCGGAAACTGCACCGTCGTCGCATCCAATTCCGGCAGCCTGCTCATTGATGCGGGTATCTCCATGAGACGTATCAAGACCGGCCTTGCTCGGCTTGGTCTTACGCCGGAAAAGCTCGGAGGCATACTCATCACACATGAACATTCCGACCATATATCCGGGCTTCCGATGCTTATAAAATACTATAATATTCCGATATTCGCCCCCCGCACGGTGGCAAACCACCTAAGGTGGTCGCTTGCGGGGGTCGAAGAGCGTTTGCGGGAGTTATTGCCCGGCGAGAACACGCTTATTTCGGGGATGAATGTGCGGGCTTTCCACACACCGCATGACACGGACGAGAGCGTCGGCTATCGCGTCGAGGGAGACTGCGTTTTTGCGTTGGCGACTGATATGGGCTGCGTTACGGACGAAATTCTTGATGGTGTGTTGGGCGCGGACGCAGTTGTGATAGAAGCAAACCACGACGAGCAGATGCTGCGGTACGGCAGCTATCCGTTCCAGCTCAAACGCCGCATCCTCTCCGATCATGGGCATCTCTCAAACGCCGACTGCGCCGTTCTTGCGCGCAGGCTTGTGGAAAGCGGAACAAGATACATAGTTCTCGGCCACCTCAGCCGCGAGAACAACGACCCTGCCGTTGCATTCAGGACGGTATCCAGCGCACTGGACGGCATGGACGTCAGCCTCTGTGTCGCTCCGGCGGCGGAGCCTCTTGATATCGTTGTCGAAAGGAGCCGCTGCCCATGATGAACGTGAAGCTTGTATGCGTAGGTAAAATGAAGGAAAAGCATTTCATTGCCGCGTTTGAGGAATATAGAAAGCGTCTGTGCGCATTCTGCCGTTTCGAGCTTGCAGAGCTGGGCGAGGAACGCCTGCCTGACGCGCCCTCCGAAAAGGAGGTGCTGGCCGCACTTGACCGTGAGGCCAACGCGATAATCCAGAACATTCCGAAGGATGCCTTTGTCATCGCGATGTGTGTCGAGGGCAGGGAGCTTGACAGTCCGGAGCTTGCGGCGTTGTTCGCGGAAAAGGCCCTCTCCGGCAAGACAAAGCTCTGTTTTATCATCGGCGGTTCATTCGGACTGTCGGAGCGGGTGAAGAAAATGGCGGCTATGCGGCTTTCAATGTCGCGCATGACCTTCCCACATCATCTGGCGCGAGTTATGCTCGCAGAACAAATATACCGTGCATTCACTATCCATGAGGGAAGAAAGTATCACAAATAAACGTGGAGGAAGCATATATGCAGTGTCCGAAATGTAAAATTGAATATACAGCGGGGGAGTCGGTATGTCCGAACTGCGGAGCCAGGCTGCCCGAGAGCGGAAAGCTCCTCTGGGGCTGGTCGCCTGTCGGAAAGCTGGCGGATGCATGGCCCCGTGACGAAAACGGGGAGTTTGTCAGCCCGGCGTTTCTGACCCACTGCATGAGTATCGACATGCAGGACGAGATGCTTATCAATATGCTGTCAGCGTTTGGCATTCCGGCCGTCCGGCAATATCCGAACGACGGCAGCTTTGGACGCGTCGTTCTGGGCATGAGCGGCAGCGGAACTGACATTTATGTCCCGCGGACACTTCTTGAGGATGCGCTCGCTCTCGTAAGCGGGGAATGCGAGATTGAGGAGGAAGAGTATAATGAGCTATAAATCCGAATACCAGCGCTGGTTGGACAGCCCTGTTCTTTCAGAGGCAGAGTGGCAGGAACTCGCCGCCATTGAGGGAAACGACAAGGAAATCAAAAGCCGTTTCTATGCCCCACTGGAATTCGGCACCGCCGGCCTGCGCGGCATTATGGGGATGGGCATCAACCGCATGAACATCCATGTGATTCGTCAAGCGACGCAGGCGTTTGCCAACGTCATCAATCGGGAAGGCCCTGATGCCGCCGAAAAGGGCGTTGTCATCTGCTATGACTGCCGCAGGAACAGTGAGCTTTTTGCGCAGGAGGCTGCAAGGATCATGGCGGGAAATGGGATACACGTTCGTATCTTTGACGCGCTGCGTCCGACGCCTGAGCTCTCTTTCGCTATCCGCTATTACGGCGCAACAGCAGGCATAAATATAACCGCGAGTCACAACCCAAAGGAATATAATGGCTATAAGGTATATTGGTCTGACGGTGCGCAGCTGCCTCCGGCGCATGCTGAGGCTATAGCCGGTGAAATGCGTAAGACCGATATTTTTAACGGGGTACACGGCGAGAGCTTCACAAAGGCGCTTGAAAGCGGTATTATCGAGATGATCGGAGAGGAGACGGATAGGGCTTTTATGGCAAAGGTCATGGCGCAGTCCATCGATCCTGACGCTGTAAAACGTGTGGCGGACGACTTCCGGATAGTTTATACGCCATTCCACGGCGCCGGCTACAAACTGGTTCCTGAGGCGCTGTATACGCTTGGCGTGAAGCATCTGTTCCCAGTCGAGGAGCAGATGGTTCTCGACGGTTCGTTCCCCACGGTCGCCAGCCCCAATCCGGAAAACCCGGAGGGGTTTTATCTCGCTGTGGATCTGGCCCGAAAGGTCGGCTCTGACCTTATAATAGGAACGGATCCGGACTCTGACCGCGTTGGAGTTATGGTCAGAAGGGAGGACGAATATGTCCCGATCAGCGGCAACCAGATGGGCGTGCTGCTGCTGAACTATATCATAACTGCCCGACGCGCAAAGGGAACGCTGCCCGAAAACGCGGCGGCGATCAAGACTATAGTGACGACTGAGCTCGCGCGCGATGTCGCGGAGAAAAACGGTGTTTATGTCGCGGAGACATTCACCGGCTTCAAGTACATGGCGGAAAAGGTTGCAGAGTTTGAGCGCGACGGAAGCTATGAGTACCTGATGGCCTATGAAGAGAGTTACGGCTATATGATGGGGGACTATGTCCGCGATAAAGACGCGGTCACGGCCTCCATGATGATAGCGGAGATGGCCGCGCACTATTTTGAGCGCGGGATGACGCTGCTCGACGCGATGGAAGAAATTTACAAAAAGTATGGCCGCTTTGTTGAAAAGACTATCAACCTGGTTATGCAGGGAGTCGACGGGCTTGAGAAGATGGCGGCGCTCATGGCAAGGCTGCGCGAGAATCCGCCGCAGAGTATCGGCGGCGAGCCTGTTCTGCGTATACGCGACTACAAGACGGGCAGGGTGAGCGTCTTTGGCCTCGGGGAAGTTGGAAAGACAGAGATCAGCGGTTCCAATGTCCTGTATTTCGAGCTTAGCGGCGGTAGCAGCTTTATCGTCAGGCCAAGCGGTACTGAGCCTAAGATCAAAATATATATCCTTGTCCGCGGCACTGATAAAGCCGTATGTGAGGATAAGACAGAGCGGCTGGCATCCTATGTCGATACGCTGACCCAGGAATAAAACACAAACAGACCTCCCACAGTAAAACGCGGGAGGCCTGTTTGTGTCTAAATTGCATCCACGCCGTGGTGCAGTCCGGTAATGCAGAAAATGACCCATTCAGCAATATTCGTCGCATGGTCGCCGATGCGTTCAAGATATTTTGCGATCATCAGAAGACCAAGAGCTGTTTCGCCATTGTCGGGGTTGGACGCGATCGTATCTATAAGCGTCATCCTTACTTTTTTGAAGAGCGCGTCTACAACATCGTCATGCTCGATCACCTCATGGGCAAGGTTCGTGTCCCGTTCTGCAAAGGCGTCGACGCTCTCATTTACCATTTGGATCACGGCATTTGCCATTTCCTCGATGTGAGCACAGTCGTCCAAACTGTGGCCGCTGATAGAGGCTGTTATCTCCGCTATGTCCGAGGCCTGATCGCCTATGCGCTCCATGTCAGTTATTATCTTGAGTGCTGCTGATATCAGGCGCAGGTCGCGCGCGACCGGCTGACGCCGCAGCAAAAGCTGCAGACACATGGATTCAATGTCGTGTTCCATGACGTCGATCTCGCGTTCAAGTCCTTTTACATCCTCTGCCAACTCTTTTTTTTCGCTTATGAGCGCGCTGACGGAAAGAGCAATGGACTCCTCGCACAGTGATCCCATTTTGGCCAGTGCCTCGTTCAGTTCGCGAAGCTCGCTGTCAAATCTGCTCCTCATTTTTATCTGAACCTCCATACTGTATGATCTGCCGGTCTGTGTTTATGTGAGACTGTACAGTTATAAGTATGGCTTAAATCGGCCGTTTCATTATAAATTTCCCAAAAAGCAGCGTATCAGCGGCGGACAGGCTTCTCATGGACATGGCTTCAATAAACAGGGAAACTCCGCTTACGATCAAATAGTCGGCCATGATATAATTTAATTAAGAGAACGACAACAGCGGGAACACGAAGAACAGAACCGCTAATATAATGCTTATAATTCCGCTGAATGTCATAATTCCTGTATTCATGATCTGGTAGTATTTCAGCTTCCCCGCAAAGGAAATTTTTTCCGCGCCGCTGAATATCTCAGCATAAACGCAAATATGAATGCAAAAGTGGTTGCAGTAAGCGATACGGGCGAGACAAACAGCATGATACCCAATATAATATTCAGAATTCCCATTATGATCTGCATGGGGTCTTTAAAATAGTATAAAGCGGCGCTGCAGAATTGCAGCGCCGCCCCTTGTTTAACCCTCGATGGCGATCAGGTTTTTGGTTTCGAGCTGAGCGGTCTGAGGATGCTTGGGTATGAACAAATGCAGAGTGCCATTTTCAAACTTGGCATGAATGTCCTCCTGCGTCAGCCTTTCTCCGACATAGAAGCTACGGCGGCAGGAGCCGATGAACCTCTCGCGGCGCAGATACTTCTGATTCTTTGTTTCCTCATCATTTGGATGGCCGATCGTTGCGCTGATGCTGAGATAGCCGTCTTTCAGTTCCGCAGAAAGGTTTTCCTTTTCAACTCCGGGGAGGTCAATGATCAACTCATAACCCTGGTCGTTTTCCTTAATGTCTGTGTTCATCATGCCGCCCATGCTGCGGTTGTTAAAAGCAGAATCGAAAACTTCATCAAACATGGACTTTGCAAGAGTATAAGGCAGTAACATAATAATCTCCTTTCAATGTGCGTCCCAGGAACGGGACTGTTTTTTATTTCTGACTATATTATATCTGCATGTTTTAGCACTGTCAAGTTGAGAGTGCTAATTTATTATTAAATCTTTATCATTAATAATAAAAAATATTTATTAATTTTCTTGAAAAGATGCCTGTTATATGCTATCTTTAAACAAGTAAATGATTACTGTTATATACTGCAAAGGGGGACAAATATACGAATACCATTCAACTTGGCTGCTTTCTGGCGGTTGCGGATTCCCTGAGCTTTGCGCGTGCCGCGGAACAAATGAATGTTTCACAACCCGCTATTACGCATCAAATCAAGATGCTGGAAAATGAATTGAACGTAAAGCTTTTCCGGCGCTCTACACGTTTAGTCGAGATTACGCCTGAGGGGCAGGCATTTGTTTCCGACGCGAAAAGTATAATTTCGATTGAAGCGCAAGCAAAGCTCCGCTTCAGTAATCCTGATGACCGGCCGATGGAGCTTCTTTCCATAGGCTGCAGCAGCTATATCCAACTGAAATTGCTGACCGAAGTATTGAATGATCTCTTGTCTGAACACCCTAATCTGCATCCGCGTCTCCATGTCGTGCCGCATGAGCAGCTGTTTCATTTACTTGAAACAGAGATGGCGGATGTGGTTTTGGACATACGCGAAGGCGGAGAAACAGGCACAAAGCTATTATTCCGGGAATTGCAGCGCAGCAGCCTTGTTTGCGTTTGCCGCGAAGATTATTTGCCTGTCGAAAAGGAGCGTGTGTCGATTCAGGAACTAAAGGAGGAAAAGCTGATCTTTTGCGATCCTATCACTCTTGACCCTGAAATCGCAAAATTGCAATGGAGGCTTGCCGAGGGCAGAAATCCAGCGGGCACACATTTCTGCAGTTCTTCGGAGGCGGCCGTTGTTCTGGCGGGCGCCGGATTCGGCTTGGCGATTCTGCCAGAGGTTTTGGCACAGGCTGAGAATAATTTAAGGACTATAAAAATTGAGGACGCCCCTGCGTTATCGTTCGGAATTTTCTATAAGCCATATTCCGGAGACCAGATTCTAAAAAGTTTTATTCAAAGCGTGAAGCTGCGCTTTCCAGATATCAGGTAAGCTTCAATGAAATTTGCCGTATATCTTTCGGCTTTTATGCAGATATAAAAGAACTCCCGTTCTCGATTATCGAGAACGGGAGTTCTTTAACTATGGCCCAGAGAAATTCTGTGCCGCAGGGTTTTAACGCCTCAGGGAAGGACGTATTTGTTTATGTATTTGTTGAATTCCTCGTCAAAGCCGGAATCCGCGCTGGATTTTACGTCGTGCAGATAGCTGTGGGTGTCGAAGCTGTTTTTCTGGGTCTCGATCATGCAGACGGCAACATTGGAACACTGGTCAGATATACGCTCTATGTTATTGAGAATATCAGACAGAACAAAGCCAAGCTCGATCGTGCATTCGCCGCGCTTAAGACGGGCGATGTGCCTCATTCGTGCTGATTCGACAAGCTGATCGATGACCTCTTCAAGCGGCTCGACATGGGAAGCGAGGACAATATCCCCAGTGGCAAAGGCTCGTACGGCCATATCCAATATCTCTGTGAGCGCGGATATTATAACATCCAGCTCCTGTCTTGCAGCAGACGAGAAGTGCAGCTCCTTCTCGTGCATCTCGATCGCGCTCTCCTGAAGGTTCAGCGCATGATCACCGATGCGTTCAAGGTTTCCTATCGCATGCAGAAGTTTGGATACGGTCCGGCTGTCATTGTCTGATAAGGTCTTTGAAGCGACTTTTACCAGGAAGGATCCGAGTTCATCCTCGTATTGGTCAAGCGTATCCTCTAGGGCAGTAACCTCGTCAACTACGTTCTGATCCCAAGTCCGGAAGAGGGACAGCGCCTTGAGCGTATTGGATTGTGCCTTGGTTGCCATGTCGATCGTGAGATTGGAGCATTCCGCGATAGCGAAAGAGGGGGAGTTGAGCAAGCGGCCGTCAAGCAGGACGCCGGACTCCGTGTCCTTTGTATCGGGGATAAGCTTGCAGGTGAGATTGATAAGATGTTTTGAAAACGGCATGAGCAGCACGGTGTTTAGTATATTAAATATTGTATGGCACATTGCGATTCCGACTGTGTTTATTGGAACATCTACAAAGGAGAAATTGAAAATCGCATTTAAGCCATAAAATAGTATGCAGCAGATGATGGTGCCGATGATCTTGATGCTCAGATGCAGAATGGAAACTCTCTTTGCACTGCGCTTAACTCCGATGGCGGAGAGCAGGGCAGTGGCACAGGTGCCGATGTTCTGACCCATGATGATAGGGATAGCCATACCAAATGAGATACTGCCCGTCATTGAAAGTGCCTGAAGGATACCGATGGACGCTGCGGAAGACTGGATAATTCCCGTAAACACGGTGCCGACAAGTATGCCAAGCAACGGATTATTAAAAGCGACAAGAATGCTGGCAAACGACGGAGAATCCGCCAGCGGGGAGACAGAATCGCTCATGAGTTCCATTCCGAACATGAGTACGGAGAAGCCGAGGAGTATGGAGCCTATGTCCTTTCTGCGCTGCCGCTTTGTAACCATGATGAGAAGTATTCCGATAACCGCAACGACGGGCGAGAAATTTGCGGGCTTGAGCATGTTGATAAACACATTATCGCTGTTTATACCCGTCAGGCTGAGCATCCATGCTGTCAGCGTGGTGCCGATGTTGGATCCCATGATAATGCCAATCGTCTGCTCGAGCTCCATTATACCGGAGTTGACAAGTCCTACCAGCATTACGGTTGCTGCAGATGAGGACTGGATCGCGATAGTAATTCCCGCGCCCAGTGCAAGGCTCTTGAACGGGCTGGAGGTCATCTTCTTGAGGATCTTTTCCAGCTTGCCGCCGGACAACTTTTCGAGACTGGACGACATGACATGCATACCGTAAAGAAAGAACGCAAGCCCGCCGAACAGAGTCAGAAATGAGTAGATTGTCATCATGGTTCCTCCGTCGCATTTTTTATATTATTTTAATGTTATAGGAGAAAAGTAAAATCTAAAACAGCATAAATGTTAAATCTATGTAAAGTTAAAGGTTTGTTTGTATAATAGGGCCGATTTCTGGCTGACCCTTCTTTTTCGCTTCGTCATTTGTGCCGTGATCTTCTTTATGGGCTTCGGCACATACAACTGGATAGCTAGCCTTGTCCGCGAGAGGAAGGTGGGCGCTGAAAATCGCGGGACTGGGGAACAAAAAGACAAAATATAGAACTAAAAAACAGCAAAGGTACGGATTTTTGATCTGTACCTTTGCTGTTTTTATATGACCGTAATGGCCTGATAAATCAAAGCTGCTTGTTAGCGTTGATCTTGACGCCGGGGCCCATGGTGGAAGCGGTTACGCAGGAGCGGATGTACTGGCCCTTTGCAGCCGCAGGCTTCGCCTTGATGATGGCGCCGATCAGGGCGAGATAGTTGTCGTTGAGCTTCTCAGCTCCGAAGCTGACCTTGCCGATGGGGCAGTGGATGATGTTGGTCTTGTCAAGACGATACTCGACCTTACCGGCCTTGGCCTCGCTGACGGCCTGGGCGATATTCGGGGTGACGGTGCCGGCCTTGGGGGAGGGCATGAGACCCTTGGGGCCGAGGACCTTACCGAGACGGCCGACGGTGCCCATCATGTCGGGAGAGGCGATGACGGTGTCGAACTCGAACCAGTTCTCGTTCTGGATCTTCTGGACATATTCCTGTCCGCCGGCGTAATCAGCGCCTGCGGCGAGGGCTTCCTCAACGCGCTCCTCCTTGCAGAAAACAAGGACACGGACGGATTTGCCGGTGCCGTGGGGCAGGACGATGGCGCCGCGGACTTGCTGGTCGGCGTGACGTCCGTCGACGCCGAGCTTAACATGCAGCTCAACGGTCTCGTCGAACTTCGCGCGGCTGGCCTTGGTCACGAGGTCAAATGCCTCGACGGAATCGTAAAGTGTGCTTTTATCTATGAGCTTGGAGCTCTCTTTATAATTCTTACCTCTGAACAATTTGTTTATCCTCCTTCAAATGTGGTTAGTCGGAATGGATCCTCCCACGAGGCCGATTACTCGGCTTCAACAAGCACGCCCATGCTGCGGCAGGTGCCGGCGATCATGCTCATAGCGGATTCGATGTCGGTGCAGTTAAGGTCGGGCATCTTCTGCTCGGCGATCTTGCGGAGATCTTCGCGGCTGAGAGTGCCGACCTTATCTCTCTGGGGAACGCCGGAAGCGGTCTCTATGCCGAGCGCCTTCTTGATGAGAAGGGCTGCGGGGGGCGTCTTGGTGACGAAGGTAAAACTGCGGTCGGAGTACACAGTGACGATAACGGGGATCATCATGCCCATATCGCCCTTGGTGCGCTCGTTAAAGTCCTTGGTGAACTGGCTGATATTGATGCCGTACTGGCCGAGGGCCGGTCCGACAGGGGGAGCAGGCGTAGCCTTGCCTGCGGGAACCTGGAATCTGGCGTATCCAACTATTTTCTGTGCCAATTTAAAGCACCTCCTGATTAATCTTTGACCGGCTCGACCTGCTCTATCTCTAGGTCGACCGGCGTCTCTCTGCCAAACATGGAGACGATAACGCGAACACGGTCCTTGTCCGCGTCAAGCTCGTCCACCGTGCCGAAGAAGCCCTCCAGCGGGCCGTCAATGACCTTGACAGTGTCGCCAAGCTCAAAGCCGACGACGATCTCGTGGCGCTCAACGCCGAGATCCTGGATCTCCTTATCGGTAAGGGCGACGGCTTTTCCATCACTTCCGACAAAGCCGGTCGCGCCGCGGACATTGCGGACAAGATGCCAACTCTCATCGGTCATGATCATTTTTACGAGCACATAACCCGGGAAAACCTTACGATCGACCGCTTTTTCGCCGGATTCTGTGAGCTCTGTAACGGTTTCGAGGGGAATGTTGACTTCGTGAATAAGGTCCTGCATCCTACGGTTCTCAGCTGCCTTCATGATTGCGGCAGCGACCGTATTTTCATACCCGGAATAGGTATGGACGACATACCATTTTGCTGTTTCACTCATTTTTGTCAACCTGCAAGGGAAATCAGAGCCTTAACAGCCGCCTGAGCGAGACTGTCGAAAGCCCAGAGAACTATCGCGGCTGCGATCATGACGACCAGAGCGACGGCTGTGTTATTGAGCGTCTGCTTCGGGGTGGGCCAAACGACCTTTTTAAGCTCGGCCTTCATATCGCGGAACCACTTAGCGATAGACTTGAAAAAGCTCTTCTTGGGCTTGTCTTCTCTCTTAACTGCGGTCTTTGCGGCCTTGGCGGGGACATTGTTCTTGTTCTCTTCTTTAGCCATTTTCGCACATCCTTTCAATTAAGAGACTTATTTGGTTTCGCTGTGGGCAGTGTGCTTGCGGCAGAAAGGACAATACTTGTTCATTTCAAGCTTGTCAGGAGTGTTCTTCTTATTCTTGATGGTGTTGTAATTCCTCTGCTTGCACTCATTGCATCTGAGAGTAACTTTGACTCGCATATCGGCACCTCCTTTAATATTTGGCCCGCTTCGGGGCCGTTTGCCTCCCTGCTCAGAACCCCCGGGGGCAATTTTTGCGCACGCAAAAAAGCCTCTCGGCTGACAGGTAATTATTAATATACCACCTGCCGACCGGGAGGTCAACATCTTTTTGATATTTTTTCGTTTTT
>CAZIHY010000043.1:0-17917 GCA_964539115.1 uncultured Oscillospiraceae bacterium
AACTCCGCCTGCCTCATACTCATCGACGACCTGAGAATATGCCTCGTCAAAGCTCATCACCGGTATCTTGTAATTTATTATGTCGACGAAGGCCGTTTTTTCAACTGGCCTGACGAAATTCATGACGCTCAGAGTGCTGTTAAAAAAGCTGAAGGGGATGAGAAGACGCAGAGCGACTGCGGCCCAGGCCGCGTATTGCAGCCGTGGGCTTAACCTGCCGAGCAGAATATAGCGCATCGCTGTCACGACAAGTATCAGAATACTTGATGAGACTATCCACCCGGTCATTTTTGTTCCTCCTGTGCGCGGCGCAGAATGTCATAAAGCTCGCTGATCTCCTCGCGGCTGAGCTCCTGCTTTTCGGTCATAGAGCTCAGCATCAGGCTCAGGCTGCCGTGGTATACCCTGCGCAGAAAGCTTTCAGTCTCGCGCTCGACTGCGTCGTCGCGGCATATGAGCGGGGAATAGGTTTTTATATTGGCGCCGCTGCTGCATGAGATAAGCCCTTTTTCTGTCATGCGTTTGAGCATGGTCAGACTTGTACTGCGGTTCCAACCAATTTTCATTTCCAATGCTTCGGTCACCTCGCGTCCGGTGAGTGGTGCATTATCCCAAAGGCACTCCATGACATACCATTCAGAAGAGGTAAGCTTGGTTTTCCTGTCATCCATATGTTGCACTCCTTGTGTTTACGTTGTAAACAGATGATAACATATGTTGTTTACATTGTCAACAGCAAAAAAACTCCGGCCCGCTGTTTTTTGGGGCCGGAGTGTAAGGCGGCAGGTCATTCTTTATTATAAACGTGCTATACGCCGGTGCCGTCGAACTCCGGCAGCATTTCTTCTGTAGCAGAGCCGGGCTCCTGTGTATAGCCGAAATCAAGGCCGCATAGCTCCATGTAGCTGACGGCGGCGTCGTAATCTATCGGGGAGACGGTTTTTTGAAGCTCCGGAAAGTCCTCGAGCCCCTCGGACGGCGGCGTGTATTGGCTCATGAGGCTGAACATTACGCTTCCAAGGGGAAAGGTTTCAGCCACCCAATCGATAACGCCAAGAGTGTTGTCCAGCGCATCAGGCAGCATGAGGTGCCGGATAATGACGCCGCTTTGGATAATTCCGTCACTGTCAAAACGGCAGGGACCTGTCTGTCGAAACATCTCCATGATCGCGCTTTTTGCCCTCTCAGGGTAGTCGGGGGCGAGAGAATAGCGCGCCGAGAGCTGAGCGTCAGAGTATTTCATGTCGGGAAGATATACGTTAACGCGGCCCTCGAACATGCGCAGAGTTTCCGTCTTTTCATAAGCGGAACTGTTCCAAATGATCGGAAGTCCCACGTCGGATCCGTCCAGCGCGTGAAATATTGACGCGCTGAAATGGCTGGGCGTTACAAGGTTTATATTGTGCACGCCGCCGTCGCGCAGTCTGTCAATGATTTCGCGCAGCTCGCTGTCGGAAACAGTCTTTCCTACCCCCGTTTCGCGGCTTATCTCGCGGTTCTGGCAAAAAACGCAGCGCAGATTGCAGCCCGCGAAGAATATTGCGCCGCTGCCTCTTGTGCCGCTGATACAGGGCTCTTCGCCAAAATGCGGCGCGGCGCGGCAGACAACAGCCCTTTCAGGACTAAGGCAAAAGCCGGCGGGGGTATTTGAGCGGAGGGCTCCGCATTCGCGGGGACAGAGATTACAGGAATACATCGGCAATCACCTCAAAAAAACGAAGCCGGCTCATATAAACCGGCTTCGGAGTATGACGTTATTTTCGCAGGCAAATAATCAACTCCATGCGTCCAGATCCATATATTCGGATTCGGGCCTGGTCACAAGCTCTTTTATGTATAGGAAGATATTAAAGAGAACAACGAGCGTAGTGATAATGATGATAATGAGATGTACATAGTAGGCAAAGGTGTTGCCCAACAGGATAAACTGGCTGCTGAAGTAGCCGACAAGGCCCCATATGCACCAAATAAGCGGGAAGAGCTGGGTTGCAACGCCCTTCTTGATCGGCAGAGTTATGATGCTGATGATGCCGATAATGATCAGACCGAGAACAACATTAAGCTCCTTGATGCTGAGGAACTTGACATCCATAAGGTCCTCCATTTGCTCGAAAGCGCTGGGAAAACCTAGATAACCCCAGATAGAGATAACTTCCTTTTCTCCGCCGGTGTAGTTGAAATAGGGCAGGGCAAAGGTGACTAAAAGCAATAGCATGAGTCCCGCGGTGACCCAGTTCAGGATACGGGAGAGCTTAATAATAAGATCTCTGTTCATTCGGTGTTGACCTCCTTGAATTCGGCAAAACAACTAAAAATGTTATCGCTGAAATGAAGTTTACCATAGTCGTTCACAAAATTCAAGACAATATTGAGTATTTTTGCATAAATTTCTTGTACGAAACAAAATACTATTGAGCTTATTGGAAAAAAGTTCTATCATTGGAAGCGAAAGGAGTTGTTTTACAGAGTTCAAAAAGCTGTGCTGCGGCGCAGGCGTCGAACAGAGCCCTGTGAGCGGTACCGCCGTCGAGATCAAAAGTATGTATCAGGTCCTGGAGCTTATAACTTGAAAGGCCGGGAAAGATCTCGCGCGAAAGCGTCAGCGTATCGTAAAAACTGTTGACGAGAGAAATGCCGGCCCCCGAGCAGGCTTTTTCAAGGAAGCTCTTGTCAAAGGGGGCGTTATGTGCGGCTACAGGACAATTTCCCAGAAAACTCAGGAACTCCGGCAGAACAGATGAAATGTCCGGCGCATTGTGAAGCTCCGCATTGGTTATACCGGTCAGCTCGGAGATGTATGCCGAGATAGGAAATCCTGGGTTTATAAGTGCCTGAAAACGGCTGATCTCGCGCCCATCGGTATATTTTACGGCGCCTATTTCGATTATTTTGTCGGACTGAGGGGACAAGCCGGTGGTTTCAACGTCGAAAGCGACGTATGAGGAAATCGCGTTGATCTCACAGGCGTCCCTGTACAGTTTTGCGGAACCGGACTGCATTTCGGACAGGTAGTCCGTGCTGATGCAGTGCTCGCCGCCGGGAAGCGAGAGCACGGCCGCGCCGGAACTGGTTTTTCCGATGACACGGCAGAATACCGGCCAGCGTGTGTATGTGCCCTTGTAGCAAAAGACCTTGCTTTTCACAGCCTTGGCTGTCACAAGTCCGCAGGAGCGCAGAAAGGCGAGCTCTTCCTCAGCAGAGCTGAATTTCACGAATTCGGTTTCTTTTGGAGCGATCATCACGCGGCATCCTTTCGCTTGTTTTATTTTATTGTAACATAAACGCGCGAACAGGTCTATTAAAAAGAATAAGAAAAAATAACTTGACATTTTAGTTTTATACGCTATAATAGCTAATGTTCGTGAAGCGGGATTGTGTAAAGGTAGCACAGCGGACTCTGACTCCGTATGTGAGGGTTCGAATCCTTCTCCCGCTGCCAAATTATAAAGGGGCCATAGTCCCGAAATAAAACAAAACCGAGGAACTGAGCTGTAGAACAGTAGGACCTCGGTTTTGTTTTGCGCAAATCGCCTTTATTCGGTGAACAGCGTTTTATGAAAGAAAACAGCTCAAACCGTAAAATAAAGGCTTGGATTCTGGTAATTTAAAATAGTTTCACAAAATTCTGGTGGAAATGTTGCATATTCTGTGTTGATATGTTACAATACTCTCACTGATAATCTGTCAATTTAAACCAGTGAATGAATTGGATTACGACGGAGGAGACATGCCATGAAGTTTTATTCCCTTACGAATGATATCTGCGACAGCAAGGTGCTTGGCCCTGACTATCAGCGCGCGAGGGAGATTGGCAAGCTGCGTATCGGCGATGATGGCCTATACATAAAAAGTGGATTGCGTAACTACTATATTCCGTATAGCAGAATTAAGCGCTGCTTCCGCCGTGTGCTGCTGGTTCCGGCAAAGCTCTGCTGCGGCAAGGGCGAACTGGCTGTGGAGAACCTGATCCTCTGCGACGAGACAAAGGAGCTTGCCTCCGTTTCGCTGCCGGGAACAAGGGCCGCAAAGGCTCTGATGGAAGAGCTGCAGGTCCGGATACCGGACGCTGAATTCTCCCGTCCCAAGGATACCGCGGAGGAGGGTGGAACGGTATGACTGGTCAGGAAGCCTTCGACCATATCTTAAAATCATATGAGAGCTACTATGATGTGGAGCGCGAGACTCCGGTCCCGCCCTTTGCGGCGGAAGCTGTGTTCCACTCCCACGACAAACAGTTTTTTCTGGTAAAAAGCGCCACTATCTCCGAGGCTGAGTCCAACGAGTATGTGTTTTTTGCCGTCTGCGGCACGCTGGATCCGGACACTCTGAGCCGGCTTGACCAGGCTGCCTGGACAGAAGGGCTTTCCCGTGTCGCGCCGCATAAGGACCACCGCAATTCAGACGTTACCCTGGTGGTCGTCGCCGATACCATCCCGGCGGAAACCATCCCTCTGGTGAAGAAGCTGAGCCACTATAAGAGCTATCGCTTTGGCCTCATGGGATGGACTAATTACCGTATAATCGTTCTGGACAGTTCCTTTGACCGCCTTGTCTATAACCGCCAGGGCAAGGCGTTGAAGAAACTTTTCCGGAACATTATAAAAAAACAAGAGAAAACGAAAGAGGGTTAATTCTAATGAGTGCAGTTTTAATCATTGCCGCCGCAATCGTTCTACTTGTCATCGGCTACATTTTCTATGGCTCCTGGCTTGCAAAACAGTGGGGCATCGATCCTGCAAGAAAGACTCCCGCCATAGAATTGGAAGACGGAGTGGACTACGTTGCTGCAAAACCGGCCGTTCTGATGGGACATCACTTTTCGTCCATCGCCGGCGCCGGCCCTATCAACGGCCCCATTCAGGCGTCCGTATTCGGTTGGCTTCCTGTGTTCCTGTGGTGCGTCATTGGCGGTATTTTCTTTGGCGGCCTGCAGGACTTCGGTTCACTGTTTGCTTCTGTCCGTCATGACGGCAAGTCCGTTGGTGAGATCATCAAGGACTCCATGGGCAAGCGTGCGCAGAAGCTGTTCACCATCTTTGCGCTGCTGGTCCTGATCCTGGTCATTGCCTCCTTTGTCAACGTCGTTGCGGGTACGTTCTTCACTGCCGACGCCGGCTTTGAATTCACCACGAATCCCACCGGCAACCAGACCACGGCTATGATCTCCGTGCTGTTTATCGTCCTGGCCATCATTTATGGCATCGTGACCAACCGTGCCGGCGTATCTGTCGGACCGGCCACCATCGGCGGTATCATAGGCATAATCGTCATCGTTGCCATTGGCCTGAACGTCGGTATCAGCATGGGGCGCACTGCCTGGATCGTATTTATCGGCGTTTACATCATCATCGCTTCACTTGTTCCGGTGTGGATACTGCTCCAGCCCCGCGATTATCTGTCCAGCTTCCTGCTGTATGCCATGATGATCGTGGCGGTAGTCGGAATAATCCTGTCTGCTTTCACCGGCAACGCTACATTTGAGATGCCGGCTTTCACCGGCTGGTCCAATAAGATCGGCACCCTGTTCCCCGCACTGTTCATCACTGTCGCCTGCGGCGCATGCTCCGGCTTCCACAGCCTCATCGCCACCGGCACTTCTTCCAAGCAGCTGTCCAGCGAGCGGGACGCCAAGGCCATAGGCTATGGCTCCATGCTCATCGAGTCTGCGCTGGGTATCATATCCCTGATCGCCGTCGGTATGGTTTATGCCAAGTACACCGCTGGTGAGTTCGGTTCTCCTTCCGCTGCGTTTGCAGGCGGTATTGCCCTGATGTTCGGCACTGAGACTTCCGTTGTCTACAGCACCATTTACGCACTGCTGACACTGGCTGTCTCCGTCTTTGCCCTGACCAGCCTTGATACTGGCACGCGTCTTAGCCGCTTCATGTTCTCCGAGCTCTTCCTGAAGGAGAACGAAGCCACCTGGAAGGATGCATCCGGTATCCGTAAGCTCCTTGCCCATCCTCTGTTCGGTACGGTCTTTATGGTCGTCGTCGGCTGCATACTGGGAGGTCTGAGCCTGAGCCAGATCTGGGGCCTCTTCGGCGCGGCCAACCAGCTGCTCGCCGGTATCGCCCTGATGGCAGTGGCCTCTTGGCTGGGCAACGTCGGCAAGAACAACAAGATGTTCTTCATCCCCATGATCTTCATGCTGGCAGCTACTCTAACCAGCCTGGTCATGACCGTAATTGCCAAGATCAAGCTGATCGCTGCCGCCGGCGCCCTGTGGGGCGATTGGTTCCAGCTTATCTTTGCCGCCGCAATGGTGGTCCTGGCTGTGTTCCTGGTGATCGAAGGCGTTCAGACTTTTGCGAAGACCTCCAAGAAGAATCAGGCTTCCGCTCAGTGAGCCGGATGGCCTTACAGCGGTAAAAACCAAAATAAAACAAAGCCGGGGGCTGCAAATACGTCAGCTCTCGGCTTTATTTTGTTATAGCCTGTTCGTTTCTGTCAGGTTTTAAAATGTCCAGTTTGGGAACACTAAGGAGACGCGGAGCGTCATATACATCATCAGCAGACAAAAATACAGATAAAAATGAGGGGAGTTACATGAAGAAAAAGCTGTATAAGATCGAAGAAGGGAAAATGCTTTGCGGCGTCTGCGGCGGCATTGCGGAATATCTGGGTATTGATCCGACGATAGTCAGATTGATATGGGCGTTGCTCGTTCTGTGCGCGGGCACTGGGGTCCTGGCCTATATCATAGCGGCGATCATAATGCCGGCAAAGTCCGATATCGGCTGGTAAATGAAAAACGGTGGAGTATCGCGGAAAAGAGCGATACCCCACCGTTTTTATCCATCGGCGGAAGTTATTCACGAGCTCGAAGCTTTGGTGAGAAAAGTACAGATTTTATGATCTGAAATAATATACGGCGGCAGATGATCTGCCGCCGTGCGTTTTTTATTTTTCCAGATAACTGACCAAAAGCTCGTGGAGCAGGTCATCGCGGTCGATCTTTGTGATCAGGCTGCGCGCGTTGTTATAGTTTGTGATATAGGTTGGATCCTCGGACAGGATATAGCCCACAAGCTGGTTGATAGGATTATAGCCCTTTACCATGAGAGAGTTGTTCACAGAGGACAAGATCTCCTTGATCTCGGTCTTGTTGTCTATAACATTGAATTTCCTTGTTGCATCCTCCATATTAAGACCCTCCTTTGGCGAGTAAAATAGATTTGTATCTGAACAGGTTATATTATAGCAAAATTTGAAAAGCTGTAAAGGCGTTTAAGATTACTATTCAGTTACATTTTTACTCAAAAGAGCTCATCTTATTACAGCTCCGTTAACTTTTTCAAGGGCCTGAAGGACCGCGGAGACGGTTTCTTCCGCGTGATCGTCAGTAAGGGTCTGGTCCTTTGCGCGCATGACGAGGGAGAATGCAACGCTCTTCTTTCCGGCTGGGATGGGCGCGCCGGTGTAAACATCGAAGAGAACGCAGCTTTCAAGATACTCTCCGCCGCTTTGCATGATGGTGTTTTCAAGCTCCGCTGCGGGGATGCCGGCATCGCAGACGAGTGCAATGTCACGTGTGACAGCGGGGAAGCGCGGCAGAGGTACATAGCTGGGCTCGGGACCGCGGCAGGCCATCAGCTCGTTGAAGCCGAGCTCTACGGCGCAGACCTCGCGGTCGATGCCGTAATTTTCACATACAAGGGGATGGACCTGTCCCATTACGCCGAGAAGCGTTTCGCCGGAGTAGATATCCGCACAGCGTCCGGGGTGGTAGGAGGGGTTGTTCTTCTGCGCACGGAAGGATACGTTCCCGATGCGAAGCGAGTTCAGGATCGCGATGACCTCTCCCTTTACGGAGAAAAAGTCTGCGCCCGTACCATAAGCGCCGAGAGTAAGGATGGAGCGCTCGTCGGCCAGCTCCTGGCCCTCCACGGGCAGATAAATCTTCGCAAGCTCATAGAGTTTGACGTCCGGATTGCGCTTTGCGTGGTTAGTAGCCAGAACGTCGAGCATGGAGGGCAGGGAGATCGTACGCATGACGCTGGTGTCCTCGCCAAGCGGGTTGAGAATGGTGAAGGCATGGCGCTTTTCGGAATCTTCCGGCAGACGGATCTTGTCCCAGGCGCTGCGGCTACCGAAGGAATAGGTCATGATCTCGTAATAGCCCATGCCGCGGCAGAGCTGCGCGAGTTTGCGCTCAACAGCCTGTTTGTCGTTGTAGCCGCCCTGTGCGGTGACGCCCTTGAACACAGTCGGGGCAATGTTGTCGTAGCCATAGAAACGTGCGACCTCTTCGGCGATGTCGGCAAAGCCCTCAATGTCGCTGCGCCAGCTGGGGACGGTTATAACGTCGTTTTCGACCGTAAAGTCGAGAGCACGCAGCACGTCTATCATGAACTGCTTATCTATCTCGGTGCCGAGCAGGGCGTTGATACGCTCCGACTCCAGCGGGAGCGTGATAGGTTTTGACTCGGAGGCTATGACGTCGATACAGCCGGGGATGACCTCGCCGGCTCCAAGCAGTTCGACCAGTTCGCAGGCGCGCTCAACGGCGGGCATGGTGTTCAGCGGGTCAAGGCCCTTTTCATAGCGTGAGGAGGCGTCCGTGCGCATGCCGAGAGCGAGGCCCGTGCGGCGGATGGAAATGCCGTTGAAATTTGCGGACTCGAAAACGATGGTGTTGGTGGAGTCGGTTATCTCGCTGTTGCCTCCGCCCATAACGCCGGCAACACCGATAGGCTTCGTCTCGTCGGCGATGACGAGCATTTCGGTCGTGAGGTTGCGGGCGTTGCCGTCGAGCGTTTCGAGGGTCTCGCCCTTGTTCGCGCGGCGGACGACGATCTTTCCGCCGCCGACGCAGGCATAGTCAAAGGCGTGCATGGGCTGGCCGTACTCGAGCATCACGTAGTTTGTGATATCGACGATATTGTTTATCGGGCGGACTCCGCTGGCTCTCAGCCGGCGGCGCATCCACAGGGGGGAGGGTTTTATCTGGATGTTGCGGACCATGCGGGCGGTGTAACGCGGGCAGAGGGCGGAGTCGGTGATCTCTATGGAGAGATGGTCAGTAATGGAACCATCGCCATCGGCTTTTACCTCGGGAGTATGCAGTTTCAGCTCAGTGCCGAAAGTGGCGGCGCTCTCACGGGCAAGACCGCGGATAGATAGGCAGTCAGGGCGGTTATTGGTTATCTCAAACTCAATGATACTGTCGCCCAGGCCGATGACAGGTACGACGTCCTCGCCGGGGATAAGTTTGCCGCGCAGGTCCGGATCGTCGCTCAGAACGAAGATGCCGTCCTCGATGGCATAGGGGAAGTCGTGCAGGTCGAGCCCAAGCTCTTTGAGGGAGCAGAGCATGCCGTTGGAGGCGATGCCGCGCAGCTTGCCCGCTGTGATGTGGACTCCGCCGGGGAGCCATGAGTCATCCTTTGCGGCGGGAACATAGTCTCCGACCTTAAGATTCTGTGCGCCGGTGACGATCTGTACGGGCTCAGCCTCGCCAAGATCCATCATGCATATCCACATATGGTCGGAGTCGGGGTGGCGCTCCAGGCTCAGCACCTTGCCGACAACGACGTTCTTTATCTCGGAACCAGAGACCTCCCAGCCCTCGACCTTGGAGCCGGACATGGTCATGTGGTCGGAATATTCCTTATCAGAGCAGGTTATCTCCGTTAGCTCATTGAGCCACTCTCTTGAAAGTTTCATTACTGTACCCCCTTAGAACTGTGCGAGGAAGCGCACGTCGTTTTCATATACCAGACGAAGATCGCTGATGTTGAAGCGGCGCATCGCCATACGCTCAAGGCCGCAGCCGAAGGCCCAGCCGGAATAGACCTCAGGGTCGATCCCGCAGCCCGCAAGGACCTTGGGATGTACCATGCCGGCGCCGAGCAGTTCTATCCAACCCTCGCCCTTACAGACAGAGCAGCCCTTGCCGCCGCACTCGAAGCACTGAATGTCCATCTCGCAGCTGGGCTCCGTGAAGTTGAAGTGATGGGGGCGGAAGCGGGTCTTGGTGCCCTTGCCGTATAGGCGCTCGACCAGCGTGTTAAGCGTCCCCTTGAGATCGCCCATCGTTATGCCCTTGTCGACGACAAGACCCTCGATCTGATGGAACATCGGGCTGTGTGTCGCATCGACCTCGTCCTTGCGGTAGACACGTCCGGGGGCGATTATACGGATGGGCAGAGGCTGCGTCTCCATGACGCGGACCTGGCAGGGGGAGGTCTGGCAGCGGAGGTGGATCCTGTCGTCATCGGTTATATAGAAGGTGTCAGTCCACTCGCGGACGGTATGCCCCTCGGGGATGTTCAGCTTGTCGAAGTCATAAACGGAAAGCTCAATCTCAGGGCCCTCGGCGATGGTGAAGCCCATGCCGATAAATATCTCCTTGACCTCGTCGAGAACTGCGGTCAGCGGGTGCGCCTTGCCGACGGCGGTGGGGGCGGCGGGCAGAGTGACGTCGATCGTCTCGTCCTCAAGCTTCTTTTCAAGAAGCCTGGCGGCAATGTCCGCCTTGCGGGTCTCAAGGTTTTGCTCCAGCTCGGCGCGGATCTGATTTGCAAGCTGGCCGATGACGGGACGCTCTTCAGCCGAGAGCCTGCCCATTTGTTTGAGGATAGCGGTGAGCTCGCCTTTTTTTCCGAGATACTTGACTCGAAGATTTTCGAGCGCATCGGGCTCGGTTATCTCCGCGATAGCCTTCATTGAAGCTTCGCGGAGCTGCTGCAGTTGCTCTTTGATCATTGTATCAGTAACTCCTTCTAAGAATTTTATAACAGGTATAAAAAATACCCTCCGTCCCCGGACAATGGGACGAAAGGCAGGATTCCTCCGTGGTACCACCCAAATTCGGCGCATAATATGAATGCACCGCACTTTTGCCGCTATAACGGGCGGACCCGCCGGTGATTGGCCGGCGCTCACGGGCGAACCAAGCGCTTTCTCCGCAGGAGGCTCTCAGCCGACGGCGCTCCCTCTCTGGCGCGGGACCGGTGCGCTATTTTCCCGATCACTGCAATGTCACTATTCTTAGTATTTATATCACATAAAACCTTCCTGTGCAACATTAAATTTTGACAAATATTCTTGCGAATACTATAATACTTTTTAACGTATTCTTTATTGACCGGCGGTGCGCTCGCCGGCCTCCGGAAAGGAAAAACTTATGAAAACTTATAAAGACGTCTTTGTCGAGGAACTCGTCGTGCGGCAGCGCCCGCTGATAGTCGCACTTTTGAGGGTCGGCATCATCATACTGGCCCTTGTGCTTATAGTCGCGTTCTATTTTGTGACCGGCATGCTGCTCGGCGAATACGGCTCCGCACTGTTTCCCGCGCTGTTTGCGGTCGTTTGCATCGGCGTGTTTCTCGCGTTCCGCTTCCTTGGTCTTGAATATGAATACTCTTTTTACAGCGGAGACGTTGATGTTGACAAGATAATCGGCAAGCGCAAAAGGATGACCGTTCTGTCCTTCAACTGCCGCGACATTGAGCTTATGGCTCCGTATTCGGAAAAATATGATCCCGAGCTTGAAAATGCAAAGCTTGTCGACGCGCGCGGAAGCGGCGCCGGAGACCGCGACTGGATCATACTTATCAAAAGCGAAACCGGGGAGAGGAGCGCGCTTGCCTTCTCGCCTTCGGAGAGGATGCTCGATGCCTTCAGACAGTATGTCCGCGGAGGAAAGTTTATAGGGGAGTAAAGTGAATGAAACTTTCTGACTCAAAGCTCATGCGAAATGCCGACAATGTTGCGATCAACGTTGTCGGCATACCTTCAACACTGCTTATGACAAACGCGGCCCGGCATGTTGCCGACGCTGCAGAGGATGCTGCGCGGAAGAGACAGGCTTATATCTTCTGCGGCAGTGGAAATAATGGCGGCGACGGCGTTGCCGCCGCGGTGCTTCTGTTACGAAAAGGCTTCGGAGTGCGTGTGCTGCTCGTCGGCTCACGTGAGAAGATGACAGCGGATACCAAAGAGATGGAACGCCGGCTGCAGGAATTCGGAGGAAGGATGGAGATATTCGACCCCGATGAGGAGAGCTTAGCGGAAAAGCTCGATAATACCGGCGTCATAATCGATGCGATGTTCGGCATCGGGCTCAATTCCGCGCTCCGCGGAAAGGGGCTTGAGGCCGCGCGCATGATAAACGCCTCCTCCGCGCCTGTCGTTGCGGCGGATATATCCAGTGGGGTAGAGGCAGATTCCGGCCGGATAATGGGCGAAGCCGTGCATGCCGATGTGACCGTGACCTTTTCAATGGCAAAGCCCGGGCATTTTGCGGAGCCCGGATGCACCTGCTGCGGGAAGCTAATAATCGCTGACATCGGTATCCCGAAGGAAATTCTCCAGACCTCTGCGACAGAGATTTTCGCCGTCACAAGGGACGACGTCTCGCTTCCGCGCAGACCTGAAATAAGCCATAAATCTGATTATGGCAAGCTTTTCATTCTCGGCGGGAGCCTCGGCTATACCGGCGCGCCCAGCATCTGCGCCCACGCGGCAGTCAGGGCAGGAGCAGGTCTCGTCTATCTCGGAGTGCCGGAGAGGATATACGAAATAACCGCCGTCAAAAATACGGAGGCGATGCCATTCCCGCTCGCGGACGACGGACAGGGAAGACTGTCCTTGGATGGTCTTACAGCAGCCATTGGCAGGCTGGAGGAGTGCGACGTCGGCGTTATCGGCTGTGGTCTTGGACGTTCGGACGAGCTGACGGAGTTTGTGCTGAAGCTTGCTGCGGAGAGCAAAAAACAGTTGGTTCTGGATGCAGACGGATTATTTGCGCTGTCAAGGGATGTCTCCGTTTTGGAAAAATTCGCGCGTCCCGCTGTGTTGACGCCGCATGAGGGTGAGTTTAAGCGGCTTGGCGGAGTCCTGACCGGCGACCGCCAGGCGGATGCAAGAGCCTTTGCGGAGAAACACGGCTGCGTTGTGGTGCTCAAGGGCCACAGGACCGTATGTGCCTTTCCCAATGGTGAGGTTTACATAATATCTGCCGGGAATGCCGGAATGGCAAAGGGCGGATCCGGCGACGCGCTGGCCGGGATACTCGGAGCGATGCTCTGTCAGCTTCCGCTCAAGCGCGCGGTGTTGACGGGTGTGTGGCTACATGCGCGCGCGGGCGACCTTTGCGCGGAAAAAATGGGTCAGTATTGGGTGACGGCGAGCGATCTGATCGAGGCGCTGTCGCAGGCTGAGATGGAAATTATTGATTGAATGAGGTAGGCCATGAGACGAGCATTTTTGTTCGTACTTATGATAAGCCTGTTCCTGATGTCCGGCTGCGCCTCCGGGACAGGGAACTGGGAATTGGTTGACATAATACAAGAGGAGCTTCAAACAGCCGGGATGCTTACGATGCAGGCGAGGGTCTGCACGGCTGACTATGAATACACGCTGCAATGTGTGGGCGGCGGAGAGGAATATACCGTTGTTGTTATCGAGCCGGAGATCATCGCGGGCGTGACTGCCACGGTGCAGAGCGAGGATCTGGTTTTGAGCTATGACGGGGTGCAGCTTTCGGCGGGTGAGCTGAATTCTGATGGGTTGAATCCCGTCTCGGCACTGCCATGTATAGCGGATGCGCTGACAAACGGGCTACAGACCCTGGTATGGCGGGAGGAAATGCTCGGGATAGAGTGTGTCGTTTCGCAGTTTCGTGTATCCGACGAGACAGTGCTGACGGTGTGGCTGGATCCGGAGCTTCACGCGCCGGTATATGCGGAGCTTGACAATGGTGGTAAAGTAGTAGTGTCATGTACATATGACACTTGGATTAGAGGTTAACATAATATGAATGAACTAAAGAAAAGGACCTGGGCGGAGATAAGCCTTGAGAACATAAAACATAACTATTTGAGCATGCGCGCGCAATTACCGGAGGGCTGCCGCTTCCTCGGCGTTGTGAAAGCGGATTCATATGGCCATGGCGCTGTGCGCGTAGCCGGTATGCTCGAGCGGGAGGGCTGCGATTATCTTGCGGTTGCATGTATAGACGAGGCGGAAAAGCTGCGCGCCGGCGGCATAACCCTTCCGATACTCATTCTCGGGCCCAGCCCGGCGGAATGCGCCTTGCGACTTGCGGAGCTTCAGATAACGCAGGCTGTCGGAGATATACAGACTGCGCGGGAATATTCGCGTCTGCTCGAGGGCACAGGCGCTGCTCTGAAGGTACATATGAAGCTCGAAACGGGTATGGGCAGGACCGGTTTCCGCGCCGGTGATGATAGCGCGTTTGATGAGATAAAACAGGCTGTAAGTCTGCCAAATCTCAGCTATGAGGGCGTTTTTACGCATTTTGCGGTCTCTGATGAATTCGGCGACAGTTTTACGGACGTGCAGTTCGGGCGCTTTATGGACACGATAGCGCGCATTGAACGAGAAACGGGACATAGATTTGAAATCCGTCATTGCACAAACAGCGGAGCTATGATAAACTATGAAAAAGTATATCTGGACATGGTACGTCCCGGTATCGCCCTTTACGGCTGCTATCCCGCTGCGGAACACGGCAAGATCGACCTGCGCCCTGCGATGCAGCTCAAAAGCCGGATCGCCGTTATAACGGAACATAAAGCCGGGGACAGCATAAGTTACGGCAGGACTTTTGTCGCTGAGCGCGATATGCGCATTGCGGTATTGCCCATCGGATATGCCGACGGGCTGCACCGCCTGCTCTCGGGAAAAATCGAAGTCATCATAAACGGAAAGCGCTGCAAACAGATAGGCCGTATATGTATGGATATGTGCATGGTGGACATCACTGACGTGCCGTTTGTCAAGGCGGGCGATGTTGCAACAATTTTCGGGCATGACGGCGGCGAATTCATACCTGTCGAGGAATTGGCGGAAAAATGCGGCACGATAAGCTATGAACTTTTGTGTGCGGTTTCCCCGCGTGTTCCGAGAGTATATGATGATTGATGTATAAAATAACCTCCGATGTGAGAGAATGATAACAACGCCCTACATATGAATATAATGTAGCAGGCGACCATCATTCATCGGAGATGATATACATGAGCATCGTAAAACGCGGTGACATCTATTACGCAGACCTCAGTCCGGTCGTCGGAAGCGAGCAGGGGGGAATGCGTCCGGTACTGATAGTCCAGAACGACACGGGCAATAAACACAGCCCTACAGTCATTGCCGCGGCGATAACCTCCCAGGTGGGCAAAGCCAGGCTGCCAACTCATATCGAGCTCGGAGCCAAGAGCTACGGCCTGTCGCGGGACAGCGTGATCCTGCTCGAGCAGATACGGACGCTGGACAAATCAAGGCTCAAGGACAAGATGGGGCGGTTGGACGCGCCGACAATGAACAAGGTCGACAACGCCATCGCGGTCAGCTTCGGACTTGGCTGAGACAGCAGAAAAACACCCCGAAGAGCGCTGCCTTTGTCGCTCTTCGGGGAGAAACAAGGAGCATACATATGAAAAACAAGAAGCTAATAACGATACTTTCGATAGTGCTTGCAGTAGTCATTATCGCGGGGGTAAGCGCCTATGCCGCAACGAGCTTTGGAACGAGCTCAGATCCGCTCATAACACTGAGCTATCTTGAAAAGACGTTGACTCCGCAGCTTCTCGAACAGTTTGGAGACGAGCTGGAGACAGCGCTTGCGGCGAATGGCAGCACCAGCACATATAGTGTTGTAACGCTTTCGAACGGACAGAAGCTTATCGGCGAGGTAGGCTGCGAGATTATGCTTCGCATTGGTTCGGCCAGCGTCTCTGCAAGCGACTCTCCGGGGCTTGTGGACACGACCAACGCAGCGTCACTGAATGACGGCTCCGCGCTTACGGCAAACCACCTTTATATGGTGACGATAGCCGGAAACGGAATAAAGGCGACTGCCTCGACAGTCAAGGTGATTGTGCGGGGTTCATACACGATAGCCTGAATAATCATTCCCCCTCGTGCATAGTTTTGTGCGAGGGGGTGTTTTTTATGAATGGAGAATATCCGGTAATTATAGAAGGAGAAAGTCTTGGCACTCTTTCCGTATGGAAGGATGGGCTGATGACGATTTTTGAAGCAGAATGTGAGGATGTAGAGCGTCTTGTGCGGCTGTCAGTTTTTGGACCGGACGGAAGTGAAGGCCGTCTCGGGGTCATGATACCCGAAAATGGGCGGCTGCATTTGCGCAAATGCTTCAGCCGTTCGGCTCTGGAGGCTCTGCCGAGTGAGATCGTCTGCGCGTCAGAGACTGGAAAGGCTCCGTCGGAAGATTCGGCGCAGAAAGCTGTTAAAAAGCCGGTTCGTGGACCGGAAGCACCTGAGGCGGCTCAGGAAGCGGAATGTGCCGCAGAACCGGAATGCTCGGCTGATACTGAACCGGAGGAAAAAACGCCGGATACGATATGGTTTCCCGTTCCGGAAGGCACGCTTGTCAGCCTCGAGTGTCCGTCCCTGCTTGCCATGCCGTGGCGTGACGGCGTGACTATGGGTGAGGAGAGGATGATCGAGGGAAAAAGATATGCCGTGATAAGTCCCGACGAGATTGCAATACCGGCGGGATAATGGTATAATATATAAACAAAAGCATTCCGGTGTCCGCATACCGCGTACACAATGAAAAAACCTGAATGGGGGCGTTTGCATTGCTGATGACGGAGATCATCGAGAAAAAGCGGGACGGTGCTGTTCTGAGCGATGAAGAGATAAAATGGATGATAACAGAATATACGGAGGGACGGATACCGGACTATCAGATGTCCGCTTTCCTGATGGCGACTTATTTTCAGGGCATGACGAAGGAAGAGACGCTGTCATTGACTATGGCGATGCTGCACAGCGGCAAAACGCTTGACCTGTCGTCTATCTCTGGTATAAAAGCGGATAAGCACAGCACAGGCGGCGTCGGAGACAAGATATCGCTTATACTCTGCCCTCTGGTTGCCTCTCTTGGAGTGCGTATGGCGAAAATGTCCGGGCGCGGTCTCGGCTTCACTGGAGGAACGCTTGACAAGCTGGAGAGTTTTCCTGGTTTTTCGGTAGAGCTATCGCGCGAGAAGTTCTTTGAAAATGTAGAAAAGGTCGGCTTTGCGATAGCCGCGCAGACAGCAGACCTCGACCCGGCGGATAAAAAGCTCTATGCACTTCGTGATGTTACGGCCACGGTTGCTATCAGGCCGATGATCGTCAGCAGTATTATGAGCAAGAAGCTGGCGGCGGGCGCGGATGTTATCGTTCTTGACGTCAAGACCGGCAGCGGGAGCTTCTGCAAGACAGAAGAGGAGGCTTTCGCCCTTGCGCGGGACATGGTTGAGGTCGGAAAGAGCGCCGGCAAAAAGACCGTTGCTATTGTGACGAGCATGGAGGAGCCTCTTGGCAGCAATATCGGCAATGCGCTCGAGGTGCGCGAGGCTATATCAGTTCTCTGCGGCGAGAGCGGCGGCAGCATCCTGGAGATATGCCTTGCACTGGGCTCAAACATCCTTGTCGAAGCCGGTAAGGCGAAGGATGCGGAAGAGGCCAGGGAGATGCTGCTCGGAAGCATAGCCAATGGAAAAGCGTTATGTAAACTAAAAGAGTTCGTCGCAGCCCAGGGAGGAAATCCTGATTCTGTTGATAATACAACGCTTTTGCCGCAGGCAGCTGCGGTGTTCGAGCTGATCTGCGATGTTGATGGTTATGTAAACTCAATCAAGGCGGATGACATTGGCCGTGTCTGTACGCAGCTCGGTGGAGGCAGGACCTTTAAGGGACAGGAGATAGACCTTTCCGTAGGCATTGTGCTGCGCAAAAAGAGCGGAGATGCCGTGAGGGAAGGGGATTGCCTGGCAGAGATCCACGCAAGGAGCATGAGCGAGGCGGAAGCAGCCGCCGGAAGTTTGCGCGAATGTTTCAATATCGGCATGGAGTTGGAGCCGGTCGCCCCGCTGATACGCGGCGTCGTCAGATAAGCGAATATGAAAAGGCGCGGCCGGAGGCCGCGCCT
>CAZIHY010000044.1:0-14932 GCA_964539115.1 uncultured Oscillospiraceae bacterium
CGATGAATAAAAAACAGTTAATGGCAGGGTATAACCGCGGTTATACCCTGCCATTTTTTAAAGGTTATGATTGAAAAGCGGGGGACTTTTTGTCAGGCTCTGGGCTTTTCCGCGGTTATTACGCCGCAGTTGCCGCTCTTATAGCCCTCAAAATGCAGGCTGACGAGGCCTTCGGGCGTCTCAAGGTCGATGTCGATGTTCTCGGGCTCCTTGCCGGAGAGCGCGTCGATGGCGCACTTGCGCAGGTATGCCAGCTCCTCGATGCCGAGAGGCCACGACTGGTGGCTCGGATAGATGGCGTCGAAGCTGTCGCTTACCGACGCGAGCTTATCGAGGCTGGTCAGAAAATCCTCGGGGCTTGAATCGGGATTGTGCAGAAAAACCGGCTGCGTCATTACGGTGTCGCCGGAAAAGAGTAGGCGGTTTTCAACGTCGAGCAGCGCGATCGAGCCGGGAGAGTGGCCCGGGACGTGGATGATCTTCAGGTGCCGGCCGCCGAGATCGATGACTTCTCCGTCACTCAGCGGGTGAACGTCGAGGTTTTCGTGGCCAGGCTGGCTCAAAAGCTCGCCGACCTCGCTTTCATGGATCCAGATGGGGCTCCAGAGGTGGTCGCCGCCGGTGTGGTCGCCGTGGTAGTGGGTATGTACCATCGTAACGGGCAGATCGGTCAGCTCCCGCACCTTTTCGGGCAGCCAGCTGCCGTCAAAGCCGGTATCCAGCAGCACGGCATATTTTTTGCCCGCGATCAGGTACAGGTTGACGCCGCCGTTTTCATCAAAAAGCCAGGTGTTCGGTGCTATTTCATGTACAGTGACAGCCATATTGCATCTCTCCTTATCGAGTGTACGCGTCGGCCTTTACGGGATCCACGTATTCCTCCAGCTCACGGAAGGTGATGCATCGGCCGCCTTCCTCGTATATCGTCCTTACCATTTCGGCGAAGGGTATCTTCGTCATTATGGGGTCGTCGATGCCGTGAAAAACGAGGATCATCGCCTTGCCGGTGCAGCGGGCCAGCTCTGCCCGCAGTTCCTCAACGCTGTTCGGGTCGGAGTGCGGCACGCACAGCGGCGTATCGACATAGGGGTCATAGAGTGCGTCGCCCAGACGTTGGGGGGAAATTCCGTAAAGGTCGCCTCTGCCCCAATAATATCCTGTTTCGCGCATGAGGTCAAGTATCTCGGGCGTATAGCCGCCCCCCGGAGCGCCGAAAACGGTGGGCCGGGGGATGCCGTACTGCGCGCAGCGTTCCTCAATGCCGCGTATCTCCGCGAGCTTGCCGTCCCTGTCGAGCATGCGGAACTCGTTTAGGTGGTTCAGCGAGTGATTAAGTACCTCGTGGCCGCGGTCGGAAAGCTCCTTTATCTGCTCCCAGGTCATATAGAGGCTCTTGTCCCAGAAGCCGTTGCCGCCGAAAAAGCCGCCGGAGCACTCTGCGACAAAAAGGTTCGCTTTTCCGCCGTATTTCTCAAGCTCGGGGCAGGCGACAGTATAGTGGTCGAGGGTAGCGTCGTCGAAGGTCATGAGCACGCACTTATCGGGCAGGGGCTTTTTGACGGGATCGGCTGAGCGCAGCGCTCCCTCAAATTCAGCGAAGCCAAAGCCAAAGAGTTTTTTCATCAGTTCATCGGGGACCTGCTCGCCCTTCATGAGACATGCGAGGACGCGGGCGCGCTGTTCAACTTCGGGCCCAGGCATCATGGGGCCTGCTTCACCCGGTTCGGGCGCCGGATCGCCCGGCATCGGCGGCGCGGGCCGCGGGGGAAAGGCCTCGGTCCACTCGTCCCGCATCGTGTCGAGGGAGACGTAGCGGTCAGGCTCGAGCAGACGTGTCAGGCGGTCATGCTTGTTTATGGCGCGAACAAGAGAATTAACGTCCATTGGGATCCTCCTTATTATTTTCATTGTTTGGGTTGGGTGCTGTTAGTTAATTGGGTTCTGCTACGCAGAGGCCTGCTTTTCTTGCACAAGCAAGAAAAGCCGCCCTGTGGAACAGAACCGGCGTGATTTAGCGCCAGACTTATCATAGAAGAACAAGGTAAAAATTATTTTATTATTTATTTGAGTCTTACGCCCATATGCATGACAAAATCGGGTTTTTTCAGATTGTCAAAGCGGTCGTCAAGCTCGCCCTTCACAGCTACGAGGTTAGCAAGCTTCCCTTTCTCCACGGTGCCCTCCTCGCTTTCGATGCGCAGGGCCTTTGCGCTGCCCAGCGTGGCGTAACGTATGACGTCCCGCTCCGGGATACCGGCCTGCTTCATCTGGCGCATCTCCGCCGCGGGGATGCAGGCGTCGCGTTCGACATTTGGACTGAAGATAAAGTCAGTGCCGACGCAGATGTTTCCGCCTGCGTTGTGGATACGGACAAGGTTTTCGAGGATGCCGCGCCGTCTCTCGGCTTCCCGGCGAACCATTTCCTGCGGATCGAACCTGGGCGCATCCTTGATCTCCGCGCCCTCGGGCAGTGGCCGTACAGCCTCGGGATCGCCGATCGTTGTGTGGAAGATGATGCCGCGGTCAACGCAGGCGCGCAGGAGGCTCTCGCTGATGGGGTCGTCGGGAGTGTGCGCCGCCTCGTCGATGCCGCAGTGGAAGAGCCACTCCAGCGTCTCGCTCTTACCGAGATGAGCCGCGACCCACATTCCGTGGCTGTGCGCGCGGTCACAGATCGCCCTGACCATCTCGGGGCTGAGGCAGGGACGGCCCTCCAGAATGCCTATCTTGATGCCCCGGCTGCCGTTTTTGAACTGGCTGGTTACGGCGTCGGCGGCCTGCTCCGGCGTTTCGATTATGATGCCGACCCTGGCGGAGGGGTCGGGGCCGCAGCCGTAGCCGCCCTCCACATCTATGTATTTTGCTGCGGGGATAACGCGAGTATATTCAGGGGATTTCTTTGTGTCCAGCCACTCGATGAAGCTCCCGGCGGAGAGGGGACAAAGCATGCCCAGCTCCTTGACGGCGGAGACACCGTTTTTTGCCCAGGCGCGCAGGGCGGTATCGTCATACCTGTCGGGCGCGACGGCAACGTGGACGTGGGAGTCGATGAAGCCCGGGAAGAGGGTATAACCCTCGAGGTCGAGTACCCCGGCTCCGGCACTGTCGAGGCCGGCGCCGACGCCGGCGATCTTCTCGCCGTCGACTAGAATATCAAGTCTCTCCTTATCATGCAGGGCGTCATAGACAACGGCGTTTTTGATGAGCGTTTTCATTGCTGTTACCTCCGTTAATTACCTTCTATGAACTTACTATATTATCTGCCGTGCCCGCCTGTCAAGGGAAAAGGAGGATGTTGCGTTTTTCGGCTCAAAATTTGGAAAACGGAACAAAAAATGTCCCCTCCGCGCGGGAAGGGACGAGAACAGGCGCGCATGTCAACGCTTTGACATAAGCTCTGCGAGTTTCTTTTTCCGGAAAAAGTATATCAGCAAAAAGAGCGAAACAGCGGAGGTCAGGCAGCAGCCGGCGAACATCGCCTCGAAGCCCAACGCGTCGATGACCAGACCCCAGAGCACTGCGCCGGCGCCGTTTGCGATGTCGTTGGACATCTGGTAAGTGCCGCTGGCGGCGCCGCGGCGGTTCGGCGGAGACAGCTTGACTGCCGCCGCCTGCATGATAGGGTTTGTCGTGCCGTTGCCGAGGCCGCTCATAAAGCCCGCGATATATATCCAGGCGGCGGATCTGGCAAACGCCATAACGGCGAACCCCGCGATGTTTATCAGAATAGCGGGAACGCCCACTGCAAGCTCGCCGTATTTATCGGTCAGGCGCCCGGAGAAAAGGCGGGTCACAAGCATCGCCGCGGCCGCAAAGACGAAAAACATCGCGGCGTTCCCGACGCCGCGGTAATCCGCGTAAAGCACGATGAAGGAGTTGACAGCTGCCCAGGAGGTGCAGTTGAACAGCTGCACGGCGGTAGCGGGGAGCGCGCGCTTCTCAACGACGCGGGACAGGCCCCGGTATTCGGACAGGTCCTTTGCATTTCCGTCCGTTTTCTGCCGCTCTGCTTTCTCCCGGTAAAACGGGAGCTTTTCATAACTCAGGAAGAAAGAGAGGATCATTGCGGCGAGAACGAAGCCCGCCGCGCCCCAGATAACAGGCATATAGTTCTTCCCGTCTGTCATAAGCGACAGCGCGGCGGCGGCTCCGGCGGCGGCTGACAGCGAATAGCCTATCCCAAGATAGCCGACTCCCTCGCTCATGCGTTCCTCCGGCACCACGTCCGCACCCGCGGCATAGTCGGCAGTGGTCGCGGCGGAATATCCAAAGCCCTGAAGCCCGCGGAAGATGATGAGCAGGCCCGCGAGAGGGAAAATGCCGAAGCAGAATATCGAGACTGCGAAGATGGCGCAGCCGGATATCAGCACTATTCGCCGTCCTATCCTGTCGGACAGGCTGCCCGCCGCAAGGCGTGCCAGGACGCCCATGACAGCGAAAGCGGCGTTGAGCCAGCCGCTGAAGCTGGCGGAGCCGAACAGCGAATAGATATACCTTGCCATCGTGCTGTTTATCATGCTCATGGCAAGTCCGACGAACAGGCAGATGACGCAGGCTATTATAAAATGGCGGTTCCAGATCTTTTCTTTGGCGGGTCCGTGCAATAAAATCAACTCCAAATCTGTCGATTGCTGTATGTGCAACAGTTGTATATAAAAGGGAGATCGCAATTTGAATTTTGTATTTTACATTTAGCCGCAGATGATTTATAATCAAAAAAGTAGCTTGTAATACATGTTAGGAGGAAACGCATGACACAAAACAAGGAAAGGCTGTGGAGCGGCTATTTCATACTCTTTATGGCCCTCAGCTTTATAGTAAGTACGGTCGTTTTTCTGCTGGACAATGTCCTGTCGATCTACGCAAACGATGTCTGGAGCTCCAAAAGCGGCGGGGGCCTGCTCACAACGACCTTCACCTTCGGAGCGATAATCGCGACGTCCGCCTGCGGCATCGTTATCGACCGGACGGGACGCAAGCGCGCGCTTGTTTTTGGCTATGCGATGTATACCGTTGGCATGGTCGCGATGTGCCTTACGACCATGCCGGGACTGGTTTATGCGGCCCGTGCGCTCCAGGGCGTCGGCAAGGGCGTTGTCGGCGTGTCGATCGCCTCTGCAGTCGCAGACATACTGCCCAAGTCCAGGATGGGCGAGGGCATGGGGTATTACGGCCTGGGTTCAACGCTTGCGCAGGCCGTCGGTCCGTCTCTCGGCCTCGCGCTCATAGACGGCGGCAACTATAAGCTCACCTTTACCGTCTGCGCGGTTTGCTTCGCTATCTGTCTTTTAGCGTCGTTTTTTATCAACTATGAGAAAAAATACGGATTTGCGCACGAGGAAAGAACCAGCGAAAGCGTGCCTGCGGACGCGAAATACCACGGCATTTGGAAGCTTTTTGAAAAGGCGGCGCTGCCTGCAACGCTCGTCATGTTCATGTACGGCGCGGGCTGCACGCCGATCCTCATCTATATAACCCTTTATGCGAAGGACGTTCTCGCTGTCGGCAACGCGGGCCTGTTCTTTATTATTGCCGCGGCCGCGATGCTTATAACCCGCTTCACGATCGGAAAACTGATCGACCGCCGCGGCGTGCTCGGCATAGTCATCTTCGGCAACGTGCTCGGCGTGATCTCGAACCTTATGCTGCTTGTGTTCAAGACGTCCGCCAGCTATTATGTCTGCGGCGCGGTATACGGCTTTGCCACCGCTATGATCTATCCCGCGCTTCAGGCGGCGGTCATCATCGACTCCCCGAACGACCGCCGCGGCGCGGCGAACTCCCTGATGCTGTTCGGGCTGGACTTCGGCATCCTCTGCGCTTCCGCTCTGTTCGGATTCGTCAACGAATATATCGGCTGGGTCGCGGTTTTCGGCGGCGGCGCCGTGTTCTATGTTGCCGGAGCCGTTCTGACCGTTCTGCTGATGTCCAACTCCGCCCGTGAAAAGCGCCGCGCGAAAATGGGAATTAATTGAGGTGACAAAATGAATGAAATCAATAAAAGGCCGAAACTCTGGACCAAATACTTCATTCTGATATGCTGCATGGGCCTGTTCACCAGCCTCGTTATGAGACTGCTGGACAATACACTTGCCATTTATGCAAACGACGTCTGGGGCTCAAAGAGCGCAGGCGGCCTGATGACTACGACTTTTACCTTTGGGTCTATTATATCCAGCGCGCTCTGCGGCAGCGTTATCGACCGCACCGGCCGCCGAAAGGCGCTGATAGCCGGCGCGGTGCTCTTTGTCATTGTCACCATCGGACTGCTGTTCACGACTGTCGAATGGATCGTCTTGGTCATCCGCGCGCTTCAGGGCCTGGGCAAGGCTGTCTGCGTGGTGGCGGCCTCCTCCATGGCGGCGGATATAATCCCCAAGGAGCGCATGGGCGAGGGCATGGGCTATTACGGCCTTGGAAACACGCTCGCAAACGCATTCGGACCTGCGCTGGGCATTGCGATGATCTCGACCGGAAGCTATGACCTCATGTTCGGCAGCTGCGCCGCTCTCTATGTCGTCGTTATAATCATGGTCCTCTTTGTTGACTACGAGAAGAAAGGCGTTTACGCGGATAACGCCGCGGCGCCCGCCGTCCAACCTGAAAAGCCCGCAAAGAAATACCGCGGCCTGTGGACGTTCTTTGAAAAGAGCGCCCTTCCCGTATCGATCGTGACCTTTTTCGGCTCCGCCGGAACGGTGTGCATCCTCGTTTTCCTGACGCTCTATGCAACTGACGGACTTGGTATAGAAAATCCCGGACTGTTTTTCACATTCTCTGCTGTTACCATGCTCGTCACAAGGCTTGTGATCGGAAAGATCGTCGACCGCCATGGCGTTGTCATATCCGTTGTACCGGGCTTTGCACTGTCTATCATCCAGTACCTGCTGCTGGCTTTTGTCGCGCCGCACAGCTATGCTGTGTTCCTCGCCTGCGGTGCGATCTACGGAGTTTCCATGAGTATGTTTTATCCCGCGCTTCAGGCGGCCGTCGTCGTGGACGCGCCGGCCGAGCGAAAGGGCGTTGCGAACTCAACGCTGTTTTTTGGCCAGGATCTCGGCATCCTCTGTGCTTCCGCGGTCCTCGGCTGGATCCTTGAGGGGACGGGATATATCCCGATGTTTATGAGTGGGATCGTTCTTTTTGTGGTCTCCATTGTGCTCTGCCTTGTTCTTATGAACAACAAGGCCCGCGCACGCCGCAGAAAAAAATACGGCGTTGACTGAAAAAATGAACAGCCTCCGGATGCTGCTGCTTCCGGAGGCTGTTTTTCATGTTTGCGGTGATAAATAGGCGGGCGCCGTTGCAATGCACGTACGCCCGCAAGGGAGAAGGAGAAACGGCCTTTAGAAATTTTTCACCGGGTTTGCGGTATAAAACTTTTGTCAGGCCGGTAAATTAACGGTTTTATCCAAACCGGGTTCGGGCCGTCAGCCCACGGTAAGGATTATCTTTCCGGTATGGATGCCGGCGGTTATCTCGGTTTTGACTCCGTCCACGGTCATCCTGACCTTTTTGCCCTTCGGAGCCTTTACGACTGCTCCGCGCGCGAGCTGAAGCTTAGTCAGATAGCACTTTCCGGTGACGGTCCACTCGCTGTCGCGGTCGAGCGATACGATCATGCCGTTGTTGACGGGGGCCGCGGGAGTGCAGGTGATCTCGCCCAGTTCCTCACAGTTGGACTTGTCGATGCGGGTCAGGCCCTCTTTGTATGCCGCGGTGGCGGAGCTGATGACGCCCTCTATCTTGGCATTTTTGAAGGAAACGTCGACGTTCTTCGCGCCCTGGAGGTCGGTGCCCATACCGCGGACCTGTCCGAAGTCCATCGGCGGAGGGCCGTCTCCCGTCGCATCCGGGTCGGAGCGGCAGTTGGTCAGCAAATTGGTCGTGGAGTTATACAGGTTGCCCTTGACGGTCATGTTCGAGAAGCTGGCGAACACGTCCTCGGTCGGGTTCGCGACAGTAAGGTCGCGTCCGCGGATCTTCTTGTCCTTTTCGCCGATGGGAACGATGAAAGCGCCGCCGCCCATGCCGGTCTCGTCGCTGTCCATGACCTGGAGGATGACTCCGTTAGCGGGGTTGAGAACAGCGTCGTCGCACTCTATGTAGGCGTTTGCGCCCTTGACAAGGAAGGTGGCCCTTCCGGTGTTCATAGTGGTCTTGCTCTTGACCTCCAGCTTGCCGCCGCTGTTGCGGAAGATAATGCAGCCGAAGCGCTTTGAGTTGATGACGGAGCCGTTTTTGAAGGCGCCGCCGGCTTTGCCGAGAGACATGATTATCGGATAGGTCGGCACGTTCACAATGCAGTGGTCGAGCACGTCGTAAGCGCCGTAATCTCCGAATTTGGCATAGTCAAAGGCGACGTCGTCGGCGATGGAGAAAACGCCGTAGCCGCTCTTGCCGCGAAGCTCGATGAGGCAGTCCTTGGCGTTCATGCGGGTGACGCAGCCGCCGTCGATAGACAGAACGCCCCAGGAGTTGGAGACGAAGTGGCAGCGGTTGTAGTTAACGGTCGCCATGCCCGCGACATTGGTGGTGCGTCCGTAGCCGCGGATGCCCATCTGCCAGGGCGGCTCGAGCATGCGGTCATCTCCCTTGGCCGCAAGCTCCTCCTCGGTCGGGTGGCCCGTGTCGAGGGTGAAGAAGCAGTCGTTGAAGGTGACCTCGCTGTCGCTGCCGACAAACGCGGTGCCGCGTCCGACGCCGGTGGAGTGTATCTCCGCGTTGTTGACGGTGACCCGGGCGCTGCCGGAGACGGCGATGCCCGCGCCGAGGCCGACAAAGTCGTCCGTACCGTCGCCGGAGAGGTTTATCTTAACGTCGCTGATGGTATATTCGCTGTCACCAGTGACGAAGAATCCGTTAAAGTCCCACTGGTTGGAGGTGATCTCCATGCCCTGCGCGGACTTTTCGTCGAAGCTTCCGCCGCGGATGATCGACGGGACCGAGGATTCCTCCACGAACTTTCCGTCGTTGATGATGATGCCGGCCTGATAGTCGGTGTTGCTGTAACGTCCGAAGCGATAGGTCTCCTTGGTGAAGATCTTTGCAACGGTAAGGACGATGTCGCCCTTATACTCGCCGGGAGCGATCGTCTCGCCGATGCCGTCAACGGTCATGGCGAGGTAAAAGCCCTCGGGCGCGCGGAGCTCTGCCCCGGTCTCTATTGTCAGCTCGGAAAGGTTTGTGGTCTTTTCAACGACCCAAACGTCGCCTGCTGAGATTTTCTTTGTCATGCGCGACCTCCTAATTTGCGCGGGCGCAATTGGCCTGCGCGAAAGTTCAACTTTATTCTATCAGTGAATAAAAACGATGTCATTATTCAAAACACAAAGATTCATATGTGTTTTTGTGCATATGCACAAATTTACCGCGACAATTAACAATAAATACTTTACTCTTTAGTTGAACCGGAATATTATAGAATTAAATGTAATTGTGAAAATGAGGAAATGGGGATCTTTGCCCCGCCGGCTCGTGAGGGAGCCTGCTTTGTCAGGGTTTTGAACGGGCACAGACAGCGCGGCCTTGCGCGTACGGGCCTTTAACAGAGGCGGCAGCACGGCTTAAAGGTCAGAACAAACGAAAAACCAAGGAGGGACCCCGCGATGAGCATAAAAATCAGCGAGCTTCTCGTAGAACTGAGCGATTACCGGCTCCGGCAGGTGTCCGGCTCCGGTACGGCGGAAATAACCTGTCCCGGAAGCCTGCCCGCGCATAGGTGGGAACCGGAGGCGCTGTATATCCTGCCCGAAGGCGAGCCGCTTCCGGATATGCCGGCGGGCGGTTCCTCCTGCCTTATCGTCATGGGTGAGCGGGTCCTCCCGCCGGGATTCACAGAGGGAGGCCTTAATATCCTCGTCTGTCCGGATCCGGAGTCGGAGCCCGGCGTCCGCGCGCGGCTAAGCGGGATGTTTGCCGACGAGCTTGCCGTGGCGGGTGCGGCCTCCAGCATTTTTGAGGCGCTTCTGCACAAGCGAAAGCCGCAGGCGGTGCTCGATGCGGCGAACCGGTTCCTTGATATGCCGATGGTCATTGCGGATTACACCAATACCATCATTGCCCATACCTGCCCGCCGGAGCTTTACGGAGGACCGGATTGGGATTCCTATATCGCGCACGGGGTGATACCTGAATTTATGGGCGATAACTACAGCCAGATCCTCAGGAACCTGTGCGAGACGCCTGCGGGGCCGCTCCGCCTGACGCAGAACGCGTCGAACGGCGGATATAACCTGATCGGCGAGATGCTCTTCGAAGGCGAGCGCATAGGCAGGTTTGCAATGGGGCTGCCCCGGGGAGTACCGACCAGGCGCGAGACCCGCATCCTCGCCGTCATGGTCGAGGTCCTGACGACGCTTATCGGAAGCAATCCTCAGGCCGGATTCGTCCGCGGCGATATAATGGAGACCTTTTTGACTATGCTGATAGAGGGGGGCTCCGCCGCGGAGGACTTTTTCATCAGCCAGGGCGCGGAGCTGCAATATCCGCACGAGGGTTTTTTCCGCGTCATGATAATGGATATCGACGCGCACAGACCTTTCCGCCAGTCGATCCGCAGCATCATAAGCTATCTGGAGATGATCTGCCCCAGCTCGATCTCGACCATATACGGCAAAACGCTCGTCATGCTGACAAACTATCAGACAAAGCGCACCTTTGATGTGCGAAGCGAGCAGGAGCTTAACAATTTCATAAGAGAATACCGCATATACTGCGGCTCGAGCCGCACGTTTTCGGATATGAAGGATTTTTCCCGTGCATATTCGGAGGCGCTTGCCGCGCTGGATATCAGCCGCTATTTCAGCCGGCCGACGCCGGAGGGAATGATGTTTAAGCTGGCGGAATATGACGAGTGCGAGAGCATGATAGACGCCAACGCCCTCTACCAGGCCGGTGAGGATCTGCGCCGCCGCTGCCATCCGTATGTTCTGCGCCTTCTGGAATACGACGAGGAGTACGGTTCGGCTTACTTCGAGACGCTGAAAACATATCTGAAAAATGCCCAGAAAACGCAAACAACGGCAGAAGCCCTGTGCCTCCACCGCAATTCGCTGGAATACCGCCTGCGCAAGATCAAGGCCCTGACGGGCCTGAACTGGGACGACGGCGACCTTATGATGCGCCTGATGCGCTCTTTCGTTTTTCTTGAGTTCCTGGAACTGGCGGAGGGCCGCGCGCATTTCCGGCGCGACATTGCCCCCCTGGACTGAAAAGCGGGTATACCGCGCTCCGCGGGCTTTAGTCAGCCTCTTTCAGGCAGCGCAGAAGCCACCGCTTCGAGCCATGAACGGAGCTTTTCCTCATCCTTTCCGGATATGCCGCGCGTATCGTAGACGAAAGAGAAGTTGTCGGTTATCCCCTCGCTGCTCATGCGGACCGTGATTCCGTCCTTGCGGAAGGAGCCGCCGATGCAGAGGCTGTCGATCGTGGTCCTCTGTGTGTCGGGGCGGACGAGCTTTTCGACCAGCTCATACACCGTGTAAAAATCTGTGTCCCCGCCGTAGCCTTCAATCTCCGTCATAGTCTGGCCGTTCGGCAGGATGTGGTCTGTGAGCTTTGCCATGGTGAATTCCTCCTGTCGTTTTCTCTTTGTAAACTGTTTTATATTTTTCATTTGCTTTACCAAGCGTGGTTATCCTTCTCAGAATTTCAGTTCAATAGTAAGCACTCCGCCGTTCACCGCCGCGGAGATCTCTCCTCCCATGCGCGAGGTCAGAAGCTTTGCTATCGACAGTCCCAGACCCGTCCCGTTTCGCCCTGTTTCGACGGTATAGAACCGGTCGAACATGCGCGCGACGGCGACGGGCGTTAAATTAGGCGCGGAGTTGGAAAAGCTTATGACACCGTCCGCGGAAAGCGATACGCGAAGGTCGCCGCCGCTGTATTTGACGGCGTTTTGCAGGATATTCCCAAAAACGCGGCCAAGCGCCGCGGGATCCAGCTCACGAACGACGTCCTCCTCCGGCATGCTTATCTCCGGAAGGATGTCCTTTTCCGAGAGCGCCGCGTAATATGACAGCAGGCTTTCCTCCAGCGCGCGGTTCAGACAGACGGGCTCCGCCTTTACCTCCTGAACGGACGTCAGGACGGAATAGCGGAAAAGCTCCTCCGTCAGACAGCACAGGGCGTCGGCCCTGTTTCGAATGAAGCTCAGATAGCGTGTTACGTCCTCGCTCTTTTCCTCCCGCTCGAGCAGGTCCAGATAGCCGCAGATCGCCGTCAGCGGCGTGCGCAGATCATGGGATATGTTGGTCACGGCCTCGTGCAGCTCGCGGTCCCCGTTCTCGTATTGCCGCCGCTGCCTCTGCAGCAGACGGAGCTGTACGTTTATCTCGCCGGCCAGCCTTCGGGCGTGCCGGTCACGGGAGGGCAGATAGATGAGGTTGTTCGTGTCCTGCTCCAGCCGCTCCCCGAACTGGCGGCATATCTCATCCAGGCTCCTTTGCAGGAGTCTGACTTTGACAATAAGCGCGAGACATGTCGCCGCCAGAACGGCGCAAAGCAGCCATGAAAGCATGTTTTCACCTTACCTCAAATCCTTTTTTCTGAACAGCGCGAGCCCGCCGAGATTTAGGACGACGGTGAGCGCCGCGGAGCATATCCCCGCGCGCAGCGGGGCCGTAAGATCCATATTGGCCATGAGTATGGCATACCCCTGCGGCAGAAGGTCCAGCAGGAATTCATAGACCGTGCGCAGCACGCCGCCCACATAGGCGGGATTCGGCTCCGGCTCCATCGTCTCGATGCCGTTTGTCGTTATCATCATGCCGCTGTAGGTCTCCGGTTCGCACAGCGCGTTGTACATAAAGCTTGCAAACATCAGGAGCGCCAGCATGACGAGTATGGAGATGACCGCCGTGGCCGCCTTGCCGTGCGACAAAAGCGCAATGAACGCCGCGATGGCTGCGATCGACGCCGCCATCAGCGCGGAAAGCAGAAAATAGACGGCGAGCAGGCCCGCGCCCAGGCGCCAGACGCCGAGATCCGGTATGCCGCATAGCCCGCCGATAAACAGCAGAGCCGTCATTATGAGCGTCGCGGTAAAACAGAGGACATAGCTTGAGAGATAGACGTCCCGCCGTGTGTGACCGACGATGAGCTTGTTGCGCAGCGTGCCGTCGGAATACTCTGTTCCGAAAAACAGGCTCGAGAACACCGCGCAGACGATGCCGACAAACGGCAGGGTGTTGAAATAATAATCCTCCAGCGCTCTGTCCATGTCAAAAGCCCTTACCGTGCGGCAGTTGCAGAGCATCGAAACGACGGATATTGCAAGTATCGCTATGCAGCAGAGCCAAAATATTTTGCTGCGCCACAGGCGGGAGAAGCCCGCAGAGAGCAGGTTACGCATTTTCTCCGCCTCCTCCCACAAGGTTCATGTAAAAGGTCTCGAGGTTCTCTTCCCGCTCGTGCAGGCTCTTTACCTCGCAGTTTTCCTCCGCCAGCGCCAGAGTGAGCGCGGTCACGCCGATCTCGCCGAAAATATCGGCCTCGCTGTCGGAGACAACGCTGTATTCAAGACCCATCCCATCCAGCACACGGCACAGCGCGCCGAGGTCGGAGACCTGCGCCCGGACGCATTTGCGCCCCGCTTTTTCCAGCTCTCCGGCGCTTATCTCGCGTATCATAACGCCGCCGCCGATGAAGCCGTAGTGCGTGGCAAGGCGTGCCAGCTCGTCGAGGATGTGGCTGGATATGAGGAAGGTTATGCCGTTTTCGCGGTTGAGGCGCAGTATGAGCTCGCGCATTTCGACGATGCCCTCCGGGTCGAGACCGTTTATCGGTTCGTCCAGGACGAGGAAGTCCGGACTTCCGCACAGCGCTGTCGCGATGCCGAGGCGCTGCTTCATGCCGAGAGAAAAGTTTCTCGCCTTTTTGCTGCCGGCGGTTTCAAGGCCCACCAGAGCGAGAAGCTCGCTTATGCCTTCGAAATTCGGCATGCCGAGCACGAGATACTGCTGCTTGAGATTCTGTTCCGCCGTCATGTCCAGGTAGATGGACGGCGTTTCAACGACCGCGCCCATACGCCTGCGCGCGCGGACGATGCCCCTGTCTGTGCAGGGCGTGCCGTAAAGGCTGTAACTTCCGCCGGTCGGGTCCTGCAGGCCGCAGATGATGCGGATAAGAGTCGTTTTTCCCGCGCCGTTTTTTCCGACAAGGCCGTAGATAGCGCCGGCAGGAACGTGCATCGTCAGCCCGCCGAGCGCCTTGAAGTGCCCGTACTGCTTTTGAAGCGCGGCGGTTTCAAGACAATAGTCCATAGCTGTTTCCTCCTTGCTGTTGATGGTTAAACGATACAGCAGGATGGTTAAGAAAGCGGTAAAGCAAAAGGTAAAGATTTCGTTAAGGATTCAGGCGGAAGCCGATGCCCCAGATGGCCTCGATATGGTCCCGGCCGCTGACCTCGCGCAGCTTGCGCCGCAGGTTGCTTACGTGTACCTTCAGCGAGCTTTCAACGCAGTCCGGGGTGTCTTCGCTTATGTTCTCGAGGATAAACGAGCGGGAGACAGCCCGGTCCGGGGTCTGCATCAGAAGCTTCAGTATCGCAAACTCCGTTTTTGTCAGCCTGACGGGGACCCCGCAGACGGTGACCTCGTGCGAAACGGCGTCCAGCGACAGGTCGCCCGCCGTGAGCCTTGTGCGCTCCTGTTCGCCGCGGAGCCTGACCGTTATGCGCGCGAGCAGTTCCTTTATTTCAAATGGTTTTGTTATATAGTCCGCCGCGCCGCCGAGCAGAGCGGAGACCTTGTCGTCCACGCCTGTCCTGGCGCTCACGACGATGACGGGCACGCCCTGTATCCTGGGCAGCAGCTCCTCTCCCGGCATCCCGGGCAGCATCAGGTCGAGAAGGATAAGGTCGGGCCGGTGCTTTTCGAGCAGATAGACGGCCTCCGTTCCGGAATACGCGCGCACGACGCCGTATCCCTCG
>CAZIHY010000044.1:15032-17784 GCA_964539115.1 uncultured Oscillospiraceae bacterium
GAGCAGATAGACGGCCTCCGTTCCGGAATACGCGCGCACGACGCCGTATCCCTCGCGCCGCAGCGTTTCCTCAAGCAGCGCGCCGATGTGCTCGTCGTCCTCTATGACAGCGATGGTTTTCATAAGAGCGGCCTCCCAGCGTAGATATGCGGCGGCTTTGCGCCGCCCGGCTGCGGGTATTATACCACAGCCGATCTTTTTTTGACAACGTCTTGTATTATCGGGGCGAACATGATAAAATTTGTATACTAACAAGGAGGGATCATAAATGCAAAGAGTATGTGATTTTCTGAACGAGTGCGGTGTTTTCTACATCGCGACCGTCGAGGGCGACCAGCCCCGCGTCCGTCCCTTTGGCGTGGCGCACCTTTTCGAAGGGAAGATATACATCCACACCGGTGCTGTCAAGCCCGTCTCAAAGCAGATGCACTTGAACCCGAAGGTAGAGCTCTGCGCGTTTGCCAAGGGAAAGACTCTCCGCGTCGCCGCGACCGTAGTGCACGATGAGCGCATCGAGGCGCAGCAGAGCCTGCTTGACGCCTGCCCCGGCCTCGCGGGCATGTACAAGGCCGGCGACGGCAACAATGAGGTCTGGTATCTCAAGGATGCGACCGCGACATTCTCCGGCGCGGGTGATCCGGAGGTCATAACCTTCTGAGCCGTACTTCCGGAAAGAGTTTTAATAAGGAGAGAGAAAAATGAAATATGTACATCCGGTCATAGCAAACATAACAGCGCGCGAGAGCTGCCACCAGTTCAAGCCCGACAAGGTCGAGCGCGAAGATCTTGAAACTCTGGTGCTGGCCGCCACCTATGCGCCGAACGCCGGCGGCCGCCAGCCGTGGCACATCTCCGTCGTAACGAACGAAGAGGCGCTGAACATCATTGCCGACGAGTGCGAAAAGGGCTTTCAGGAGATGAGGGCCAGGGAGAACACCACCGGCGAAGTCGAGGATAAGCACGCCGGCGAGTTCAAGCGCGGCGGCGTTATACATGGGCGCGAGGGGTTCCCGCCCGCGCTGTTCGTCCTGTCCGAGGTGCCCGAGAGGACGCCGGGGGCTGCCTGCTGGCTCGCGGCGGAGAATATCATGCTCGCGGCGAAGGCCTGCGGTCTGGATTCCCTGTGCATGGGAGCCGTCAACGCGACCGTTATAGGAAAGCTGCTGGCAGAGCCCGACTGTCCGGACTGCATAAAGGCGCTGGTGCCCGAGGGCCATTCTCTCATCTGCACCATCGGCGTTGGATATGCCGACTGGAACGCCTTCCGCGCGCCCCGCGTGCCCCGCAGGAGCGACAATATCTCGTATTTTGAATGATACGGCCTACAGGAAAAGACAATGTCCGGCCTTCTGTGCGGAGGCCGGACATTTTTATTGTAAAATGGGCGCGGATATATGGCATAATTATGGAATTTGATCGTTATTTGTGATATAGTGAGGCTCAGCGGGGGAGGCTTAACATATGACTAAAGCGCTGAAAAGGATTTCATCCATAATGATAATACTTGCGCTTTTATGCGCAATGAATGTCTGGGCGTTCGCGGAGGAGCCCAGGCTCGTCGCACTGACCTTTGACGACGGACCCAGCCCTAAATACACCCCGGCGCTGCTCGACGGGCTGGACGAGCGCGGCGCAAAGGTGACGTTTTTCGTCATGGGCAACTCTCTCATGGACCGCTTCGGCGACATCGTGCTCGAGAACGCGGCGATCGTAAAGCGGGCCTATGACGCGGGACATCAGATCGCAAACCACTCATACAGCCACCCGCACCTGACGCAGCTTTCGGACGAAGAGGCGCTTGAGGAGATCGAAAAGACCAACTCCGCGCTCGACCGCATACTGGGGGACGGCGACTGGATGGTGCGCCCGCCCTACGGCGACGGGCGGAGCGACCCGCGGCTCGAGGCTCTGATCGACGCGCCGCTCATAACCTGGTCCGTCGACCCCGCCGCGGGCGCGGAATGCACCGAGGACGAGCTTTATGAGTGGGCGCTTTCCGAGATATGCGACGGCAGCGTTGTGCTGCTGCATGACCAGCACGGCATGGAGAATGTGAACGCCGCCCTCCGGCTTATTGACACGCTGCGCGCCGAGGGCTATGAGTTCGTGACGGTCGAGGAGCTTTACCGGCTCAAGGGGGTCAAGCTCCAGGCGGGGCACACATATGCCGACGCGGAGGGCCTTCCGACCTGCCCGGATCCCGGCTGGGCGTGGGCGGATATCGCCTATGTTGTCGAAAACGGCTATATGCAGGGCGGCGGAGCGGGCTTTGACCCGAACGGGAGGCTGACGCGCGCGATGGCGGCCGCCGTTATATACAGGCTTTTCGGCTCCCCTATGCTGGAGGGAGAAGTAAGCGTTGAGTTTTCGGATGTTCCCGGCGGCGAGTGGTATGCCCCGGCAGTGGCATGGTGCGCGGAAAAGGGCTATGTAACGGGCTTTGAGGACGGTACCTTCCAGCCGGACGAGGAGATAACGCGCGAGCAGTTTTATGTCATCGCCGCGCGGGTTCTGGGCTGCCGCCCTTCGCCGTGCAGCTGTATCGGGCTTTGCTCGGACGACGACCGCATAAGCACATGGGCACGCAGCAGCGTCTCGTTCATCCGCAGCGGCAGCGCGGATACGTTCTTCCATTTGGGCGGCTTCCGCTCGAAAAACGACGTTGAGCTCTTCCGTCCGCAGAGCGCGATGACCCGAGCGGAGTGCGCGGAGCTTATACATTGGATGGCGGTAAGGATAAATAAATATAATA
>CAZIHY010000045.1:0-14185 GCA_964539115.1 uncultured Oscillospiraceae bacterium
GCGGCTGCAACGCCGACGAGGTCTACAAGATGGCCATCATCACCTGCGCTCTGGCATAAAATACTTCGAAAAAGTGCCCGCACTTTTTCGGGAAAGCTGCGGCCAGCACGTGTGCAGGCCGAGAAGCGTTTTTTGCCGCGTACACACTGCGGCAAAAAACGGACTTGTACTTAATTTCGCGTCTGCGGGCGCGAAACTCTGCGAGGCTTTTTTAAAAAAGTTGTACGGCTCCGGGAAACTCCGGGGCCGTTTTTTAACGAACGGAGGCATTATGGACAGAAGTTATTATATGCGCATGGCGCTGGAGCTTGCCCGCGAGGCAGGAGAAGGCGGCGACGTTCCCGTCGGATGTGTCATCGTAAAGGACGGAAAGGTCATTGGCCGGGGCCAGAACCGCCGCGAGCGCACGGGCTCCGCGCTCGGTCATGCGGAGATAGAGGCTATACACGAGGCGAACCTTTCCCTCGGCGACTGGCGGCTGGACGGCTGTGAGATGTATGTCACTCTCGAACCATGCCCCATGTGCGCCGGCGCTGTCATAAATTCGCGCATCTCCATGCTGGTCTACGGCGCGCGCGAGGCGCAGACCGGCTCCTGCGCAAGCGTTCTCAATCTTTTCGAGGAGAATTATCCCTCCAGGCCTGCGATATACGCCGGCGTTCTCGCCGATGAGAGCTCCAGTCTCCTGCGTAAGTTTTTCCGCGGGAAAAGATAAAACTTTTCCGTGGATCCGCACAGAGGAAAGTCTGCCTGTAAAACCCGTTTTACTTTTCAGTCCGCCGCCGGACCAATGCAATACTCTTCGGGGGCGACTTTCTGTCCATACAGAAAAGCGCCCCCTGATGCGCCGCGGCCAACTCAGTTTACCGTCAGACTATAATAAAAACGAACCTCGCAGGAACCGCATTTCCCCTTTCAACCAAGCGCAACGTCAAGTATCATCATGAGAGCAAAACCGATCGAGGAAAAGACGGTCCCGATATTCATATGCTCTCCCCCCTGGGCCTCAGGTATAAGCTCCTCAACAACAACATAGAACATGGCGCCTGCGGCAAATGAGAGTATGACCGGCAGTGCGGGTACGACCAACGCCGTCAAAAGCATGGTAATAAGCGCGCCGAGAGGCTCCACAATGCCGGATAGCACGCCATATCCAAATGCGCGGCGGCGAGACATGCCGCTGCCGACCAGCGGCATTGAAATAACGGCGCCCTCGGGAAAGTTCTGTATCGCAATACCGATGGTCAGCGCAAAAGCCCCCGCGAGCGTCATGGTCGATCCGCCCGCCTCCATTCCGGCAAACACAACGCCGACCGCCATGCCCTCGGGTATGTTGTGCAGCGTTATGGCAAGCACCAGCATCGTGGACTTGCCGAGCTTTGACATTCTGCCCTCCGGCTTATCCGAATCCATGTGCAGATGCGGTATCAGGCTGTCCAGCAGCAGCAAAAATCCTACGCCCAGCAGAAAGCCTCCTGCCGCGGGCAGCCACCCTGTTCCCCCCGCATCCTCAGACATCTCTATCGCCGGGATTATCAGCGACCAGACCGAGGCCGCTATCATAACGCCGGAGGCAAAGCCCAGCATCGCTTTCTGTATGCTGGGACGCAGCTCTCCGCGCAGGAAAAAGGCCATCGACGCTCCCAACGACGTCCCGACCAGCGGCAGCAAAAGTCCTGCCGCGACCTTTAATGCTTCACTCATAAAAAATCCTCCATGAAAACCCGTGACGCACTTCGGGTTATATGTTATAATGTTTTACATACCCATCATATTCCGCCGGTGTGATTTTGACAATCGGCGTCCTGAGGGTATCTGCCGGAAGCCCCGTCACAGCGGCCCTCAGGCCATATAAAAATCTCTGCGAAAGGTTGATACACCATGATAACCGCAACTGATGTTTTTTCCAGCTACATGCAGACCGGCCGCCGCAAGGCGGAAATGAGCATCCCTCGTCTGCTGCTGCTGGGCTTCTTTGCCGGCATGTTCATCGCGCTGGCCGGAGTCGGCGCGACGGCCGCAAGCGTCTCGATAAGCCAGCCGTCCGTCTCCAAGCTCGTCGGCGCGCTCGTGTTTCCAACAGGCCTTGCGATGGTCGTCCTCTGTGGGGCGGAGCTGTTTACGGGCAACAACCTTCTTATCATGCCCCTGCTCTCACGGGAGATCCGGGTTTCCGGCATGCTCAAAAACTGGCTGTTTGTATATATTGGAAACTTTATAGGCAGCGTTTTCATTGCGTTCATGGCCGTTTACAGCCATACCTTCTCGCTGTTTGACGGCGCGCTGGCACAGAGCGCCGTATCCACCGCCGCGACCAAGGCCCAACTCGGCTTCGGCGACGCGTTCCTGCGCGGGATCCTGTGCAACGTGCTGGTTTGTCTGGCCGTCTGGATGTCCATGAGCGCGACCTCCGCCGGCGGCAAGCTCGCCTCTCTGTATCTGCCGATCATGCTGTTCGTCCTCTGCGGATTCGAACACAGCATTGCCAACATGTACTACATACCTTCCGGCATATTTGCAGCCTCCGAATACGGGATCGAGGCCACAGGACTTAACTGGTTCGGGCTTGTCAAAAACCTTGTTCCAGTCACGCTCGGCAATATTGCCGGCGGCGGAGTCATTGTCGGCTGCGGCTTCTGGCTGGCCTTTCGGGACAAATGATATCGATTCTAAAAAACCTCGCTGCTTCAAAGTGAAGCAGCGAGGTTTTCTGTCAGAACGGTAAACTGCTTAAAAACGGGAACATCGATTTCAAATTTTCGATGAGACCGTCCACGTTGCCGTGGGCCACGACGGACGACATCCCGCCGCCGAGAAACAGCGATACAATCAGCATCGCGATCCCTATAACGAGTATCGTCGTACAGATGATGAGGATAACCCTGAACGCTTTTTTCATTTGCCCTCACCTCCGGTGATCTTAAAAAGATATGCTGTTCCGGAGATCAGCGGCTTAACGATAACAACGATCAGCCATATGGCAAGGAAGAGCAAAAACACGCCGAGCGCAAGGGCTATCGCAGCAATGCCGAAAAGGAACAATGCGTCCGTAAAAACGGGCGAGGCCCAAAGTCCGGCCAGGAAAGCAAACACAGCCGTGCCAAGGCCGCCGAGGCCCGGAGCAAAAATGACGGCGCACACAGCCAGCAGAACGCACAGCATCATAATGCCGCCGGCTATAGTAAGCGTTACGAGCGCGCCGCGTCCGCGGGAGGCTTTTACGTCCTTCTCCGGTTCCGGATCAGCCTCAAGCGCGGGATTCTCACCGCCGAACAGGTCCGAAAGGGTCGGTTTTTCAGCTTCAGTTTCCGGTTCCGGTTCCTTTACCGCCGGCTGTTCCGTCTCCTTGCGGGATTCGGTTTCCGCCGGCTGTTCCGGTTCTTTTTTCTCTTCTTCCGTATCCTGCTCAGTCTTCTGCTCCTCTGCCTCTTCCGAACCGGCCTCTGCTGCGGTCTGTTCGGGCTCACCTGTATCCTCGTTTTCAGGTGCGGCTGTGGGCGTATAACTCCGGGACATGTTTATAGCAAGGGCCGTAGGCGTTCCGAGCTGTGCGATCAGCGCAGCCTCACCATCAGGCCCTGCCTCGTCAAACTTTGCATTGAGCTGTTTCAGAAACGCCGCCCTGTCGTGCTCCGCCATGAAGGAAAGAAGCTGCGCCAGCTCCGCAAGGAATCTCTGTTTGTTCAAGCGGTGCTCACCTCCGATGAGTTTGGTATACATAACATGGTACCGCATACATTATAGAGGCAAGCCGGCGCAGGGTCAAGTCTTTTCTATTAATCCGTCCTTATCTCAAGCTGACGCAGTTTTGCGTCGTTTTTGAACACCTTGACCAGATAAAGCTCCTCCGGCTCCAGCGGTCCGAAGAGGAAATGCCCGTCCTCATCCGTCACGCTGCGGGCAAGCAGCTCCGGCCCGTCGCCCTCGTCCGCCCGAAACAGCAGCACAAGCGCTCTGTCGACAGCCTTACCTCTGGCGTCCACTACCCGCCCGCAGATAGAGGACGCGGCATCCTCCGCCGGGCTTATGACAGTGTTTATCTGTTCTCCGCGCGAGGGGCGGAAGTAGAATTTCGGATATGTGCTCAAGTCCATCCACTCCTTTACACCCCATTATACCTTTTTCACTTTTCCAATGTGCTTGACAATCCGCCCCTGTTTATATAAAATATTCAAATGCGATCAATAACTTTTTAAAGGAGTCACTATAGATGGCAAAAGAAAAAAAAGTTGAACAGATAACCGATATGGAGGTCGACTTTGCGCAGTGGTTCACCGATGTGTGCACCAAGGCAGAGCTCGTTGATTACTCCGGCGTAAAGGGACTGTTTATCCTGCGTCCCTACGGCTATGCCATCTGGGAAAATATCATGAACTATCTGGACAGGCGTTTCAAAGAGCTTGGACATGAAAACGTGTCCATGCCCGTTCTGATACCTGAGAGTCTGCTGCAGAAGGAGAAGGACCACGTAGAGGGCTTTGCCCCAGAGTGCGCGTGGGTCACCCACGGCGGCAGCGAGGAACTGCCCGAGCGCCTGTGCATCCGTCCCACCAGCGAAACGCTGTTCTGCGACCACTGGAGTCATGTTGTCCACTCCTGGCGCGATCTGCCGATGAAATATAACCAGTGGTGCTCCGTCCTGCGCTGGGAAAAGACTACCCGTCCGTTCCTGCGCGGCCGCGAATTTCTCTGGCAGGAAGGCCACACCCTCCACGCAACGCCGGAGGAGGCCATCGAAGAGACCGAGCAGATGCTCGAAGTCTACGCCGACTGCTGCGAAAAGTTCCTCGCAATGCCTGTCGTGCGCGGCAACAAGACCGATAAGGAGAAGTTCGCCGGCGCCGAGCGCACATATACCATCGAATGCATGATGCACGACCGAAAGGCGCTCCAGTCCGGAACCAGCCACTATTTCGGTGACGGCTTTGCCCGAGCTTTCGGCATCACCTTTGCCGACAAAAACAATCAGCAGGCGTATCCCCACCAGACAAGCTGGGGAATGTCCACCCGCATCATCGGCGGCATCATCATGACCCACGGAGACAACAACGGCCTTGTCCTGCCTCCGATGGTGGCTCCCATTCAGGTCGTGGTCGTTCCCGTCGCGCAGCACAAGCCCGGCGTCATCGAAAAGGCCACTGAGATATACGAGACGCTCAAGGCTGCCGGCATCCGCGTCAAAATGGACGACAGCGACTATTCCCTCGGCTGGAAATGCGCCCAGTATGAGATGAAGGGCGTACCTCTCCGTGTTGAGATCGGTCCCCGCGATATGGAAAACGGCGTCTGCGTCGCCGTCCGCCGTGACAACTTCGAGAAAGAGACCGTGAAGATAGAAGAGCTCGCGCAGAAGATTCCCGCTCTGCTCGACAAGGTCCAGGAGGGACTGTACAGCAAGGCGAAGAAGAACCTCGATGAGCACACCTTTGCCGCGACCTCCCTCGATGAGGCAAGAAACCTGCAGGAGGAAAACGGCGGCTTCATCAAGACCATGTGGTGCGGCGATCTCGAGTGTGAGATGGCGATGAAGGAAAAGGCCGGCATGTCCAGCCGCTGCATCCCCTTTGAGCAGGAGCATATATCCGACGTCTGCCCCGTCTGCGGCAAGCCCGCGAAGCATATGGTCTACTGGGGAGTTGCATATTGATGGATTTTTCCTTTCTTAACGAATATATCCCCGTCCGCCGCAGCATCCGCACCTTCGAGATGGACAAGCCGATAGAAGAAGATATTCTCGACGAGTTGATCGACTTTCTCTCCGGCCTGACACTGCCGCAGGACGCCATCGACTGGAATTTTGACACCCTTCCGTATTCCGACATGGTGCAGATAGCCACGGTCGAGCCCGGCGTCAAGGCGCCGATGTATCTTGTGCTGCGCTCCGAAAAACTTAACTTTGCGCTGCAGAACTGCGGATACATGGGCGAACTGGCTTCGCTCTGGCTGACCTCCCGCGGCATAGCCTCCTGCTGGCAGAGCAGCATCAACGTGAGCGAGGATTTTCCCGACACTCTGCCATATATCGCGGCGGTTGCTGTCGGATACTCGAAGGAGCGCTTCCGCCTCCCGTCCGACCCAGTCAAGCGTAAGCCGCTCAAGAAATGGACTCTCGGCAATTTCGGCGACAAGGAAAAGGTGGTTGAGGCAGTATCAATGGCTCCCAGCTGGTCGGCACGCCAGCCTGTATGCCTCATGTCCCTGGAAGGGAAGATGCACGTCTACCGCACCCACCCCCTTCTGAACAACCCCGTCATATCCTATGTCCAGTGCATGGATGTGGGCGCCGCACTGGCGCACATGCATGTTGCCGCGAACGCCTTGGGCTACGGCATCGAGTTCACCCGCCAGGACCCGACCCCGATATGGGGCAACAAGATATACCAGGCAACCGTAAAGTTCACACGTGATGAACAGGACGAAAAGGAATAAACGAAAAGCACCGGCATTATAAACTGCCGGTGCTTTTCGTTTTCGTCTTATCAGTCAGGCTGCAGACAGACGGACGCTTATTTCCCTTCCATCTGCTCTATGAGCACGGCGTCGCGGCGGCGGCGCTCGTCCAGATCGATCTCGCCGCCCGTGAAGTAGACCGTGAACTCGCCCTTGGCACAGAGCCTGCCCTCGTCGTCATAGACCCGGGATTCATAAAGTCCCGTCGTACGTCCGGTCTTTACCATCTCCGCTACGGCGCGCAGGGTCTTCCCCTTTCCCGGGCGCAGATAGTGCACAGTCGCATCGAGCGTAAGCATGTTGCGCCCGGTGGAGGCGGAGGCCATACCCGTTGCAAGATCCATCAGCGCATAGACGAAGCTGCCGTGCGCGACCTGCTGCGGATTGAGCGAATCCACTGTCACAGGCGCTTCGACCTCACAGTATTCGTCGCGCAGCGCCGTCACCTTCAGCCCGTTATGGCTGTTGAAATTGCGTGCATTGTTGATATATTCGATAAAGTCAGAATGATCCATATTGATACCCTCCGGAAAATGTCGCAATGAGGGTATTTTACCACCTTCAGGAAGCCTTGTCTACTGCCTTTACGGCAAGTTTTCCGTTGCTTACCGCGACGGACAGCCCTCCCCCGTTTGACAACGTCCCGTCCAGAAGCAGTCCCGCCGCCGGGTCCTCTATCTCCGCGCGTATCTCTCGGCGCAGCGGGCGCGCGCCGTAAACAGGGTCGAAGCCCTTTTCGGCAATAAGATCCAGCGCCTCGGGCGTCACCGTCATATCGATGCCAAGCGATTCCATGCGTCCGCGCACCTCCGTCAGCATTTTTTCCGCAATGAGACGGATATCGCCGCGTCCAAGCTGGTTGAAAACAAGTATCTCATCTATTCTGTTGATAAATTCCGGTCTGAATACGCCTTTCAGTTCGCGCATGACCGCCTTTCGTATATCATCCTGCGGCTTCGCGCCGTCCGGAGACAACCCCTTGTCCGAAAAGCCCAGCGCAGGTTTATTGTCCGTTATCGTCTTTGCGCCGACATTGCTTGTCATGACGATGATAGCGTTTCTGAAACTGACCGGCCGGCCCTGCGAGTCGGTCAGCTTGCCGTCCTCCATGATTTGGAGCAGCAGACCCCAGATGTCCTCGTGCGCCTTTTCCAGTTCGTCGAACAGCACAACGCAGTATGGCCGGCGCCGCAGCTTCTCTGTAAGCTGTCCTCCCTCGTCATAGCCGACATAGCCCGGCGGCGAGCCGATCAGCTTCGAGACCGAGTGTTTCTCCATATATTCGGACATATCGAAGCGGATCAGCGCCTTTTCGTCGCCGAAAACCGCATCCGCAAGCGCGCGGCACAGTTCTGTTTTTCCAACACCCGTCGGTCCGAGAAACAGGAACGAGCCCGCAGGGCGGTTGGGATCGCGCAGACCGACCCGGCTGCGCTGCACGGCACGGGCCGCCGCCCTGACCGCCGCGTCCTGGCCAATCACACGACTGCGCAGTTCATCCTCCAGCGTCATCAGCTTCTCGCCTTCGTTGCGCGTCAACCCGGTCACAGGTATGCCCGTCCAGCCGGAGACGACCGCCGCCACGTCCTGCGCGGTGACCGACGGGCGCGCCCTCTGGGTGAAGCGGCAGCGCTTTTCCTCAAGCTCGGCACGCAGGCGGTTCTCATTGTCCCGCTCCCGCGCCGCTTTCTCGTAATCCTGCTCGGCTACCGCTTTTCGCTTGTTGTCCTCCGCCGTGCGGAGAAGCGCCTCCAGATTCTCGATATCCGTTGGGGCGGAGACCGTGTCCAGCCGCACTCGGCTGGCCGCCTCGTCCATCAGGTCGATTGCCTTGTCAGGCAGGAAGCGGTCTGCAACATAGCGCTGCGAGAGCGAGACCGCGGCCTTTATCGCCTCTTCCGTTATATCCAGCCCGTGGTGCGCCTCGTATTTTTCCCTGATGCCGCGGAGTATCCCCTCCGCCGCGTCCGCGTCCGGCTCCGCTATCATGATCGGTTGGAACCTGCGCTCGAGCGCGGCGTCCTTCTCGATATGCCTGCGGTACTCCTGTGTCGTTGTCGCGCCGATGACTTGCATCGCGCCTCGTCCCAGCGTCGGCTTTATTATGTTCGCAGCGTCGATCGCTCCCTCCGCTGCGCCCGCGCCGACTATTGTGTGCAGCTCATCTATAAACAGGATAACATCCCCCGCCCGCTCAACCTCGCGCAGGACGTTTTTGATGCGCTCCTCGAAGTCTCCGCGGTACTTTGTGCCCGCAACCATGGCGGTCAGGTCGAGCGCGACAATGCGTTTGTTTTTCAGGCTATCCGGCACATTACCGCCGGCGAAGGCGCGAGCCAGCCCCTCCGCGACCGCGGTCTTTCCGACACCCGGTTCCCCAATCAGGACGGGGTTGTTCTTCGTCCGCCGCGAAAGTATCTGTATCGCGCGTTGTATCTCGCTTTCGCGCCCGATCACAGGGTCCAGCTTTCCGACCGCCGCAAGCTCCGTCAGATCGCGGCTGTACTGGTCGAGCGTACGCGTGTCCGCTCGGCGGCTCGATGGCCGCTGAGGGAATGTCGACCGCGTCTGCTGCTGCTTGTCCTGACCGCCGAACAGCGCGACAAGCCTTGTATACATACAGTTTATCTCCGCACCGGCGTCGACAAGCACGCGGGAGGCCGCGCACTCCGGCAGTCGGAGGATCCCCATAAGAAGGTGCTCCGTGCCGACGCGCCTCTGGCCGAGCCTTCCTGCGTCCGCAACGGCGTGCGCAAGCGCGCCCTGCGCCTCGTCGTCCAGCCCCCCAATGGGAGTTCCCGGAGTGCCGCGCCCCGTCCTCTCCTCAACGAGCTTTGTAAGCTGGACGGAGTTGAGCCCGCAGTCCCACAGTATTTTCGCGCCGAGAGAGCCGGTCTCTCCCGCGATGCCGAGAAGTATATGTTCTGTCCCAATATATGAATGTCCCATAGACGCTGATATACTCTGCGCCCTTGATATCGCGCCGCGGGCATATTGAGTGAAGTTGTCGGTATTTTTCATTCCGTTTATCCTTTCGATGGCTGTTTGAGGAAGATTATTTCCAAAACCTCTGGTCCTCATACGGAATATTTTACAGTCCGGGGCCTGTCAAAATCGCGCGTCGGCGCGCGAAAACAGCTGGAACAAAAAAGTATTTGATTTTTGTTGATTATATGTTAATATAGCACTTGTAACAATGGCTCTAACAGAGTACATAATCTTTGGAGGTATAACAATGGCATACAAGATCGGTGAAGACTGCATCAGCTGCGGCGCTTGCGCCGCCAACTGCCCCATGGGCTGCATCGCTCAGGGCGACGAGCACTATGAGATCGATGCTTCTCAGTGCATTTCCTGCGGAACCTGCGCTGACACCTGCCCCATGGGAGCCATTTCCGAGGCATAATCGGTCACAATAACAAATCATATAAAAGGGGCGATATTTTTATATCGCCCCTTTTATTATATCTTTGGGAGAAAACAGATATGTCGGAATATAAAGCGCTTTGGCGCGGCGGACCGGAGTTTGCCGCCGGCGAATTCGCCGTTTCGACCGATTCCGTGCTTCTGGCGGACTTCGCCCAGCCCAGGAAAAACGACCGCATCATGGACCTCGGCTGCGGCTCCGGTCTTTTGTGCGTGCTCGCGGGAACTGCAGCGCCGGGAGCCGTTATACGCGGTATCGAGATCAATTCCCGCTGGGCGGAGGAGTGCCGCCGCAATCTCGAATACAACGGCATCGCCGCGGAGATAACGACCAGCGACCTGCGCGAGCACCGGCGTATCTTCAGCGCCGGCAGCTGTTCCCTCGTCATCTCCAACCCGCCGTATTTCCCCGAGGGCAGCGGATACCGGGCGGAGGGAGCCGTCTCCGCCGCGCGCAGTGAGGAAAACTGCACACTGGAGGATGTCTGCTCGTGCGCGGCCTTTCTCTGCAAAACGGGAGGTCGGTTCTGTCTTGTCCACCGCGCGGACAGGCTCAGCACAGCGCTCTGCACAATGACCGCCGCGGGGCTTGAACCGAAACGCCTGCGCCTTGTTCAATACCGCCTCGGCTCCGTGCCGAGTCTCGCCCTCGTCGAGGGACGGCGCGGCGGGAACCCCGGGCTCAGCGTTCTGCCGACGCTCATTCTCAAGAACGAGGACGGAACGGACACCGGCGAGGTCAAAAGGATATATCATTTGGAGGATATGTAATGAGCGGTACTCTTTATCTTGTTGCAACGCCTATCGGCAACCTGGGCGACTTTTCGCCGCGCGCCGTCGAGACGCTCAAGCAGGTCGATTTCATCGCCGCGGAGGACACCCGCGTTACAATAAAACTGCTGAACCACCTCGGCATCAAAAAGCCGATGGTCAGCTATTATGAACACAATCGCGCCGAGATGGGCGAGAAGCTGCTTTCCCGTTTGCTCGCGGGAGAGAGCTGTGCGCTGGTCTCGGACGCGGGCATGCCAGCCATAAGCGACCCCGGCGAGGATATCGTGCGCCAGTGCGGGATACACGGCGTCCGCGTCTGCCCGATACCGGGCGCGAACGCGCTCATCTCCGCGCTCGCGGTCAGCGGGCTGCCGACCCAGCGCTTCACCTTTGAAGGCTTTCTTAGCACAGCCAATCGCCCGAGACGCGAGCATCTCGAGGGGCTTGTCGGCGAAAAGCGCACCATGATCTTTTACGAGGCGCCGCACAAGCTCATAGCGACGCTGACGGATCTTCTCAAATATCTCGGCGACCGCCAGATCGCCCTGTGCCGCGAGCTGACAAAAATACACGAGGAGATAATCCGCACAACGCTGTCAGAAGCGCTGGTATACTATGAAACGACCGCCCCCAAGGGCGAATTCGTCCTCGTTGTACACGGAGCGGAGGAGAAGAGCGAGCCGAAGATGACCATGGAGCAGGCGCTCGAGCGCGTTGCTTTCTACCGCGCGGGCGGCAAAAAGCTCAAGGAGGCGGCGAAGCTTGCCTCTATCGACTCCGGTTTTTCAAAAAACGAACTTTACGAGATGGCGATCAAAGACCCATTGACCGGCGGCGACGGCAGAGGCTGAGAGATTATTCCAACCTCCTGTATTGACATTTAAAGGGTTATAGCGTATAGTATTTGTATACGAAATTATAGCTATGCGGGAGGTCAATTTTATGAAAAAGCGTAAAATCATCCGTTCTTTCAGATTGATCTCACTTATTCTCAGTGCGGTTTTTCTCGCCGCCGAGCTGGGGTTTCAGTTCATTCCGATGCCCATACAGGAGGCCGGCTTCTCCTCCAACGGTAATTCAGGAAATTTGTTCTCTTTCAGGTATTCGGTTTTTCAAATAGCGGAGAGCATGGATCTCGAGTTCGACATTCCGGGGATAGAGGCCGGGGAATTTTATGAATTCACGGCGCCCGAGTCGATCTATTTGGCCGGCAATAAGGACATCATCTTTAACAAGGGAGATACTGCTGTTTTGTCATTTTGCAGTCTCCCTCCCCAGAGCCATCAATATGGTGAACGTCTGATTTCCGCCGGTACCGATTCGAATGCGCGTCAGCTTACCATCGACGAAAAGCTGCTCGTCCGCTGCTACATAGCCTATCTCGAGCAGACAGGAAACACGGTCCTGTTCGAGAGCGAGACCGGCTTGGAGCTCAACGAGAAAAACGCCCTCGCCGTGCTGACTGCCATTGATGAAGAGATCTATAACGGAGGCTTCTATATTCCGGCGGCTTACCCCCACTACATGCGCACGACGCACACACTGCGCAATGTCTGCATCTGGCTGATGGGCATCTGCCTTGTTTGGTTTGCAGCGATGCTTATTATATGCCACTTCGTGGACACCACCGGATGGGCGGAGGAAAACGCGGAAAATTGGAAGGCCGCGTCCGAAAACCGCAGCGGTTTCAAAATGTCCAGCCTCTCCAAAAGCGACGAGCGTGAACCTCCCCCCGACACCAACAAGAACAAGACCCGTCAGGAGCTTTTCAAGGATTTCAAGGAAAAATAAATCTCAGGGTACATTTTTGCACCCTGAGATTTTTTATTTTCCGCGTTTGTTTTTTTATGTGTTTTCTGTCCGGTTACAGCTTTTTGAACATGCGCACGGCCATGATGAGAGCCTGTTCGCGGGAGGCATTGGCATAGCCGACAGCCTGTTCATAGGTAGTAACATTGCGCGGGGCGAAGGTCGTTGCAGTCATGCCCTTGATGACCTCATTTTTGACCATGAAATAAACGCTGGGCTTGGCATAAGCACTGATATATCCATCGTCATCAAAAAGGGCAACGCCGCTGTAATCGAGGCTGTAAGCTCCGTCGTTTGCAAGCGTCCAGCCGGGAAGATTCAGTGCCTTGTAGACACGCGTGAGCATCGTCGCCAGCTGCTCGCGGCTTATGAGCGCGTAGGGGTCAAACAGCGTTGCGGAAATGCCGTTTGTAATGCCGAGAGCATAAGCCTTGCGGACGACATCCGCGCTGGTGTCGCTAAACGGGCTGTCAAGCACAGAGGCGTCGAGAACCTTGCCGCCCATCTGCTCATAGAGCTGGACCGCGACGGCACAGAACTCCAGACGGGTAATGTCGTTTGTCAGATCCTTGTTCTGGAGCTCGGGCGGGATGAGGCTGTTGAAAACCTCTTTATCGACGTTATCGCCCATAGCCTCGTCCTCGAACCACTGAGACCAGTTCTCGTCCTCCTGGCCATAGGTCATGACGGCCAGCGTCGGATAGCCCTTGTTGACCCAGTTCGTATCCTTGGTGAACACATTGCCGAGAACCCCGACCATCTTGTCGCTGCGGAGGACTTCGCTTGTCTTTCCGTTGCAGTACAGGGGATCGAAAGCGTACAGTGACCCGAACTTGCAGCCGCAGGTGTAAGAGGTCACAGTGCAGACCTCTTTGTCAAAATAGCAGTTGTAATAATCGACTCCGCCGGCGTTGCCCGCAATGCCGCCATAGTACTTCTTGCTGCTGGCCGCGGTCAGGTTGAGGGCGGTCGCGGCATAGCAGTTTTCAACGCGGCAGTCGCCGAGACCGATAAGTCCGCCGGCATACAGATTTTTGGCGGACGATCTTGTGCTCTTGATGGTGGCGGTAATGTTTCCGGTGTTGTAGCAGTTGCGGATAGTTCCGCCGGGCTGAGCGTTTCCGATCAGGCCGCCGAGACCGATATAGTCGTTGTTCGAGATGGTGAGGTTGGTGAAGTTACAGGTGGAGAAGCACTCCTCGACCAGGCCGAAGGTGGTTCCGATCAGGCTGCCGATATACAGGCCGTGGCCCTTAGTCGAGCTTATATTACCGGTAACGGAACCGCTTATACCAACGCAGCGGACTGTGCCCGAATAGCCAACGACGCCGAACAGGCCACCGACAACGATTGTAAACTTCTTGCCGTCGGACTGCGTGATGCTGATGTTGTTGCTGATGCTGTCAATACGGACGTTGGAGATAAGGTGTCCGCAGCCATCAAACAGGCCGTTATATCCGGACTGTGTCAGGCCGATCGGCGTCCAGCTGACGCCGCCGAGGTCAATATCTGCAACGACCTTGGCGCAGATTGTGTCGTAGCCACTGTTGACCAGGTCGCGGAAATAGCCAAGCTGCTCTGCCGTTGCGATCAGATATGGGTCGTTTCTCGTGCCGCTGCCACCGTTAAAGCTCACCGCAGCATCCGCTGTCAGCGTAAGCCCGCTGACTAACGAAACCATGATGACAATAGTCAGCAGCAGGGACAAAAGGCGTTGTTTTTTCAT
>CAZIHY010000045.1:14285-17728 GCA_964539115.1 uncultured Oscillospiraceae bacterium
GGCGACACCGGATTGTCCGTAGACGGTACATCCGTCGGATTGTCCGTTACCGGCGGCGTTACCGGTATCGACGGGGACGGCGGCACATCTGTTACCGGCGGGGTGTCTGTCGGTGTATCGGTCGGAGTATCCGTTGGACTGGTGGTGTCGCTCGGGGACTCAGACGGGCTCTCGCTCGGACTCGGGGATTCGGACGGACTCGGGCTCTCAGACGGGCTTGGGCTCGTCTCTTCCATGTCGCCGAATATATTCGTCGGTGAGCCTATCGTCGGCGTCGGGAAGGTCTTATACGGCAGATTCTCGTGGATAGGATACATTATCTTTCTCCAAATCTGGCAGGCGGGGTTACCGGACACACTCATATACGCCGGCGTGTCAAAGCCCGTCCAGACCGCGGCGACATAGTATGGCGTGAAGCCGACAAAGTAACGGTCCTTGTTGTCCGAGGTCGTACCGGTCTTGCCCGCGGCGGGCATGATGCCGAGATACGCCTCGGTACCCGTACCGGCCTGGACCGCGTTCTGGAGCATGTTGGACATGTTCCAAGCGGTGTTCGCCTTCAAGGCAACTGTCGTCTGCGGCTGATTGTCAAGAACAACGTTGCCGTCGTAGTCGGTGACGAGGGTATAGGTGCGCGGCTTTGTATAAATGCCGTCGTTGACAAACGCGCAGTAGGCGGCCGCCATCTCGCGGACTGTGATACCATTGGTAAGCTGGCCCAGGCTGAGCGGCGCATAGTCATGGTCGGCGTCGACAAGGCTCGTGATTCCGAAGTGGTTCTCAAGGTAGTCAACGCTGTTCTCGACGCCGAGCTTGTCGAGTATCTGAGCCGAGACGGTGTTCAGCGACTTCTGAAGCGCCGTGCGTATCGTAACGACGCCCGAGTTTCCGCCGCCGGAGTTTTGAGGATACCACGTCGTACCTTTGAGCTTGATGTTCGCGGAGTCGTTGACCAGCGTCGTCTGGGTAATGAGGCCCAGGTCAAGCGCGGGGCCATAGGTCGCAAGCGGCTTGAACGAAGATCCGGGCGGTCTCTGGGCCTGTGTCGCCCTGTTGTACTCGAAGTTACTTGTCTTTTCTCCGACGCCGCCGCTCAGTGCCACGATCTCGCCGGTGTAGGGATCCATTATAACGATGGCGGACTGCAGATCCTGTCCGGTGTTCGTGTAGACATAGGGTATGTTATCGCGGTTTTCATACACGCTGTCAACGATGTTCTGGATGTCCATATCGAGGCTGCAATAGATCTGGTAGCCGCCGGAATAAAGCAGTTGCCGCGCGGTCTTGGTAGAGATGCCTTTGGCCTCCGCGAGGTCGGCAGTCACGTCCTCGATGACAGTCTCCTCGTAGTAGGTATAGATCTCCATCACATAGTCCTCGCCCTCTCCCTGCTGGAACTGGAGCTCCTCATTCACTGCCGCGACATATTCGTCGTAAGTTATATATTCCTGCTCATACATCTCGTGCAGTATCGTGCGCTGGCGGGTTTTGTTGTTCTCCCTGCTGATATAGGGGTCGTAGAGTGAGGGGTTGTTCGTTATGCCGATAATGGACGCGCACTCGGCCAGGGAAAGATCCCAGACATCTTTACCGAAATACTTGAGCGCTGCAGCCTGGACGCCGTAGCAGCCCTCGCCAAGGTAGATCTTGTTGAGATACCACTCCATGATCTCTTCCTTGGTGTATTTCTTCTCGAACTCGAGCGCACGGAAGATCTCCAGAAGCTTACGCTGAACGGTGACGTCGTCCTCCTCGGTCATGTTCTTTATAAGCTGCTGGGTAATGGTCGAGCCGCCGAAATCGTTTTTCATGCTGATGAACATGTTTGCAAAAGCTGCGACCGTTCTGTACCAGTCGACGCCCTTGTGCCTGTAAAAACGCTGGTCCTCGATCGCGACGGCGGCCTCCTCCATATACAGGGGGATATTCTCATAATCGACCCAGATTCGGTTCTCCGTTGACTGGAGCGTTACGAGTTCCTGGTTTTTGCCGTTCGAGTCAGTATACCAGATAGTGCTCGAGAGCGCGAGGGCAAACTCCTCGGGATTGACGTCCATCTCGCTTGAAAGCGAGGTCTTGACGTAATAGGCGAAGATGCAGGTAAACAGCAATCCGGTCGTTATAAAGATCAGCAGTATGGTCGCAATGATCCTTATGGCAAGGCGCACGGCGTTTCCGACCGCGCCCGCGGTCGTATCGGCTGTAACCTTAACGGCCTTTTTGACCTTTTTGGCTTTTTTCTTGTCAAAACTCATTATAGATATATCCTCCATAGGAACAGCGGAGAGCAAGTCTCCGGCGAACTGAAACAGACATAACTAAGTTATTATACCACTATAACACGCTTTGTCAAAAAACAAAATCGCTTTTTGTCCAAATATCGCGTTTGTTTTATGAAAAATAAGGGAACAATTTCCCAAGGCGGCATTTATTATGCCATATTTATGATCACAGATAAGTACAAAAAAGGAGATGTATCAAGAATGAAGAACAAAACCGCGATAAAAATGGCAGTCTGCGGCTGTCTCGCCGCGTTCGCGCTCGTCTCGGCGGCCTCCGCCGCATTTTTCTCGATGGGCACAAACAACAGCGAAGGATTCATACTGCGCGACCACGAGGGCCACATCGCAATTTACAGCGCCGCAAAACAACGCGAAATGCTGACTCTCACGGACATAGACACCTCTGCGCTGCCCTCCGCCGACCGGCTGGAACTGGAAAAAGGCATCTTCGCCGAGGACAACGAGGCGCTTTTGCTGCTGCTTGAGGACTTCGGATCCTGATCTGTGCAAAATTTGCCCTCATCTTCCCCCTTGTTTGTGTTGATTTATGCATTTGTATCGGTTAAAATACATCTAGAACCGCACAAGGAGGACAACGGATAATGAGCGACGATCAGGGCGCAACCTATATAAACATTACCGACGACGATGGAAACGAGTTCGAGCTGGAGCATATCGACACGATGGAGCTTGACGGCCGGCTCTACATGTGCTTTCTCCCGGCCGATATGGACGAGGATGATCCTGACTACGGCTTTGTCCTGCTCGAGGTGCTGACAGACGACGAGACCGGCGAAGAATATTTCGGCTCCATAGACGACGAGGATGTGCTGCAGCGCGTTTATGATACGTTTCTTGAACAGCTCTATGACGAAGATGAGGAATAAAAGTTCCACCCGTGTCATAAAATAATACCACTGATAAAAAACCTGCTGTGTTCGTGGATCCTGGGCCCTTTTAAACCCACATCACTTATACGGGACGCCAATCTCCCGCTGCGGATTGCAGGCCTCCCTGGACGGCAACGACCGTTCCCGGACGTTGGAAGCAGCGAAACAGTGGGGCAGCGACCCACCTGCCAAGACGTGCAGGTTATAATCGGGCCCCCACGGCACAAGCGGGCTGAGCGCTTCGGAGATCTCCGAAGCGCTCTCGTTTTTT
>CAZIHY010000046.1:0-17535 GCA_964539115.1 uncultured Oscillospiraceae bacterium
TATCAAAAGAGCCTTTCAGAACCCGCAAAGCCTTGATACAACTGGGTTTCTGCGGTTTTGAATTTTATTCCCACTCTATTGTGGCAGGGGGCTTACTCGTGATGTCATAGACGATGCGGTTGATGTGCGGCACCTCGTTGACAATGCGCACAGACACGCGGTCCAGGACCTCATAGGGGATACGGGTCCAGTCTGCGGTCATAAAATCGGTGGTGGTGACAGACCGGAGAGCCAGAGTGTAGTCGTAGGTACGGCCATCGCCCTGAACGCCGACGGAGCGCATGTTAGTCAGAACCGCAAAGTACTGGTTCATTGTGCCCTCCAGATTCGCTTTGGCGATCTCGTCCCGGAATATGAAATCCGCCAGCCGCAGAGTGTCCAGTTTCTCCTTGGTTATCTCGCCGATAATACGGATGGCCAGTCCCGGGCCCGGGAAGGGCTGTCGCATGACCAGATACTCCGGCAGACCAAGCTCGCGGCCCAGCTGGCGCACTTCGTCCTTAAACAGCATCCGCAGCGGCTCGATGATCTCCTTGAAGTCCACGTAGTCCGGCAGACCACCCACATTGTGGTGACTCTTGATCACGGCGGCGTCTCCCGCTCCGGACTCTATCACATCCGGATAAATGGTGCCCTGCACAAGATAGTCCACCTGCCCGATCTTCTTGGCTTCCGCCTCGAACACCCGGATAAACTCCTCGCCTATTATCTTGCGCTTGCGCTCCGGGTCAGAGACCCCGGAAAGTTTCGAAAGAAACAGTTCTTCCGCATTCGCACGCACAAAATTTATATCCCATTTTCCAAATGCCGCCTCGACCTCATCACCCTCGTTCAGGCGCATAAGTCCGTGGTCGACAAATACGCACGTCAACTGATTGCCGACAGCCTCCGCTACCAGCGCGGCCGCAACAGAAGAGTCGACACCGCCGGACAGTGCCAACAGCACCTTGCCATTTCCAACCTTCTCTCGAATCTGACGGATAGCCGCGTCCTTGTAATCGCCCATGGTCCAGTCGCCCTTTGCCGAGCAAACCTCATACAGGAAGTTATGGATCATCGCGGTTCCGTTTTCCGTGTGGTTGACCTCCGGATGGAACTGCACGCCGTAGAAGCCCCGGCGCTCGTCGCAAATTGCTACATTCGGGCAGGCATCCGAATGTGCGACAAGGCTGAAGCCCTCCGGCACCTTCTCCATATAATCGCCGTGACTCATCCAGCTGATCCCCTTCTCAGGCAGGCCTTTAAAGAGCTTACAGGAGGTGTCAAAAAACGTCTCCGTCTTTCCATACTCACGGGCAGTGTCGTCTGCGGCAGCTGTAACTCGGCCGCCGAGATTGTGCGCTATCAGCTGGCAGCCGTAGCAAATGCCGAGAATGGGCACACCAAGCTCAAAAACCGCGGGATCGGCTTGCGGCGAGGCGGGGTCATAGACGCTGTTGGGACCACCCGTGAAGATTATGCCTATCGGATCATACGCCCTGATCTCGTCCATAGGAGTCGTGTAGGGCTTGACCTCGCAATAGACGCTGCATTCGCGGACTCTGCGTGCGATCAGCTGATTATACTGACCGCCAAAATCCAGTATTAATACCTTTTCGTTCATATTTTTCCTCCATTCTGGGAAAGATAGTGTCGCGGAGGTGGTTTTTAATTGACTATTATATTTTTCAGGACGATCATTGTCTTCCTGACGCTTCTGATATTTATGCGTTTGCTGGGAAAACGCCAGCTCGGGGAGCTGGAGCTCAATGAGCTTGTTGTTTCCGTTCTGATAGCAAACCTCGCGGGGCTTCCTCTTCAGGACATCGGCGTTCCTCTCATGAACGGCATACTTCCCGTTATCATTCTGTTCTGCTGTGAAGTGCTCATATCTGGAGCGACAATGGGAAGCATCAAGCTTCGCTCGTTGATCTATGGCAAGCCCAGCATGCTGATCGAAAACGGAGTTATCAATCAATCGGAAATGAAAAGAAACCGTTTCACTCTCGACGAACTGACAGAAGAACTCCGAAACAAGAACATCATGGACATTACAAAAGTCAAATATGCGATTCTGGAAACCGACGGCACTCTCAACACTATATTAAATCCGCCAGAGCGGCCTGCTACCGCCGGCCAAATGAACATAGAATGCCAAGACGAACCTATGCCGAATATCATCATTAATAACGGCCGTGTTATAAGCAATAATCTTAAACTCAACGGGCGCAATGAGAAATGGCTTGAACAGGAGCTTCGCCGGCAGGGAGTATCAGATCCGAAGGACGTTTATTTGCTTACGCTTTCGCAGAGCGGCAGTGTCTATTTTGCAAAAAAGGAGGGCAAATCTTGAAAAAGGAGATTATCGCTCTTGCACTGCTAATTGCTTTGTTTGCAGCATCTCTCTATAATTTTCATTATCTGGAGAATATGGTCAGCGATATTTTTGACCTGGCCTCGGACTCATATGAGAGACTTAATCAGGGCGATACCGAAGGCTCGAAGCAAAAGCTGGAGCAGGCAATCGCCCAATGGGAGGAAGCCGACGGCTATACACACATCTTCATACGCCACTCGGAGATTGACAGCACAAGCGACGCGATGTTTGAAACGCTCGGATGCATAACAGCCGAAGAAGTTGAAGAGGCCGAAGGGGCGTTCCGCTGTCTGTTCTACCATCTCGACAGCCTCGTTGGAATGGAGCGCATATCTCTGGGCAGCATATTCTGATTGATTATAGCACACAGGCATCCCGTGCCGCAATATAAACAAAAAGATTTTGACGTTTACACGAAAAAGGCAAAAAAATAAAAGAAATTAGTAGCAAAATATAGTATTATATGATATACTGACTACATTATTTTGTGAAAGTGTGGTCTGTATACTATGAAGTGTCCGTTTTGCAGCTTTGCCGACAGCAAGGTCATCGACTCCCGCCCTGCGGACGACGGTGCCTCTATCCGCCGCAGGCGTGAATGTCTCGCATGTCAGAAGCGTTTCACTACCTACGAGATAGTCGAGCGCCTGCCTCTTGTGGTTATAAAGCGCGACGGAAGCCGCCAGTCCTTCGACAAGATGAAGGTTCTCAACGGCATGATACGAGCCTGTGAAAAGCGTCCGGTCGCCGTACAGGAGCTGGAGAGCATCACAGACGAGATAGAGCATGAGCTTCAGGGCGCGCTTGAGCGTGAGATAAGCACGACGGAGATCGGCGAAATGGTCATGGAACGCCTGAAGGATATAGATGAAGTTTCCTATGTCCGATTTGCTTCTGTATACCGTTCCTTTAAAGATATCAACACCTTTATGGAAGAACTTTCAAAGCTGCTTGAAGATAAATAACATTTTCCGGCCGCTGATATGCCAAGCATATCAGCGGCTTTTTTTGCAAAAAACGTGAAAAAAACAGCTTTCCAAAACGTCATAGTTAACGAAAGGGGGACGGGAAAATGACGGATGCAGAGCTTCAGGAATTATTTGCAGAAATGCGCCGCGGCAGCATGGACGCCTTTGCTGAGCTTTACAGCGCAATGAAAACGCCTGTTTTTACGGTCATATACCGAATGACCGTAAACAAAGAAACAGCGGAGGATCTGACGCACGATCTGTTTGTCAAGCTGCATACATCCCCTCCCGATCCAACCGTGCAAAAACTCAGGGCATGGATCTTCAGGATGGCGCGCAACCTTGCGATTGACGCTTTGAGAAAAAGGCACGACGCGGGGCCTTTACGGGACAGTGCGCATGACGCCGGCTCTCTTGAGGAACTCGTGTGCACACGCTGCGACGTAGAGGAAGCAATGCGTAAGCTGACGGAGCAGGAACGGGAGACCGTTTCACTGCATCTGACAGCGGAGCTCACCTTTCGCGAGATCGCGGAGATAACAGGTTCTTCCCTGCCCCGTGTTTACCGCATATACAAAAGGGCGCTTGCGGCTCTGCGTGACGCTTTGAATGGAGGTTTGATATGAAAAAAGTATTTTATTTCATTTTTTTCGCTCTTCTGCTCGCGCCCTTTGCCTTTGCAGACGGCGAGTTCGCCACGGCAGGCGAGCTGTGGCAGTATTGGATGGCGCAGCAGACTGACTATCTTGAAAATCCCTACCCTGAATATGTCTGCGGAGCCTGGAGCGTTGACGGCAGCATGGAAAACCTCTGCTTCGCGGTTACAGAGGGCGAGGCGGGCGACGCCGGCAAGGCTGAGATACTTGCCCTTGTCGAGGACGACACGACCGTCAGCTTTGAAACCCGTAAGTATTCCTATGGAGAGCTTCTGAATGTGCGCCGTGAGATAGAAGCGCAGTTCGGTGATGACAACGGCATGAACGGCATTGGCATTGACGAGTCGGAAAACACCGTATACATCACGATCGGCGAGGTAAATGAGCAAGCCGAGAACTTCATGCGCGGCTGCTTTGAGAAATACGGAGATATGGTAGTTTTTGAGACCGGCGTTGCGATAGACGTTACAGCGGCCGAGGAAATTGGTATAACCGGACCGCTGATGCAGGAAATGCCGCTCAAAACCGCCAACTGGCTTTGGCTGCTCCCGATATTGATTTTTTTCTGCACGGGTTCGTTTCTTCTTATCCGAAAAGCAAAGGCTCCGGCAAAACAGACAAACACCGGGCCTGTCTCTTCGCCTCTGACGCTGCGGCAGACTGAAATCTCCGTAAGGCAGGCAGCCATATCTCCCCCTGCTTCGCTTGACAGAGATATTCTTTGATATTCTTTCAGACATGTAAAAACAGCGCGGAGTCAACTCACTTTGGCCTCCGCGCTGTTTTCATATCTCCATATCCATAAACTCGCTCCGCTCCATGAGCGCGTTGAGCACGTCCAGAAGCCCGTTTCCGCTCAGCTTTTCAGGCAGTTCGAGCTTTTTCAGCAGCCTCGACCGGCGCTCGGAGGAATTCGGTGTTCCGGTAAGTCCCCTGGCATACATATCCGCTTTCGTTATAGGTTCTGCGTGCGGGACCTCCGACTCGCCGGACAGCGTCGCGCCGCTGCGCCGCAGCGCCTCGATCAGCACCTCGGGCCGCATGCCCTCGACGCCGAGCTTCCCCTCTTTGGACGGCGCGCTCTTGCGCCTTTCTCTTCCCTTTATATCAGGTATATACGCATGCTTAACGAGCTTAGGATCAATAGCTCCCTTGAGGTAATTGCGTATCACAAATCCAGCTCCATCGGAATCCGTCAGGACGACCAGTCCGCGCTTCTGGGCAAGCCTGCGCAGGAGTGTGAGCTTTTCCCCATCCGAGAATATGCCAAAGCCCGAGGTCTCGATTATGACGGCGTCGAATATCTGGCTTAGCGTGTTTTTGTCATAGCGGCCCTCTACTACTATGACCTCTTTGACCTTTATCATGCCGTCTCCCCCGCCGCTATACGCATTATCAGCTCGCATAGAAGCTCTTCATTATCTCCGCCTCCGGTTTTCATGCGGTAATCTGTCTCAGCACAGAGCCTGACCGCATGTGACAGCTGCGCCTGAGTGAAGCCGCGCGCGGAGTTCATAAGCCGCTCCGCAACAAAATCGAACCGCACGCCGCAGGTCTCCGACACATAGCTTTTTCCAAACTTACTGTCCAGTGCGACACGCGCAGCGTAAAGGTTGCGCATCTGTTTTCCGACTACCGCAAGTGTTTTGATCGGCGGCTCGTCCTTCATCTGCATCAGCTCGGAGAGTATTCCGACAGCGCCGTCAAAATCCCGGCCAGCAAGTTTTTCCGTCATTTCAAAAACGCGCGCCTCGGGCAGATGGTGCGCAACGGCGTCTATATCCTCCCGCGTCACGGCGCTTCCCTGAGCATAGTTTCCGATCTTTTCGATCTCGGGTATCATCCGGTTCATGAGGCTGCTGCTGATAAAGGCGAGGTATTCCGCGTCCGCTCGCGATATGCTCTTTTCCATCGCAGCAAAACGCCGCTGTATCCAGTTTATAAGAGTCGAGCCGCTCTGCCGCGTGAAGTTTATCGCCTCTCCGTATTTTTTTACAGCCTTGAACGCGGCGAGCCTGCCGTCCGGCTCATACTCTGCGGGAGGTATCAGAACCAGCGTGCAGTAATCCGGTATGTCAGACAAAACCGCAGTAAGTTCCGCAGCTTGGCTGTCACGGAACCTGTTCACCTCAAACGAGCGGACCTCGACCAGCGTCCGTTCCGCGAAAAACGGCAGCGCATTCACAGCCTCGCTCAGCTCTGTCACAGTGAACCCTTCGCCGCTCAGTCTGCGGTGGTTAAAGTCGCCCTCCGCATCAACGCACAGCTTCTTTATCTCCTCGAAAAATGCCTCGCGAAGATAGTCCTCTTCACCGTACAAAAAGTACAAACGGGCGGGACCCTCGGTGCGCAAACGCCGGCGCAGGGCAGCAAAATCCAGCTGTTCCTCTTTATTTTTTCTCGTGTTATTTTTCGCCATAGCTTACTCCAGAATAAATACAATATCGCCGGAGGTATCAGTCCGGTAGACATATTCGCAATATACCGCAAGCCGCTGCAAAACTTCCGCAGTCGGATGCCCATATGAGTTTCCCGCGCCGACTGAAATAGCCGCACAGACCGGCGTAAACTTGGACAGAAGCACTCCTCCCGAGGAGGTGTTTGAGCCATGATGCCCAACGACAAGCAGTTCGAGCTCTTCGACGTCAAATATCTGTGCTGTTTCATTCTCGATGCTCAGTCCGGCGTCACCCGTTATAAGCATGTCAAATTCCCGCACGCTTGCCAAATATACCGCGCCGCTTTCGTTCTCACCCTTCAGACCCGGAAACACGCGCGCATCTATACTCACGTCCCCGCAGGTAAAAACGCTGTTTTCCTCGATATATATGACCTGTGTCCCCTGCCTTTCGCAGCAGGCGAGTATAGGCTCCAGCCTGCCATCCGTATCCTCTGCGATGGCAGGAATCGCCAGCATTTTTACGGTCATGTTTGCAAAAAGCTCCTCTATACCGCTACAGTGGTCCGCATGCAGATGTGTAAGACACAGAAGATCAATGTCCCGCTGTCCTTCTGAGGACAGAAATTCTGCACAGGTCTCTCCCGCGCTGCTGCCGTTGAAGCTTGACCCGCAGTCGATAACGACCGCCGTGTCCCCATCGGAAATGACTGAGCACAGCCCTTGCCCTACATCAAGAACAGCGGCCTTGCTGCGGCCTCCGCTCAAAATTATCATTCCGCACAGCGAAATAACTGAAAGGCAGATAGGCAAAACGGGCCGGAAACCTTCTTTCCTGCGGAAGGTATATGTAACGACAAACATAGCATAGACGCATGCAAGCCACAAGGCCGCAAGGCCGTTTTTTGTATATATCACGGCATAGGGAAGTTTCGCAATGGTCCGCACTACCCAAAACACATACCGCGCGGGATATGACACAGCAGCAGCCAATAAACTGCCGGCAGCGCTCCACACGCAGCAAACGAGAAGAACAACCATCCCGCCGCAGAACATATACGACACGATCCACAGCGCCACAAGGTTCGTCAGAAGCGAATACAGTGAAACGCGGCCAAAGTGCAGTGCGATCAGCGGAGTCGTCAGCGCCAGTGCGCCGACAGAGCTTGAAAGGTTAGAAGCAATAAATGAGCATATCCATTTTCCCGGCTTCTTTTCCGAGATCTTACGAACAGTACCTGCTCCTATTATACCATTATAGCATTTTCCGCTGAGCAGCTCTATACCCAGAATGGAGGCAAAGCTCAGCTGAAGAGATACAGAGGCGCAGGAGGCCGGATTTACAGCCAGAAGCAGCAAAAGCGCAGTTCCCAGACTCGTTACCGGGTCGTTCTCCCTCTTGCACAGCGGCGCTATCAGAACCATGATCTGCATAATTGCGGCACGGGTTATCGACGCGCTTCCTCCGGTCATCAGTGCAAAAAGGATTATAAGCGGTATTCCGATAATCGCGCTGCGCCTCTGCCGACCGGTGAACAGGCGCAGAAAGCCCAGGAAGAAAGCCAGATGCATTCCCGAAATCGCAACGATATGCAAAAGCCCGGAATCGACCGTGGCGTTATATAGTTCCCTGTCGGCGTTAAAGTCTTTTCTGTTGCCAAGCAGCAGCGCTTTGAAAAACGGCGACGTGTCCGCAGGAAAGCAGTCATTTATTTTTTCCGCCAAATAATGCGCGATATATTTAGGAAAAAACCGGATGCTGCGCCCACGCTCGACGATCACATCCTTGCTGTTCAGATATGCGCGAAGATAGATCCCTCTGGAAATATAGTCGTCTATTTTTTCTCCCCGTCGCTGAGATGCGGACGCAAATCCGAGCTCCGCCGTGAATCTGTCGCCGGGCACAAGCTCTGAAAGGACGCCGTTGTAGTCATATATAACGGTTTTGACCTTCGGCACTCCCTCGCCTTCAACTGTAGCATACAGACGGGTATAGGTGCCAAAATCCTCGCTGTATTCCGAAACCGTTACCCTGACGTTTGCACTCATGCCGTCGAGCGCATCTCCCGGAGCGATAAAGAGAGCGTAATGCCCCCAGCTCCACAAAAATCCGGCCGCGGCCGAGAGAGACAGGATAAGCGCTCTTTTGCGCACCTCCCCGCGGAAAAGCATGCAGAGGGCCGCGAGAAGCGCAAAACCCGCGGCAAAATAAGGCCTTATTCCAACCGGGACCAGATACTGCGCCGCAAACGTGGTGGCAGAATATCCCAATGAGACAAGAGCAAGCTTACGCACGGCTCTTGTTGTCCGTCAGACCGAGGATATAGTCCACGGAAACGCCATACAGCTCCGAGAGCTTTATCAGAGCCCAAACCGGTATCTCCCGCACGCCTTTCTCATAACGGCGATAGACTGTTGTGTGCATATTAAGGTATTTCGCAACTTTTATCTGGGTTAGATCATTATCTATCCGCAAATCCTCAATTCGTTTGAAATACACCTGCATCACCTCAGCAAAATCGTACCATTTGGTATTATTCCGCCGAGATATTCGCACCATACGGAGCGATTTTTAGTGTATTTATGGGCGGGAGTACTCCCGCCCATAAACCTTAAATCATAAATTATTACACGAGCTTTTCGCTCATATTCTTTCCGCCGAGAATGTGGAAGTGCAGATGAGGCACGGTCTGTCCTGCGTCTGGACCGCAGTTGGATATTGCACGGAAACCGTTTGTCAGTCCCTCCTGCTCCGCTATCTTCCCGATGACCTCAAGGCAGCGGGAAGCGGCGGAGATATTCTCTCCGTTTATCTCGGCAACGGAGCCGATATGCATTTTGGGTATCACAAGTATATGCACCGGTGCCTGAGGGTTTATGTCGCGAAATGCCAGAACACCGTCATCCTCATAAACTTTTGTCGAGGGGATCTCTCCGGCAGCTATTTTGCAGAAAAGGCAATTATCCATTTGTTTTACACTCCTGTTAAATTCCAAGTTTCCCGGCAACAAAATCGTCTACAGCAGCCAACGCATCGTCAAGCTTCAAAACGTCGGTGCCGCCGCCCATTGCGCTATTCGGCTTGCCGCCGCCCTTACCGCCACAGATTGGAATGACCGCCTTGATTATGTCGCCGGCCTTGACGCCGGCAGCAACCGCCTTATCGCCGCAGGAGGCCAGCATCGAAATTTTCCCATCCCTGACCGTAGCAAGGACCGCGACGACGGAATCGTCTTTATCACGCAGGAAGTCGCCGAGCTTGCGCAGATCCGCAACTTCCATATCCGTATTTGTCGCTGTGATAACATGCAGCTCGCCTATCGGCTTGGACGCAAACAGGAATCTATCTACGTCGCCCGCAAGGACCTTATCTTTCATCTTATCCAACTGGCGTCGCAGCTCTTTTCCCTCGCTTATTACCTGCTCCACGCGTTCTCTGAGTTCAGCAGGCTTTACCTTCAACGACGCGGCAGCTTCAAACAGCATTCCCTGAGTGCGGTTGAATGCCTCAAGGGATACAAGTCCCGTAGTAGCCTCGATCCTGCGGACGCCAGAAGCCACAGAGAACTCGCTGCTTATATGAAAAACGCCGACCTTTGCAGTATTGTCAAGATGTGTGCCGCCGCAGAACTCAACGGAATAACCATTTCCCATATCGACCACTCGGACAACATCTCCGTATTTCTCACCAAACAGAGCAATGGCGCCCCGCTTTTTCGCCTCTTCGATCGGCAGCTCGTCGGTCACAACGTCATATCCCTCCAGCACGGCCTCGTTGACCATTGCGGAGACCCTGTCAAGTTCCTCCGCGGTCATTGCGGAGAAATGGGTAAAGTCGAAGCGGACGCGGTCCGGCTCGACGAGGGAGCCAGCCTGATGCACATGATCGCCCAGCACGCTGCGCAGGGCCTTGTCCAGCAGATGGGTCGCACTGTGCGCGCGCTTGATCGCATTGCGGCGGGCAGTGTCGATCTCCGCCGTTACGACGTCTCCAAGTTTGAGGCTGCCCTCGGCCATTTTACCGTAGTGCATATATTTTCCGCCCTTGTTCTTCTGAACGTCGGATACCTCGAACCGGCCGTTTACTGTATACAGAACGCCGTGGTCGGCGACCTGTCCGCCCATCTCGGCATAAAACGGAGTCCTATCCAGAACGATTATGGCGTCACTGTTTGCAACGATCTCATCCCGGAGCTCCTCCTCGGCGACGATGGCGAGTATCTCGCCCTGCGCTTTTGTGGAGTCATAGCCGACAAATACCGTTTCAGGCATGTCCTTGCCAAACTCTATACCCGACCAGCCGAGGTCGCCCAGAGCCTCACGCGCCTTGCGCGCACGGACGCGCTGCTCCTCCATGAGAGCCTTAAAGCCGTCCTGGTCGACGGTCATGCCCTCTTCCTCGACCATTTCAATGGTGAGATCTATGGGGAAGCCATAGGTGTCATAGAGCTTGAAGGCGTCGGCGCCCGAGAACACGGTCTCTCCCTTGGCCTTGTGCTGCTCCAGCAGGTCGTTGTATATTCTGATACCGCCGTCTATCGTACGGGCAAAGTTCTCTTCCTCCGTGCGGATGACCTTGGTTATATAGTCCTGGCGCTCGCGCAGCTCAGGGTAATGCCCCTCGTTCTCATGGATAACGGTGTCGCAGACAACATAAAGGAAGGGCTCGTTGACGCCAAGCAGCTTTCCGTGACGCGATGCGCGGCGCAGCAGCCGGCGGAGAACATAGCCGCGTCCCTCATTCGACGGCAGGACGCCGTCACATATCATGAAGGTTGCGGAGCGGATATGGTCGGTTATAACGCGCAGAGAAACGTCGTTCTTTGTGCTCTCCCCATAGTGCGCGCCGGTGAGCTCCGTCACCTTCTTTGTAATGTTCATAACGGTGTCGACATCAAACAGCGAGTCGACCTCCTGGCAGACAACTGCAAGACGCTCAAGACCCATGCCGGTATCGATGTTCTTCTGTACCAGCTCAGTGTAGTTGCCCTCTCCATCGTTGTTGAACTGTGAGAAAACGTTGTTCCAGACTTCCATATACCGGTCGCAGTCACAGCCAACTGTGCAGTCCGGACTTCCGCAACCGTACTTCTCGCCGCGGTCATAGTAAATCTCGGAGCAGGGGCCGCAGGGACCGGAGCCATGCTCCCAGAAGTTATCCTCCTTGCCGAAGCGGAAAATACGCTCAGCAGGTATGCCGATCTCTTTGTTCCAGATCTCAAACGCCTCGTCGTCATCCTGATAGATGGACGGATACAGGCGATCCGGGTCGAGCCCTACCCATTCGGGACTGGTCAGAAACTCCCAGGACCACGCGATGGCTTCATGCTTGAAGTAATCTCCGAAGGAGAAGTTACCAAGCATCTCAAAATAAGTGCCGTGGCGGGCAGTGTGCCCTATGTTCTCAATATCACCGGTGCGGATACACTTCTGGCAGGTGCAGACACGGCGGCGGGGCGGCTCCTGTTCTCCCGTGAAATAGGGCTTCATCGGAGCCATACCGGAGTTGATGAGCAGCAGCGAGGGGTCGTTTTGAGGTATTAGCGAAAAGCTGGGCAGGCGCAGATGTCCCTTGGTCTCAAAAAAGGCGAGAAACATCTCCCTGAGTTGATTGACACCGTATTTTTCCATTTCTGTTTCCTCCAATAAAAAAGCTTCCTCCCCCATTTTCACAGGGGCGAAAGCAAAACTCACGCGGTACCACCCTGATTTGCCCGCAAGCGGGCATCTCGGTTCGTTCTGTAACGGGAACGGCCCGTCCCGCTCGTCGCGGGCGCGCTCGAAAGCGGCGTTCGCAGTTCTGTGCCGGAAGGACTTTCACCGTTTTGTCCCTCTCTCTGTCTCGACCGATCCTGCGATTAACTTAGTCAACGCGCGTTTTTTCTGAAAATACGCTGATATTTTAACATATTATGTCCGCTTGTCAACAGAAAAATACAGCTATTTCAGTGTTTTTGGCTCGTTTGTCAGCCCCGCGATATAATCGAGACTTACATTATACAATTTTGCCAACCTGACAGCGAGCTCGAACGGTATCTCCCTGAGCCCCTGTTCATAATTCGTATAGGTCGTTTTGTGCATGCCCAATATCTCTACCAGCTGCTTCTGCGTCAGATCGTTGTCCTCCCGCAGATCCCTAAGTCTGGGATAATACGCCATACTCATCCCCCCAACAGAAAGTCTTCCACTTTCCGTTGACAGAATACGTCATATGTTGTATAATCTCGTAAAAATACATCATTTGTTGTATTTATATGTCTTATCGGCAGACATTTCAGATACTTATTTCTTTTTATTTACAACTTATGCACTATTTATACTATTACAATTAATACAAAGAGGTGATCACTATCATCGTTGGAAAACTTCCGTTTTACTCGGTATGGAAGGCTAAAGGCTCAGTCTTTTGGAAACGCCGGCGCTACAATATCATAATGGATTCAGTTTCTCTGCCAAGGGGCAGAACTCCGAGGATACTGGAAGTCGGCTGTGCCAACGGAATGGACTTTATACGCTTTGCCTGTGAGGACGGTTTTGAGATCTGGGGCGTCGATATCGAGGAGCAGGATCTCTCATTCGAAAATGTACATTTTGTGCGCGCAGACGCCGCGGACCTGCCGTTTGACGATGGGTATTTCGATTTGGTCGTGTCTATAGGCCTGCTTGAACATATCGAGCCAATGGAAAAGCTCTGCGCTGTTATAAGGGAGTTCGACCGCGTCGGCAAACATCAGGTCTCGGTCATGCCCTCGATACTGACGCCGGTCGAGCCGCACAGTTTTTCACTCGCCTTCCCTCTGCGGATACACCGCCGCCTGTTCGGTGAGCAGAAGGGGGAAAAACTCCACTTAAACCTCTTTACCGATCACACTTGGACTAAGTTCTCGGGCTTTTTCGGCTGTCATGTCCGCAGGTTTTTCTACATACCGCCATTTATAAGCAACACAATGATTTACAAAGAAAATATGCTATAATGCAAATATTCCGCATGGCTGCGCTGGGGCTCGCACTCTTCCCTATCGAAAACGGGGATAACTATGAGGAATCGTCGCTTTCGGAAAGGCCAGACGTTTTCTCGGATGTTTTGCCGGACTTCGAAAAACCAGGCTACACTCTGTTCTCAGACACGGTCATGCTCAAAAACGGGGAACCCGTAAGCTTTGAGGGCCATTACCCGGCCAGCGGCGACACAGTCGATGATATTCATTGGTGTTTAACACCGAACCCGACGCATATGATATCGAGCGCTGCATCGGATCGCTCGAGGAGCTGATGGAGCAGGCAGTGACAGGCGAGCTGAGCGAACACAGCAGCATCTCCTTCCTTTGGAACGGCAGCACTGTCTGTATTTACTCCAAAGACGCCCGGGCCGTATGGCAGCTCATTAAATCAATAAAACAAAAAATCTCCCGCGGTAAGAAAACCGCGGGAGATTTTTTGTTTTTCATCTCATTATTCTTCTGTCGGTACAGGCATTTCTCCGACTTTGTTGGGCGTATATGCGTCGTCATATATGTCAAACTCCGCGCCGAAAATGCTGTGTATGTCTTCAAGCCCCTGCTTGAGCGCCTCATAAAGCGTGGAATTGATAACGCCAAGGTTATCACCGCTTTCATATGAGTTGATGGCGGCGTGAAGATCCCAGAGCTTATAGCGCCAGCCGGCGTCGTAGACTCCGTAATCCTCGAGGTCGACCATGAACATCGGCGCGTAACCAACGTTCTTGATATAGGTCTCGCCGGTGTCAAGATTCTTCTCTATGCTGATATTCACGACCGCCGTCAAGTTCGTATATCTGTCATTCTGGCAGGACACAAAATTGCCGAGGCAGTAGCAAATGTATCCGGTCTTTTCATTTCCGTCGATATCCGTAACCGTACGGACCTCCATCGGTTCGGGAACATGGGTGTGTCCGCCGAGAATGATATCCGCTCCCTGCTCGAACATGTAGTCGGCAAGCTCATACTGATATGCTACGGGCTCCGTATAATATTCGTTGCCCCAGTGCATGAAAACGACGATGAGGTCCGTGCCCAGCGCACGTGCGGCGGCCATATCCTCGTCGAGCATATCGTAATTAATATCGCTGAGGTTGGTCAGATAGTCGTTGAAGAAAATATTCGCGGCATATTCAAAACCCGTAACGGGAATACCGTTGGTCCCGTAAGTAAACGCAAGGAATGCAACACTGATGCCGTTGATCTCCTTCACGACGATGCCGTTGTTTGCATCGCGCTCCTCTTGGGAACGGTAGGTGCCGACATGGTCAAGGCCATTTTCGTCCAAAACGTCCAGCGTTGCGTTAAGGCCGGACTGATAGCTGTCCATACAATGGTTGGACGCCGTGGAGATAAGGTCAAAGCCAAGATTCTTAAGGCTCGTTGCAAGCCCCTTAGGCGACTTGAACATCGGATAGCCCGTATAATCCGTAGTATCGGGGAACGTCGTTTCAAGACAGCACACGGCAAAATCCGCCGCGTTAACATATCCCGCAGCTCCGCCCATGAGCGTCGTATAATCATAATCGCTGCCGTTCTGCGCCTCAGAATTCAGACCGCTGTGTGCAACGAGGTCTCCGCAATAGGCAAGCGTCATGTTCGTCGTGTTAACAGGCGCTTCGACCGGATCCGTTGGCTCCTCCGCCAGTTGGTTGTCAGACACCAGCGGATTGTCCTCCGGCTGCCACTCCTCAACCGGGTTCTGCTCGGCCTCGATCGCCGCCTGCTCATCCCTATACAGGTCATAATTGCGCCAGACAACAATTCCGAGTATGACGACGAGAGCCGCCAGAACTATAGAAAGTACTCCTTTAAGAAACTTCATTGTAAAAACCTCACTGGGAAATCATCTCACCGATAGTCCTTGCCAGGAAGTCGAAGGCATCGGTCTCATAGTTTTCAAGCGTACCGTTATCGGCCGCCAGGCGTATCCCTGCCTCATAGCGGAGCGACGCGGCAACAGGGATGTCCGCAAACTTCCCGCTGAGGCTCAGCTCGTCACAGGCAAAATTCTCAACCACGCCCATTACCGGGACGCGCAGCATCTCACATAGGTTCACCGCGCGCAGTCCGCTTTCAGCCGAAAGCTCGCCCGGAGTTATGACAAACAAGCTGCAGTCAAAGGGCATGGTCGTATAGTACTCCAGCGGGATATCCCCCGTGCCGCTCGGCATGTCGACGAGCAGAACGTCCAGCCCATCGCCCCATGCAGTCTCCTGGAAATAGTAAACTGCGATCTTGGCAAGGTCAAGCCCGGGATAAATGATGGGCTCCTTCGGGTCCTCTGCAACCAGCGCGTGCGACACAACAGGAACGCCCGCAGGACTCATCGCAGGGGCCATAACGTCGCTGTCGCCTATAATGGGCTCGTGCATATCGATCATGAACGGAAGGCCGGATCCGGAAATATCCGCATCTAGTATAGCAGGCTTTAGTCCCGCTCTGCGCAGAGCGTTTGCAAGCAGGACGCAGGTTGTCGTCTTTCCCGTGCCTCCCTTGCCGCTCATTACGGCGATCACCAGCTTTGCGGGCTTTTTGACCCTGCCGGCGCAGTCTGATGTGCAGGAGGAGCAGTCGTGTGAACAGGAGTTATACTCCTCAAGATAGGCGTTTGCCTCCTCAACAGTCATATTTTTGAAACGTTCAAGCTGTTCGTCCATATATTTAAACACTCCAAGTCCATTTTAGAATACTACATATTGTAACACAATTTTTCAAAAAATAAAGTGCTATATTATTATGAGTATGTTAAAATGTCGATGATTACAGAAAACAGGTGCTCAAAATATGGAACAGCTTGCAAAAAACCAGATACACACTGCTGCCGTAACCGGCTACACCAGCGAGGGCGCGGGCGTCTGCCGCATCGGCGGGCGCGCGGTTTTTGTACCCGGCGCGCTGGAGGGCGAGGAATGCCGTGTTCGCATTGTTAAGGTAACGGGCTCTGCCGTTTATGGAAAGCTTGAGGAGCTTGTCTCCGCCTCCCCCGCACGCGTCGAGCCCGACTGCGGAGTTTACGGCAAATGCGGCGGCTGCGGGCTTCTGCACATGAGCTATGATGAGGAAAAACGCTTCAAGCTCGCGCGCGTGAACGACGCCATCTCCCGCATCGGCGGGCTTGATTTTTATATTGACGAGATCATTGCCGCCGAGGGAAGAAACTCATATCGCAACAAGACGATCTATAACGTAGCTTCCGGTCCCGTCTCCGGATTTTTCCGCCGCCGCACCCATGACGTCGTAGCCGTCGAACACTGCGGCATACAGCCCGAATGCTTCGACCGCGCGGCAGCTGCCGTACGGCGCTGGATGTCTGAAAACAATATTCCCGCTTACGATGAAAAAACAGGCCGCGGCTGCGTACGGCATATTTTCACGCGCTGCGGTTTTTCATCAGGAGAGCTTCAGCTTACGCTGGTCATCGCCCACCCGCTGCGAAAACATGAAAAATCGCTGATAGAGGCCGTAACGGTGGCCTGTCCGGAGCTTAAAAGTCTTGTTCTGTGCCTGAACAAAACGCAGGGCAACACCGTGCTAAAGGGCGATTTGCGCACCATCTGGGGCAGAGGAACAATACACGACCGGCTCTGCGGTCTGGATTTTGAGCTGTCCCCGTTTTCATTTTACCAAATAAATCCTGTTCAGGCCGAAAAGCTATATATGCGCGCTCTGGAATATGCCTCCCCTGACGGTCTGGGCACGGTACTTGACCTCTATTGCGGCGCGGGGACCATCAGCCTCTGCCTTGCCCGCGGCGCGAAGAGGGTCATCGGCGCTGAAATAGTCCCCGAGGCAGTCGAAAACGCACGACAGAACGCAATTAAAAACGGCGTTGCCAACGCGGAGTTCATCTGCGGTGACGCAGGACATGCCGCACAGGAACTTGAAGCTGCCGGCATCAAGCCTGATGCCATCGTCGTCGATCCGCCCCGCAAAGGCCTCTCCCCCGATGTTATAGAAGCGGCCGCCGCTATGGCGCCGGAGCGCATAGTCTATATTTCCTGCGACCCTGGAACGCTCGCGCGCGACCTTAAGCTCTTTTACGAGAAGGGCTGGCGTCCGGTAAAGGGCACCGCCGTCGATATGTTTCCCGGTACTGCTCATGTTGAGACGGTTGTTTTGTTGTCGAGGGAAGAACGATAAATTCAGGAAAAAGGAG
>CAZIHY010000047.1:0-16934 GCA_964539115.1 uncultured Oscillospiraceae bacterium
TATTTAATTATTATTAAGTGAGTGGTAGAACATGATATCGCCCGAATATTTGAGTGAATTTCTTGTCGTTGCAAAACACCTCAGCTTTACAAAAGCTGCGAAAGAGCTGTTTATTACGCAATCAGTACTGAGCCGGCATATCGCCGCACTGGAGAACTATCTTGGTATCGAGCTGCTGCACAGAAACAACCGCTATGTCACAATAACGAAGGCCGGCAGAGTGCTGTGTGAGCACGGCGGTTATGTAATTCAAAAACTCAACGAGCTCGAAAATCTGGTCCTCGGTGAGGCTTTCGGCCCCGCGGAATCTTTGATCGTCGCCTGCATGTCTCCCTTTGCAGACATACTCTTTCCTGTTTACAGACAGTTCTGTGCCGCGAATCCGGATATCCAGCTCAATGTTATCCACCGTGACCTCGGGGAAATGAAACAGTGCATCGACTGGGGAACCGCAGACATAGGGGATATTTCTGTCTTCAAATGACATTTCGGAGGATAATTCGGACGATAAATATGTCGTCAGCCATGTATTTGAGGACGAGATATGCTCTGTTGTGTCGGAACAACACCGATTTGCCGGGCTTCCCTCGGTCGATATTTACGACCTGATCAATTACCTGGTCGAGGTAACTGACGACTATATACTCAACATATTCATCGAGCGATGTGCCAATGCCGGCATAAACCTTCGTGATATGAACATAGTACACGCCCCATCTCATGAAACGCTCATGCTCAATATCACATACAAGGAATCCGTAAACCTTAACTCGCTTCGCCTTGTTCAAAGCCACAACGCATATAAACAGGGAGTGTCATTCCAGCGCATTTCCGGACTGGATTGCTCATACAGCGTCTCATCGATCAAGATGAAAGCAAATCAAAAGCCAGCCTTATCGATATTTGAGCGCATAATGTGCAGGACATTTTCCCAATAAAAAACTGACCTGCCGATCAGTTTGGCAGGTCAGTTTTTTATTTTTTGGCGTTTACAGCATACTTGCGACAGTATAGGCATTCTTCATCGCGGTACGAACATTCTTCGGGCTGCGCGCGTCGCCGATGATGCGGAAGGTATCGGTTACCGCCGCAAAATCAAGCGCCAGCTCGCTGCGCGGGGTCAGGCCGCCGCAGGCGACGACGTCGTCGCACTCGAGCTTCTGCTCTTTTCCATCCTTGTCGATAAACTTGACATAGCCATCGCCGATCTCGGTCGTGTTGACCTCGGTGAAGTAATGGAAGTTCTCGCGGTTTTCCCAGTCATGAACGAAGTTCTCGCGGAAGTGCACCGGCTGCGCATCGTGAGCGAGCATTCTCTGACGGGTCAAATCGGTGACCTCATGTCCCATCCAAGCCAGATACAGAGCGGTCTCCATGCCGGTCTCCGCACCGCCGACAACGACTACATTCTTGCCCAGTTCCGCCTCACGGCCATAGACATCCAGAGGTTTCCATACCTTCGGACCCTCAGCACCGGGGATATTCGGCATAACGTGCTCGGCGCCGGTAGCCAGAATGACAGCGTCGTAATCCTCGCCTTTGAGCATCTCCGGAGTTGCCTCAACACCCATACGGACGTCGACAGCGGACTTTCCAATCTGGTACGCCATGTAATCCTTAAACTCGCGCAGAGGCCACTTGAACGGGGACCAGTCAGCATGGCTGAGCTGTCCTCCGAGCTTGTCGGTGCGCTCATAAAGGGTGACCTTGTGACCGCGCTTCGCCGCGACGAGAGCAGCCTCCATTCCGGCAGGTCCGCCGCCGATAACCGCGACCTTCTTCACACGGTCAGCGGGCTCAACGACAAAGTTATGGTCAAGGCCGAGCACCATCTCGGGGTTGACATAGCAGCCGGCATCAGGATGGTTCGGACGGGTGTGGCAGCTGTTGCAGCGAATGCAGGGGACGATGTCCTCCTTGCGTCCTTCTTCAATCTTTTTGACATATTCAAAATCGCAGATAAAAGCGCGGGCCATATAGATAAAGTCGCACTTGCCCTCGGCAAGGAACTTCTCGTTCAGGTCGGGATCCTGATATCCGCCCACAGGGGCGACAATTACGTCAGCTCCGGACTTCTTCAGTGCCTCGGCATATGCGAGGGTTATCGGCTCCTCCTTAACGGAATTTATGCCGAGCGGATGGGCAAGGTCGCCGTTCTTGGCACGAATCTGTACGAGGTCAACCAAATCATCAATGGCCTTGACATACTCGACAAAGTCGTTGACCGTGTACCCGTCAGGATGATCCTCCTCACCGCTGACCTGTATTTCGATTATGAGGTCGTTTCCGCACTTTTCGCGCACATGCTGGAAGACCTTGCGGGCAAAATTAGCGCGATTCTTCATGCTTCCGCCATATTCGTCAGTGCGGGTATTATGTACTGGGGACATCGACTGGCTGAGCAGTGATGCATTGTACGACATATAGAAGCAGACCTGGTCAAAGCCAAGGCCCTTATAAATGAAGCATTTCTCGGCAAAGTCATCCGCGATGCCATTCATGACCTCCTCGGTCAAATCGTTGACAGTCCAGCCGTTTGGCTCAATTTGCATCATGGACATGCAGGCCAGAGAGCCGTAGTTATGTATTGCCTCGACTACACGGCACATTGCAAGCTGGGTATTCGGCTCACGCAGGTCATAGCTCTTATCAGCGAATGGCGCACGCGCTCCGGGGGGCAGCGGACGGGAGAGCGGATTATCGCCCCAGGTCGGACTGTTCACACAGACGACGGACGCGCCGTTTTTAGCTATATTGCCAAGGTAGAGTCCGAGGGACTCCAGCACATCGCCGGATAGCGCACCGGAAACGATACTGGGTACCGCGCGGGGAAAGCCCATGCGGTTCTTATAGAACTGCTTTCCAACCTTTAGCGGGGACAAAAGAGTCGGGTAATACTTATTCATGCTTTTCTCCTCTCAAACTATATGACTTTGTACCTTCTTGTTTTCAATGCCTCAGCCTGAATTCAGTCTGGACAATTCATAACGATATAAATATACATAATTTATACAACAATTTCAAGAGTTTGGAACCCCTTTTGGTGCATAAAGACGGATTGTGTCTTTCCAAACGGATTGTGTCACTTCAAAGAGCAACTACCAAATAATATAATGAATTTGGTTCCGCACGCGAAATTTTCCAACTTAAATCGCGTGCAACAAATAATGAAGGAGAGTGACACAAAAGATGACTAAAACCCGTATTCTGGCTCTGCTGCTCAGCGTGCTGATGGTCATGTCCCTGCTGGCCGCCTGCGGCAGCAAGGACGAGCCCGCAGACACGCCGACAGACACTCCCTCGACCGAGGCTCCGAATACTCCCCCAACGGAGGAACCAGTGGACGATCCCGCCGAAGAGCCCACTGATGAGCCCGGCGAAATCTCCCTGCCTCTGGTAGACGAAACCTACACCTTCACAGCATGGCAGCCCGACGCACCATTTATCTATCCCTATCTTGACGGCGACTGGATGGCTGATGAAAACATCAGCCAAATCTATCTCGAAGAACTAACCAACGTCCATCTCGAATGGATTCTAGCAGGCGACGCGGCTGTCGACCTTTCCACCCGTATTGCCGGCGGCGACTATCCCGATCTGTTCTTCACCGGCGCAAGCTACTACACCGGCGGCGAATCCCGCGGCGTTGAGGACGAGATTTTCCTTGTTCTGGACGATTATCTCGACCAGATCCCCAACTACAAGGCCCTTATTGAGTCTGACGACGTGATTCGCCGCCAGATCCTCACCAGCGAAGGAAACGTCGTTTCCATCTATTCAGTTTTCGACGATTACGGCGGAGCGGCTCCGAACGGCCCCCTTGTTCGCGGCGACTATCTGGATAAGCTCGGCTTCACTGTTGACACCATCCGCACCTATGACCAGTACCACGATTATCTGACCGCAGCTTACACCGAATACGGCGCCCAGCTGTATCTCCCCTATTCCGCGGTTCCCGATGACAACTGGCTGATCGGTTCCTATGGCGTGGCCGGTGAGTTCTCCTCTATGCAGAATGTATACCCGTTCTATGTCGTTGACGGAGAGGTCAAATTCGGCGTTATCGAGCCCGGATACAAGGATTATATGTCCATGATCTCCACTTGGTACAGCGAAGGCCTTATCTCCGAAGAGTTCGTCAACTTCACCACGATCTCCAACCCGGACAATGAATACGTTTCCAAGGGGAAGGTAAGTATGTTCCACTGGAACGCCGCCAATGTGCCCAACGTAACCGCCCTTTCCACCATCGAGGATATGAGTTACGTCGGAATCAAAGACGCAGTCTTTGAGGGTGATGAGGATACTCTTACAAAGTTTGGTGTCCTTTCCAGAAGGCTTCAAATGGCCATGCAGATCTCCACCACCTGTGAGAACCTCGACCTGCTGTTTGCATGGTGCAATTTCGGCTACAGCCCCGAGGGCTCCAGAGTATGGCAGTACGGTGAGGAAGGCGTCACCTACGAACTGAATGACGCCGGCGATCCTGTTTATACCGACTACATCGTCGCCAATCCCGATGGCGCTCCCCTTGGCATCTGCGAGATTGCCTTCCTCGCCTGTGGCGCTGGCCCGTATATCTCCGTGGCTGACCGTATGTATCCTTACTATGAGAATTTCGTTGTTGAGGCTTTCAACCTCTGGAAGGACAGCACCGACTACGACAACAGCTACTGGCTGCCGTACAACATGTCTCTGATGAATGAGGACGCCAACGACTTCAACACCACTATGAGCGACATTTCAACCTATATGGATGAAATGATCCCGCAGTTCATGACAGGCGCCAAGTCCATGGACGAGTTCGACGCCTTTGTCGAGCAGATCAAGTCTATGGATATTCAGAACTGCATCGATATGTATCAGAGAGCTTACGACAATTATATGAGCAAGTAAGTCCCTGAAAGCAAAATTATAAGCAAAAAACAGGAGCAGGAGCCTTGTGCCCTCGGGTCCATGGCTCCTGCGTTAAAAAATAACTAATTATTAATTATATTATTTATTCGGCTTCGCCTCTCCCCTGAGCATACCGGGCGTTAAACCCTCGTACTTCTTAAACGCGCGCGTCATCGTCCTCTCATGGCCGTAACCGACCTCCTGCGCAACATCATGAACATTCATCCCGCCCGCCAGCAGCCGGCGTGCAGCGGCAAGGCGCAGCGTATGGATATATTCCAGAATGCTGACACCCCTGTAAGACTTGAACTCGCGCGATATGTAATCCGCGCTCAGATCGAAATGCGCGGCAATCGATGAAATGTTCAGAAGCGGATCTGCAAAATTGTCGTCGATATATTTTCCGACATCGCGCAGCCACAGCGGCGGTAACTGCTTCATGACCGTCGAAGAAAACTCGGACAGTTCGCGGAAGATTCCATTCACCTCATCAATGAGTTTTTTGGCAGACGGCGCATCAAGGATTCGGCGCATCGCGTTTATATCCTCGAGAAAATCTACACTGACAGTCAGCGACACATCAGACAATAGGCTCAGCACCAGCGATTTCAGATGCGCGAATTTGTACTCCACAACGTATATCGAACTTGTGACATTAAAAAAGAAATCTTGGATCATGCCCTCTATCAGTTGGGCCACGGCAAAATAATCGCCGGAGCGGACACTGCTGAACAGGCGCATTTCAACACTTTTCGCGAATATTATTGGGCTTGGAAACGGAGAAAAGGTGTACTCGCTGTAAAAGACAACTTGCTTGTCTATTCCCACTATTTCGCAGTATCTGACAACACTCTCAACCTCGCCAAAGCACTCGGAAAGCTCGTCAAGCCCTTCGTGTATCGAGCTTATCATAACCCTTGCGCAGAGTTCAGTCTTTTCCCTGATCTGCAGGAGCAGGCCCTCAACTACGCGGCGTATATCGTTTTCCGTGCAGCCGCTTTCAACCTCGATTATTCCTGCAACGGAGCCGGGACGGCGCATGAAATACAGCTCTCCCAATTCTCCGACGCAGTTTTTCATAAGCTCCTTGGAGACGTACATCTTATAGCGCTGCTCTCTCACAGGACTGTCTATTTCCGATAGGAAATACATATCTTCATAGTATTTTTCCCTGAAAATCACCATAAAGTAGCGCTCGCCGCGAAAGCTGATGCCGTTTTGCTTCAGTATTGCCATGGCGGTCTTAGCATCGGAACGGACAAGCTGGGTAACGGCTTCTTCATATATAATCTGGTTTATTCCGAATCTTCCATTATTCTGTTCCAAGGTCCCGCCCTCCCAAAAATATGATAAGTATTTAATTAAGAATCATTATAACCCATAATTTTTACCCTGTCCACTCCCCCAAAGTTCGGGATCCAAATAAGTATTTATCTGTCAAATATGACAGTTAATAGATAGTATATTCTGAGCGCCAGCTCAATTTTGAGAGGAGACAAATCACATGAGCAACTGGAGAACCCGCCCCGAACCCATCCCCGAAAGCGAGATCAAAGCCACATATGAAACCGACGTTGTCGTTGTCGGCCTTGGCTACGCAGGTTCCGCCGCATTCCGCGCCGCCACTGAAGAGGGCGTCCGCGTCATCGGAATCGAATCCCAGCGCGAGGACAAGTATATGTCCTATGGCCGTGATATAGGACACATCAATTCCGAATTTCTGCGCAAGCGCGGCGTACCCAAAGTCGATCCCATAGAGTTTTACAACGAGTGGATGATGCGCTCAGGCAACCGCGCCAACCCCTCCCTCGTTATGCAGTATGCGACCAAATCCGGCGAAAACTTCGACTGGTTCGTTGACATGTATACCGACGAGGAGATGCTGGCGACCCGCGTTGCATTCTGGGAAAACGGCGAACCTTCTCATCCTGAAGGCGGAGAGCGCAAGTTTAAGAAGCAGCAGGGAAATTATAAATTCTGGATCGGCACCGCCCGCTTCAGAGCCTTTATCGAGGCGGAGTATCACCCCCAGGTTCATGAGGTCTGCCTTGCCAACCACGCCAAGGGCCGCAAAAACGGCGGCATAACCATGTACGCCACCACCGCAGTCGATATAATCAAGACCGGAAACCGAGTGACCGGAATTATCGCAAAGAACGCGGACGGTTATCTGCGCATCAACGCTGCAAAGGCCGTCATCCTCGCCGGCGGCGACTTCGGAGGAAATTCCGAGATGTGCGAGGACCTGCTGCCTGATATCAAGCGTCTGCTCGTCCCCGGCGAGAAGCTGCGCGGTATGTCCAGAAACGGCAGCAGTATCAAACTCGGCGTATGGGCCGGCGGCCGTATAGAGGCCGGACCAATAGCCACGATGGGCGGCAACTACAACAACATCTCCGGCCTGACTGGCAGCCACGGCTTCCTGTGGCTGGACACCGAGGGTAAGCGCTTCACCAACGAGAACAACGGCGACGCGGTCTTTATAGGTCTGACCGGCTCCCAGAAGAAGCGCGGCACCTTCTACCGCATCTTTGACAGTAAGGTGCTCGACGACCTGCAGTACGCAAGCTTTGCCCACATGACCTTTGAGTGGGAAGAGCCCAATACTGTTGCCGGACTTAAGCAGATGATGGCGGACGCAGTCGCCAATTCCCCCGAGCCCGCTCAGGGCAAGCTCGGCAACGCCCGCGGCAAACTCTATGCCGCCAACACCATTGAGGAGATGGCCGATAAGTGCCTCAAGCTGACCGGCGAGACCCGCGAAAACTTCATTGCCAGCTATTACCGCTATAATGAGGTCGCGCGCGGAGGCATCGATGTTGATTTTGGTAAGGATCCGGAGCTGCTCCGTCCGCTGGATCAGGGCCCGATCTTCTGCGAGCCAGGCGAGTGGGGCCCGATGGCAGGCATGTTTATGGCAACCTGCGGCGGCCTGCTGACCGACGAATACCAGAATGTGTTTGACGAAAACTATGACCGCATCCCCGGCCTGTACGCGACCGGCAACAGCTGCGGCGCGCGCTTCGGCGTTCAGTACAGTACTCCTGTCTCCGGAGTCTGCAACGGCATCGCCGTAACTCTCGGCCGCGAGGCCGGCATACATGCAGCCCGACGCGGATGAGCCAATGTTCAAAACAATAAAAGATCCCGCCATCATAAAATTTGATGGCGGGATCCTCTATTATTGTGTGATTGTTATCTGTGAGCTCGTTTCACACAGAGCCCTCTGTGCAGCGATCGTGTCCAGAGTGTCACCCAGCTGCGTCAGCACCGCTGCAAGCAGCGCCAACTCATCGGTGTTTTCAAACTGCTGCGCAATTGCGCACGCAAGCGCGCTCACGCCGACCGGCAGCGCGCAATTATCCATATTCTCACCCCGTACAGTATATGCGCTCATCCTGCGGTGGGTAACATACATTTATACCCGGGCGGGGCCGGAATTTTTTAATCAACGAGAAGTTTCCGTGTTTTCCATCTGTTGCTGAAATAATATACTCCGCCCATCAGTACAGTTACATAGCCGGCGATCGCGTTGCCGTACCAGAAACCGGTTATTCCCCAGCCAAACACTGTACCAAACAGAATCGAAAGCCCTATACGTGCAATGACACCGTCCATCAGGCCGATAACAAACGACAGCGAGGAATAGCCGAGGCCGTTGATAAGCGCGTTATAGGGACACATAAGCGCGAATCCAAAGATGGCTACTACTTCAACATACACATACTGATGTGACATCTCCAGAACCTCGGGGTCTGTGTTGAAGATGGAGAATATCTGTTCGGGGAACATCAACATAATCACTGACAGAACAGCCGCAAAAATCAGGCAGACGGCATGTGATATATGCACTATCTTTTTGACCCTGCCGTGCTCACCCGCGCCGAGGTTCTGCCCCATCATCGTCGCTCCTGCGGTAGATACCGACTGGGAAACGATGCTCATCAGGCTCTGAAGCTTTCCTCCAACGCCGGTGACGGCGGATGCAACGACGCCGTATGCATTAATATTGGAATTGACAAACAGCATGGAGATGGAAATCGCCGCATGCTGCAAAGCCATTGGCAAGCCGAGTTTTATCAGCGGAACAAGCTTTGTTTTGTCAACTTTGAAGCTGCGGGGACGGAAGTCAAAACCGAAAGTCTCTCGTCTGCGATAGAGATAGATCAGAGATACGATGAAGGACACTGCCTGACCAATAACAGTTGCCAGCGCCGCGCCAAAAGCTCCCATATCAAATCCTGCGACAAAAACCAGGTCAAGAACAAGGTTTATAACAGCGGCGATCGCAATGAACATAAACGGACGCTTTGAGTCTCCCATTCCCCTGAGTATCGCGCTGACCGTGTTATAGCCAAATATGAAGAACATTCCTGAGAAACAGACTGTTATGTAATCACGCGCTTGGCTCATCGCCTCCGGCGGAGTGTTCAGCAGATTCAGGAACACATCCCTCAACGGCAGACTAAACGCCGTTACAACAAGGGACAGCAGCTGGATAACCGTGAACATTGTTCCAATTGTCGAGCTGATTGATCTTCTCTCATTCCTCCCGATAAATTGCGCTATCATGACCTGCCCTGCCGTGGAAAAACCTATTGCTATGAATGTGAACATCATCAGAAGCTCGCTGCCTATCGAAACAGCGGAGAGGCCGGCGCTTCCGACATACTGGCCGATAACAACCATGTCCACGAGACTGTAAAGTGTCTGAAGCATGTTCGAGAGCATGAAAGGTGCAGCAAATGTCAAAAGCTGTTTTGTAACATTGCCCCGAGTCAGGTCATTTATCATTGTTTTTTGTTCTGCCATTTCTTCCTCCCATAGTTATTTATGCAATATATTACTTATATGATATCTCGGGCGCTTTTTCGTTTCAAGATATGTTTTTCCTACATATTCTCCAATAATTCCCGTCGCGCACAGCTGTACTCCGCCGCATAGCAGGATCAAAAAGCTGACGAACAGATATCCCGAAGCAGCAGTCTTTGCGATTGCACAGACAATGCCGGCTATAAGAAGGACAAATGACGCAAGCAGGAACAGACATCCGGCGAGAAACACCATGCGTATCGGCTTGGAAGAAAGAGAGGTTATTCCCTCGATCGCCAAATTCAGCATTTTGGAGAGCGGATACTTGCTCTCACCCGCAAACCTGTCGCCGCGCACATATTCAACGACGGCGGTTTTATAACCCAACATCGGAACGATGCCGCGCAGGAACATATTGACCTCTCCGTATTCCGAAAGGGCGTCCAGCGCACGCTTTGAAAGCAGCCGGTAATCGGCGTGGTCGTATACAAGTTCCCCACCCATCCTGTTTATAAGCCTGTAATAGCTCTGGGCGGTCCCTTTTTTGAAGACGGAATCGTTGCCGCGGCTCGAGCGCACACCGTAAACGACGTCGCAGCCCTCGATATAGCGCTGCACCATCTCATCGACAGCACCGATGTCATCCTGAAGGTCGGCGTCCATGGAAATGACCATGTCCGCATATTCTTTCGCGGTCATAAGCCCCGCCATCAAGGCATTCTGGTGTCCTCTGTTCCGGCTCAGGCAAACTCCGTCGAACATTGGATCCGCCTCGTGCAGGGCTGTTATCAGCTCCCATGTTTTATCCTTTGAGCCATCGTTTACAAGCATAACGCGGCTTTCGCCCGATATTGTCCCCGCCGACATGAGCGCTCTCATCTTATCGCGCAAACGCTTTGCTGTCTCCGGCAGGACTTCCTCCTCATTGTAACAAGGAACGACAATATATAATGTATTCATTTTCCATTCCTCCGAATTTAGATTATATCGCCGCCGGCATTTTGTTGCAACACATTATCCGAATAATTAATTAATTAACACAATTGCACGATCCGTACCGTTCGAATGTCCCTACAGCGCACACTCATTATTGCACCAAACTGTTAAGAAATATTACAAAAAAAGCAAAAAAACCGTTGTTTTTAGCGTTGAAATGTTACCCATTATATTCTACAATACATGAATGTCAGATGAGATATGAGAAAGGCGGCCTGTAAGCTTTGATCGACATCGTTTTGTTCGAGCCGGAGATACCGATGAACACAGGAAATATAGCGCGCACCTGTGCAAACACCGGCGCAAGACTCAACCTTATTGAGCCGCTCGGCTTTGATATATCCGACAGGGCTGTTAAACGCGCAGGGCTAGACTACTGGCACCTGGTCGATCTTCACGTTTTCAAAAATATTGAGGAATATTTTGCGCTTCGCGGCTGTGAAAACGTCTGGCTCGCCACAACCAAGGCGCCCAGGAGCTATGCAGAAGCTGATCTAACCGGCAATATTGCTCTCATTTTCGGCAAGGAGACCGCCGGTCTTCCGCTGGAGCTTCGCGAGCGGTTTTACGACCGATGCATCCGCATCCCTATTAAGGCGGAGGCAAGATGCCTCAATCTCTCTAACAGCGTTGCGATACTCTGTTATGAAGCGCTGCGGCAGCAGGGCTTTCCGGGATTGCAGAATTTTGGAGAAATGTCGAAAAACTGAACATACTATGTAAAAAACTCTGATAAATACGGAGGATGCTATGAATTATAACAAAATGACTGTAAGGGACATTCCCGTAAGAGGCAAGAAGGTCCTTCTTCGCTGCGACTTTAATGTCCCGCTCGACAAACTGACAGGCAAAATCACCGACGACAAGCGTATACGCGCAGCAGTTCCAACTATCCGCTACCTGCTTGAAAACGGCGCCGCTGTCATCGCCTGTTCCCATCTGGGCCGTCCCAAGGGAGAGTGGAAGCCTGAACTGAGCCTTCGCCCCGTCGCTGAACGGCTGTCCGAACTGCTGGGCACGTCTGTCTACATGGCGGCGGACGTCATAGGCAACAGCGCAAAAACTATGGCCGCCGCCCTTCGTCCCGGTGAGATCATGCTTTTGGAAAATCTCCGCTACCACAAGGAAGAGGAGAAAAACGACCCCGAATTTGCGCGCGAACTGGCCTCCATGGCGGACGTCTTTGTTTCCGATGCATTCGGAACCGTTCACCGCGCCCATGCCTCCACGGCTGGAGTCGCCGCCTGCCTTCCCGCAGTTGCCGGCCTTCTGGTTGAGACTGAGCTGAGCGTTATGGGTAAAGCTCTCGATAATCCGAAGCGCCCGTTCGTCGCTATTCTCGGCGGAGCAAAGGTTTCGGACAAGATCGGCGTTATCGACAATCTGCTCGAAAAGGTCGATACGATCATCATCGGCGGCGGTATGTCATATACCTTCATAAAGGCTCAGGGCTATTCCATCGGCAAATCCCTCTGCGAAGAGGATAAGCTCGAATATGCTGCTGCGGCGATGAAAAAGGCAGAGGAAAAAGGCGTCAAAATGCTTCTGCCCGTGGACTGTGTCGTCGCGGAGGAGTTCTCGATCGACGCTACTCCTATCTATCGCGATTCCTGCGGCATGCCTGACTGGCAGATGGGCATGGACATCGGCAAAAAGACGATAGAGGAGTTTTCAAAGGCCATCTCAGGCGCAGGGACCGTTATCTGGAACGGGCCCATGGGAGTTTTCGAATTTCCCGCGTTCGCCGTCGGGACCGAGGCCATAGCGAAGGCTATCGCCGAGTCCGGCGCCGTTTCGATCGTCGGCGGCGGCGACAGTGCTGCTGCGGTAGAAAAGCTCGGCTACGCTGACAAAATGACGCACATTTCAACAGGCGGCGGAGCCTCCCTCGAATTCCTCGAGGGTCTTGAGCTGCCCGGAGTTGCCTGCCTTATGGACAAAAACTGATATTTCTATGTTTTCAGGAGAAAAAGTATGAACAGAAAATACAGAAGGGCGATAATCGCCGGCAATTGGAAAATGAACATGCTGCCCAGCGAGGTCAAGCCCTATATCGAAGCCCTGCGCGGACGTCTGCCTCACATCAAGACCTGCGACACCATTATCTGCGCACCTTTCACTCATCTCAGCAACCTCTCCCGCGCTGTTAAAGACAGCCGCATCGCTGTCGGCGCGCAGAACGTCAGCGAGCATCCCAAGGGCGCTTATACCGGAGAGGTAAGCCTGGCGATGCTGCAGGATCTGGATGTTCGCTATGTCATTATTGGTCACTCGGAGCACCGCGCGTATTACGGCGAGACCGACGAGTTGGTAAATGAAAAAGCGAAGGCGCTTATCAGTGCAGGGATCAGCCCCATTATCTGTGTCGGCGAATCTCTCGAACAGCGCGAGCGCGGCCTTACGCTCGACCACATAGCATATCAGGTCAAGTCGGCGTTTTACGGCATTGAGCCGGAGAACATGCGCCGCGTCGTCATCGCCTATGAACCCATCTGGGCAATAGGCACGGGAAAGACGGCGACGAGTGAGCAGGCGCAGGAGGTATGCGCGGCTATCAGGACTGTCATACGCAGCCTTTACGGAGCCAGGACTGCCCGCGGCGTAAGCATACTCTATGGAGGATCCATGAACCCGGAAAACGCATCAGAGCTTCTTGCAATGCCCGACATAGACGGCGGCCTCATTGGCGGTGCCTCTCTCGATCCGGATAAATTCGCTGACATCATTCTTGCAACCGTACAGGAACAATAACCATGAAATCTGCAACCACGCTTATCATAATGGACGGCTACGGCCTCAGCCCCGAAACCGACGGCAACGCAATCTTCAAAGCCAACACGCCTAATCTTGACAGGCTGTTCTCTGCCTGCCCGAACACAACGCTGGGGGCTTCCGGAACGGACGTCGGCCTGCCCGCAGGGCAGATCGGCAACAGCGAGGTAGGACATACCAATATCGGCGCCGGCCGGGTCGTCTTTCAGGATCTGCCCCGCATAACAAATGCCATTGCGGACGGTTCGTTTTTTACAAACGACGCATACTGCTCCGCCATCAACGAGGCGCGCGACAGCGGAAAATCGCTGCATTTGTTCGGTCTGCTTTCCGACGGCGGCGTCCACAGTCATATAACCCATCTTTATGCACTGCTGGAGCTTGCCAAGCGCCGGGGCCTGTCCCGCGTCTATATCCACGCGGCGCTCGATGGGCGCGACGTAGGTCCCACGACCGGCCTCAAGTATGTCCGCGACTGTGTCCGCAGATGTGAGGAACTCGGCGTCGGAAAGATCGCAACTATTCAGGGCCGCTTCTATGCAATGGACAGGGACAACCGTTGGGAAAGGATCCAACGCGCCTATAATGCGATCACCCGCGGCGAGGGCACTGAAGAACCCGACCCCGTCAAGGCGGTTGAAAACAGCTATGCAAATGGCGTTACCGACGAATTTGTCGAACCCATAATCTGCGCAAGCGAAGGTCTTGTCAAAAAAGGCGACAGCGTCATCTTCTTTAACTTCCGTCCCGACCGAGCGCGGGAGCTCTGCTGGGCATTGACCGGCAATCTGCCTGAGGCCGCGGAAATGGATGTCGAAGAACTGTCTCTGAATTTCGTCTGCACATCTCAATATGACGAGTCGCTTGACCTGCCGATCGCCTTTCCGCCTGAGACTCTCAAGGGCACCTTTGGGGAATATACCTCATCTCTCGGCCTGCGCCAGCTCCGTATTGCGGAGACCGAAAAATACGCGCACGTCACATTTTTCTTCAACGGGGGCATCGAAAAGGTATATCCCGGCGAGGACCGGGTGCTCATCCCCTCCCCAAAGGAGTTTCCGACCTATGACCTGATCCCAGAAATGAGTGCAAAGGCTGTCACCGATGAGACTGTCGCCCGCATTGGGAGCAGAAAATATGACATTATCATCGTTAATCTCGCTAACTGCGATATGGTGGGACACACCGGCGTTATGGACGCAGCGGTCAAAGCTGTTGAGACTGTCGACGAGTGCGTCGGCCGCATAGTCAAAGCGGTTTCCGATATCGGAGGTATAAGCCTCGTAACGGCGGATCACGGCAACGCGGACGTCATGGTCACTCCCGACGGCGAAATAAACACCGCGCATACCACAAATCCCGTCCCGCTCATCATCGTTGGAGCCGACGTAGAGCTGAAAAAAGGCCGGCTTGCCGATATAGCGCCGACAATGCTGGATCTGATGGGCCTTGAAAAGCCAGAGGAGATGACCGGCGAGAGCCTCATTATCAGATAAATAGATAATCTTTCAAAAGGGTACTCAAGACAGGCTTTTTTGAATAACTGCAATAAACACGGAGGTAAGATATCAATGAAGGATTATTATGAAATAGTAGACGTTTGCGCTCGCGAGATACTCGACTCTCGCGGCAACCCCACTGTTGAAGTGGAGGTCACGCTCTCTGACGGTACTGTCGGCCGGGCCGGCGTTCCCTCCGGCGCGTCTACTGGCATATATGAGGCCTGCGAGCTGCGCGACGGCGATAAGTCCCGCTATCTTGGCAAGGGCGTTTTGAAGGCCGTCGAAAACGTAAATACAGAGATCGCAGAGGCACTTTTAGGGCTGAATGTCCTTGATCAGCCCTCCATCGACCGCCTGCTCTGCGAGCTTGACGGCACTCCGAACAAGACCCGTCTCGGTGCGAACGCGATCCTTGGCGTCTCTCTGGCCTGCGCAAAGGCCGGCGCTCTCGCTACCGGAAACAGCCTTTATAACTACATCGGCGGCGTCAATGCCAAGACGCTGCCTGTTCCGATGATGAACGTCCTCAACGGCGGCGCTCATGCAAACAACAGTGTCGATATTCAGGAGTTCATGATAATGCCCGTCTCCGCTGAAAGCTTCACCGAAGCTCTGCGCATGTGCTCAGAGGTGTTCCATACGCTCAAGAAGGTCGTGCCTTCCTCCGGCGTCGGCGACGAGGGCGGCTATGCCCCCGATCTCGAGTCCGACGAGGACGCTCTCAAGGCACTGGTCGAGGCTATCGAAAAGGCCGGTTACAAACCCGGCGAGGATTTCATGATCGCCATGGACCCCGCCGTTTCCGAGTGGTTCAACAACGACGATGAGTGCTATCACCTGCCCAAGCGTGGCATTGTCAAGACAAGGCAGGATATGGTCGACATGTGGGTGGACTTCTGCGACAAGTATCCCATCATTTCAATAGAGGACGGCATGGCCGAGGACGACTGGGAGGGCTGGAAAATGCTCACCGACGCTCTCGGAAAGCGTATCCAGCTCGTCGGTGACGACCTGTTCGTGACCAATGTCGAGCGTTTGAAGAAGGGCATCAGCCTCGGCGTTGCAAACTCTATCCTTATAAAAGTCAACCAGATAGGCACCCTGACCGAGACGCTCGACGCCATCCAGACCGCCCACCGCGCCGGCTACACCGCAGTCGTCTCCCACCGCAGCGGCGAGACCGAGGACACCACGATCGCCGATATCTCCGTCGCCGTCAACGCCGGACAGATCAAGACCGGCGCGCCTTCCCGCACCGACCGCGTTGCAAAGTATAACCAGCTTCTCCGCATTGAGGATGAGCTTTTCGACGTTTCCGAATACCCCGGCCGCGAGGCTTTCTTCAGCATCAGATAAGGTAAAACAAAAAACTAAGCGGTATCCGATTTTGACAACCGGGTACCGCTTTTTATTTATGGGTGATCTTATTTCTCCGCAAAATAGCAGTTCTCGCCGTTGAGCTGTACGCCCAGATAATCTTCCAGGTCGATAAGGCAGAGCCTCCTGCACAGCGGCCGTATACAAAGCAGCTCTCGTCTCCGTCTGAACTTCCGCCGCTTCCCCAACAGCCCAGCTTCTGCAGGGTGCCGTCCGGACAAATCAGCATCAGCTTAACAATATCCGCCTTCAAGGCCTCAAAATCAAGGTCGTCCCCAATTTCGACGGAATTGAGGCTCAAAAATATTATATAAAATTCTCTCCAAAACAGGCAAATGTTTGTATAAACCCGCTCACAGTGGGTCAAAATAGCAACACAGAACATTTCTGAAATTTGTTTTGGAGGTAAGTAATGGAAAAGAAAAAGAACTCCGGCGGAAGGCTGGAGAAATTTTTCGCCGGTAAGGGCTTCTACATAGTCCTTATCCTTTGCTTGGCAGTGATCGGCGCCTCATCTGCGGTGCTGATAAGCGGCAGCAGAGAAGAGACTAATGTAGACATCCCGGCAAATGTTGCGGT
>CAZIHY010000048.1:0-16905 GCA_964539115.1 uncultured Oscillospiraceae bacterium
GGGATATGCTTTTTGCTCCGCGTCAAACCGCGCATTTGCGCGGACGGTGTCCGCCGATGCGGCGAGAAAGCTTGTAAGGACTTCCTCAAACGTATCCTGTGGGACATAGGCGGTTATGCCGTCGCCGGTCCCGAAAGCTGCGCGCAGCCCGGATGTGCTGTCAATGTCCCACAGCGTTCCGAACAATGCGTTCAGATCTGGCCCGGACATGTCATCCGCGCTCCAGTCCGTTGTGAAGAAGTTCATGTTCATATATCCGATGGGGGATATATACTTTTCGCAAAGCGAGTTCAGATATTCGTCCTGAGCCTCCATGCGCAGAAACACGCGCTCGTCCGGCGCGCTGAAAGTGAAATAGCCGCCGTCCGTCAGCGTAAAATCTGCTGCCGTGAAATCCTCAGCGTAGGTCTGTTCCGGCGTTGAAGCGTCCCAGTAGATGCGGGAGACTGTGCATGCGCCGTTTTTGTTCAGGTCATAGCGGAGAAATCCGCCGTCCGGACAGACTATAAACAGCGAGACGCTTTCTGTTTCGCCCGCGCAGAAGCTCTTTATCTGCTCATTGCCGCGTATCCCGGACATGGCGGAGCTGTCTGTTACGGCATATCCGTCTCCTGCGATGGAGGCGACGATGGCCTAGACAGCTTCGTCATCGAGATGTACGTTAATTGTCTCGCCTTTCTCGGCGGCGCGGTACAGCGTGCGGTAACTGCGCGCGATCGCTATATTCTCTTTTTCGAGCTTATCCATTTTGGACCCGCATGCGCACGAAAAGCACAAAGCGAGCAGGCAAAGAAATATTTGTCTAATCTTCATCCGTTTTTTTCCGTAACTTTTTTATCTCTGTCATCGAGCGGCGGGCGTTTTCGCCGCCGGCCTCAGCAGGAACTATACCGCCGTAACGCAGGGCGCTGTAATCGGCGGAGAGCTGTTGGAGCGTGCCGCTCTCTCCTAGTGCAAGCTCCAGCGGCGTTTTGGTCTCGGTACCGCAGGCGCGCTTAAATTCACGGAAGGCGAAGCGCACACGTTCAGAGTCGGTTTTCATATCCGCAAAGCCGGGTTTGCGCCGCAGCCGTTCCAGCATGTCGCGCAATCCCTGACGGCCCTTTGCAAGTAAGTCCCCGAGATCGAGCGTGCTTTCAACTTCGTCCGCGTCATCCAAATCGGCGAAGAGCCTTCGCACGCGCGGCCTTCGCTTACGCTCGCGCTTTTCTCGGGATTTTATAAGACGGTAGATATATATGGCGATAAGCACCACGCAGAAGATCGTCAGCGACAGAAGAAAGGCGTAGACGAGGTATTTCCATGCGCCAGGCTCAACGTCAGCTATAGGTTCTGCGGCCTCCTGCGGTACACTCATGTCCATAACGACATCGCGCTCGGGAAACAGGCTCTTAATGAAGTTCCATATCGCGGAGAGGATGCTCCACACGCCGGTTATGATGAAAGTCAGCAGCTTCTGAATTATGCCGGTTGCTGCGACTGCGAAAGCTGCTATCACAAAACCGGAGAGAAGCAGAAAGTTTTTCCCGCGTATTCCTGCGGGCGTGCGGCTGCCGGCCCCGTGCGAGCCGTCAAAGACGCTCTTGAAATTTGCGCACAGCAGGCAGAGCGCAAAATCCGCGACCGCGCAGATGGAAACGATAGTTGAGCCTTTGTGTGAGAAGTAAACGAGGACGATGTCGAGCAGGTAGACCACAATGGAAGCGGCCAAAAGTGCCTGAGGGTAGACAGGGACCGCCCGCCCGCCGGCATAGCATAAAAGCGCTGACGGGACGATCATCGCAATGGCTGGGATGAGCCCGCCAAGCGCCTGCGGGAGCGTGATAAGCGCCGCGAGTCCCACTGAGAATATGACGGATAAAACGCGGAAAAGTGCGAACCGAAGCTTATTTTTTCCGGAGCAGAGCCTTCCGGCTATATACGCGGGCATCAGCGCGAGGCCGGAAACGGCCCAAGTGCAGCATCCGCTGTCTTTAGCAAACAGCCGCTCGATGACAAGGGCCATCGCAAAGGCCATAAGAGCGCTGAGCACAAAGCCGAGGGCCTCCTCCGCGAGCCTGAGGACAGTGCTTCGCTTTATCATGCCTGCGCACCTCCCATCGGTATGTACAGGACGGTATTACCGAGCCTGCGCAGAGCCTGGGCGCGCTGCTCAAGTTCCTCGTCCCAATATGCCGAGACGCAGAGAATATCCATCATTCCCGTGCGTCTTTCGATCTCTGAGTCCAAGAGAGAGTCAAAGCTGATGCGTTTTTCGATCTTCGTGACCGCCAGCGCTTCGAGTACAGCGTCAAGCCCACGGCTGCCGGGCTCCACAGAGATGGGCTCCGCACCGCCGTCGAGAGTGCTTCCGGCGTTCACGCGAAGTCCCGGGGACATACCGTTTTCACGCCCCCAGGCGGCGAGGCTTGACGCGATGCTTATCCCGCGTTCGATGACCTCAGTTTCCTCCGGCTCCATTCCGCCCCAGAGATCCGCACGTATCTGTGTATTTAAAAGTATAAGCAGCCTCGGTTCGACGGTGTAGTCGCGCTGGTTGACGTAAAGCTCATCCATTCTCGCCGTTGCCGCCCAGTTGACGTCCCGACGCGAGTCGCCGGCGCGGTATTCGCGTACTCCGCTTGTCAGTATCGGGTCGGGGTCCGTCCAGCGGCGGATGCTGACCTCGCCCTGCCACTGCAGGGCCTCGCGAGGCAGCTCATCCGGACGCGCCGGCGCGGGATAGACAAGAAGTTTTGCCTCGGATGAGCAGTCGCGCGATCTCGAGACAAGGCCGAGCATATCTCCTGCCGTCAGCGAGACGTTAGAGCAGTTATAGGCTCCGCGTCTGTCCGGCGTCACGGCATGGCGCCGGGTGATGCGCTTATAGCTGCCGAGGAAGAACACACTTCTGTGAAAGCGCTCTCTCTGAATGTCAAGATTTTCCTGACGCCCGAAGTGCAGATGGGGCGACACGGCGCTTTCGACCCGCAGCCAGGGAACGGGAAGCAGCTTGTTGTTTTCGATGACCTCGACAAGGCTTACCGTTTCGCCGGCATATATTCTCTTTTTCTCAAAAAAGCGCTTGTATTCAATGTTTTTCAGCCCCTTGCGGCTGTAAAGCGCGACCTGACACAGCGCAAGCAGGCAAACAACGAGTATCAGCCGGAATACGGTCATTTCGCGCCGCCTTTCAGTCGCTTATATTCTCTGAGGGGACGGGGACGCTGCCCAGCACCGAGTTTATGATGTCACTGGCTCTTGTGCTGCTGCCGTAGCCGGAGCGAACGACGAGCCTGTGCGCAAACACCGGCTGCGCCAGTTCGCGTACATCATCGGGAAGGACATAGCTGCGCCCGCGGATGGCCGCCAGCGCCTGGGATGCGCGCAGCATTGAGAGCATGCCGCGCGGACTGACGCCGAGCGAGACCTCTTCATGGGCGCGTGTTGCTTCCGTCAGAGCTGCAATATACTCGCGCACGGGTTCCGAGCAGCGCACGGAGAGCACCCCACGCTGGGCGGCAATGATCTCATCTCCAGTGGCGACGGCGCCCAGCTCGTCGAGCGGGCTTGAGGTTATGAACCTGTCGAGAATTGCGAGATTTCCCGCCCTGTCGGGATAGCCGGGGGTGACGCGCATGAGGAATCTGTCCATCTGCGCCTCTGGCAGAGCGTAGGTCCCGGACTGCTCGACAGGGTTTTCGGTCGCAATCACAAGAAACGGTTCCGAGAGCGGGCGTGTCACACCGTCTGTTGTGACCTGCCGTTCTTCCATGCACTCGAGCAGCGCTGACTGCGTGCGCGGAGTCGCGCGGTTTATCTCATCCGCAAGAAGGATGTTCGTGAACACCGGACCGGGGGCAAATTCGAACTTTTCGCTTGCCCTGTTATAGACCGAGATCCCAGTGACGTCCGAAGGAAGCATATCGGGTGTAAACTGTATGCGGGAAAAGTCGCAGCTGACGCTCTTTGCCAGCGATTTGGCCATGACTGTTTTTCCCGTCCCGGGAACGTCCTCAAGAAGGATGTGTCCTCTGGCGAGAAACGCGGCGGTTATGAGCTCCATTGTCTCGTGCCTGCCGACTATCACGCGGGAGATGTTTTCGGTGATTTTTCCGGCCAAATTGGCTATCATTCCAACGTCCAATCTGTTCACTCCGATCTCGTAATATTGGAAATATTCTAACACATACAGTGGGATATTACAAATCGTATTTCGCACTGACGGGATATATGACGCCGTGGAAAAAGCGGAACTGCCGCAGGCAGTTCCGCTTTTAACGTGATTTATTTGCAAAAGTTGTCGATGTAGTTATCCAGTGCGCTGCGGACTATATCGACCGCCGCTTCGCGGCCGTTGACGTCGCCGGGAACAGTTTCCTTGCCCTCAAGCGCTTTATAAACGGCAAAGAAATGTATCATCTCCTCGAAAATGTGCTCAGGCAGCTGGGAGATGTCGCTGTATCCGTTGTATGTCGGGTCCGAAAAAGGTATGGCGATGATCTTCTCGTCATTTTTCCCGCCGTCCAGCATGGAAATATAACCGATCGGATAGCAGCGTACAAGGGTCAGCGGCTCAAGAGGCTCGGAGCAGAGCACGAGAACGTCAAGCGGATCGCCGTCGTCGCCGTAGCTTCTCGGGATGAAGCCATAGTTTGCCGGATAATGGGTGGAGGTGTGCAGTATGCGGTCAAGGATTATAAGACCGGTCTCCTTATCCAGTTCATACTTTTTCTTACCGCCTTTCGGTATCTCGATAACAGCGATAAAATCGTCGGGCTTTATGCGCTTGGGGTCAATGTCGTGCCAGATGTTGCTCATGTTTTTATCCTGCCTTTACCATGTATAAGGATGAATATGATTATACATGCACGCGGCGGTAAATTCAATCGGTCATGCTGCTTTTTTTGCTTTGCGGCAAAAAATCGCTTTGAAAATCGTTCTGACCAGGGGCTGGATAAAGAACAGCTGTGTGAAATAGGCGAACGGGAAGTTGAAGCAGACGAGCTTGAGCCAGTTGGCAATGAGCGTTATAAAATTAAAGCCGGCGTAATAGGGGTAATAGATGATCGCTGCGATAAGGCTCATCGCCGGGCACATCAGTCCGACGGTGGCGCAGATTATCGCGCATTCAAACATGACCGGATGCGTCGAGGCGGGATCAAAAACCTTTGCGGCCAGCTTGAAAGAGCAGGGGGAGCCCATAATGTTCTCCAGCAGAAACGCGAACGCGAACTCTATAAGGACGACAGCCCATATTGGAAGCATTCCGCCGAACATGTAAACTCCGCCCTGTGCCCTGATGGCGCCGAGAACGCTGCTGGTGCCGGTCACGTCCATCAGTATGCTGCCGTTGACGACATACAGGCTGTAAAAAACATAGGCATGGACGGTGAAAACGACGGTGATAAACGCAAAAATCACCTTCTGGAACTTGTTGGATGGCATGTTTTTCTCTCCTTTTTTGCTTTGCTGACACAAAAAAACACAAGCGGTTACAGCTATCTGCCACAAGGAAATAAATGTCCCGTGATCAGATTTACGTGCTGCGCACCACTTGTGTCGTTATGCATCCATGTTATTGATTTTTCAAAAGAAGGATATCATTTTTGGCTGTAAAAAGTCAAGCGAAAACTATGTCAGTCCCCGTTTTCGGGAAGAACTTTGCCCAACGCGTGGGCCTTGATGCAGCGGAAGGTCTCGTCGCTCAGATCGTGCTCAATTTTGCAGGCGTCCTCCGCCGCAACGTCGGGATCGACGCCGAGACGGATGAAGAACGCTGTCAAAAGCTTGTGCCTCTCATAAATGCGTTTCGCAATTTCCTCTCCGGCTGGCAGAAGGGTTATAAAGCCGTCCGAGTCCATCTCGATATAACCGTTTTCGCGCAGCTTCTTCATAGCGACGCTGACACTGGGCTTGGAGAAGCCGAGCTCAGTTGCAATATCAATTGAGCGTACGACGCCATGGGCCTCATGCAGTCTCAATATTGTCTCAAGATAATTTTCCGAGGATTCATAAATATTCATAATTTTTTTCCTCTCAGAATAGATTCTTCTAACAGATTAGCACAAACTAGCCGTTTTGGCAAGAAAATCGAAAAAAACATTGACAAATTCATAAAGGAGCGATATATTATATATTGTATTTGGGTTAGCAAAAGCTAACTCATATATAAATGGCACAGGTTAGCAAAAGCTAACCTTTGATAAGAGAGGGCTGGAAATGATGCCTCTTACAATGGCAAAGGCGGGCGAGACCGTCATTATTCGCAAAATAACCGGAAAGGATGAGGTGCGTCAGCATCTTGCTGAGCTCGGTTTCGTTGTGGACGGAAAGATAACTGTTATCAGCGAGATATCGGGAAATCTGATCCTTCAGGTTAAAGACAGCCGCGTCGCGCTCGACCGCACAATGGCAAACCGAATCATGATTTGAGAGGAAGGAAGAAGGCATGAAAACGCTTAAGGAACTTAAGGTCGGCGAGAGCGCAAAGGTAGTCAGGCTCCACGGCGCAGGCGCAGTCAAGCGCAGGATAATGGACATGGGTTTGACCCGCGGCACAGAGATATATGTCCGCAAGGTTGCTCCTCTGGGCGATCCCATGGAACTGAATGTCCGCGGCTATGAACTGAGCGTCCGACGCGAAGACGCCGAGATGATCGAAGTCGAGTAAAGACTGTTTTTCAGGCTGTATTTTTTGAATGTAAGTTAGCTAATCCTAACTTTGGGAGGAGTAAAAAATGGAAATCAAAATCGCATTGGCGGGCAACCCGAACTGCGGTAAAACAACGCTGTTCAATGCCCTGACCGGCTCCAACCAGTACGTCGGCAACTGGCCTGGCGTTACGGTTGAAAAGAAAGAGGGCAAGCTCAAAGGTGATAAGGAAGTCGTTATACAGGACTTGCCCGGCATCTATTCGCTCTCACCTTATACTTTGGAGGAAGTCGTTGCGCGAGGCTATCTTGTAAATGAAAAGCCTGACGCCGTCCTGAATATAGTCGACGGAACCAATATCGAGCGCAACCTTTACCTTACGACTCAGCTCATCGAACTGGGCATCCCCGTAGTCGTCGCCGTCAACATGATAGACATCGTTCGTAAAAACGGCGACAAGATAGACCTTTCCAAGCTGTCTGAGGCCCTCGGATGCACTGTTGTTGAGATGAGCGCGCTCAAGGGCGAAGGCGCGCTGGACGCGGCGAAGAAGGCCGCGGCTGTCGCGAGGGAGGGCAAGGAGACCGAACTGCCCCACGTTTTCACCGGCAGCGTTGAACATGCTATCGCTCATATCGAGGAGTCGATCGAGGGAACAGTCGATCAGCGTTATCTCCGCTGGTATGCGATCAAGCTGTTTGAGCGTGATGAAAAGGTCGTTAAAGAGCTGGAGCTTAATAAGAGCGTTATTGAACATATTGAACAGCATATCACTGACTGTGAGAATGAGCTGGATGACGACGCAGAAAGCATCATAACCAATCAGCGTTATGCTTACATAAGCGGTGTTGTTGACCGCGCGGTCAAAAAGAAGGCTCAGAAGCAGAATCTCTCCACTTCTGACAAGATCGACCGCATTGTAACTAACCGTATTCTGGCCCTGCCGATATTTGCGGTCGTCATGTTCCTGGTCTACTGGATAGCAATGGGTCCGTTCGGCAGCTTCATCACCGACTGGACAAATGATGTTCTCGGCGGCGCATGGCTCACTGATGGCTCCCGTGCCATTCTTGAGGGCTGGGGCTGTGCCGAGTGGCTCACCGGCCTCATATCCGACGGTATCATCGCCGGCGTCGGCGCTGTCCTCGGATTTGTTCCCCAGATGCTCGTTTTGTTCCTGATGCTCGCCATCCTTGAGGACATCGGTTACATGGCCCGTGTTGCGTTTATCATGGACCGTATTTTCCGTAAGTTCGGACTTTCCGGCAAGAGCTTCATCCCGATGCTCATCGGCTCCGGCTGCGGCGTTCCGGGCGTTATGGCCTCCCGTACTATCGAGAATGAGCGCGACAGGCGCATGACCATAATGACCACCTGCTTTATTCCCTGCGGCGCTAAGATGCCGATCATCGGCCTTATCGCCGGCGCTCTTTTCGGCGGCAGCGGACTTGTAGCGGTCTCCGCTTACTTTATCGGTGTTGCGGCTATCGTTATATCCGGCATCATGCTGAAAAAGACCAGGCCCTTTGCAGGCGATGTTGCTCCCTTTGTTATGGAGCTTCCCGCTTACCACGTTCCCGCTGTAAGCAACGTGCTGCGCGCCACCTGGGAGCGCGGATGGTCCTTCATCAAGCGCGCTGGAACAGTTATCGTGCTGGCTTCCATCATCATTTGGGCGCTCTCCAGCCTCGGCTCTGTCAACGGCAAGTTCGGCATGGTCGACGAGCTCTTCGAGGACGAGGCCGTTGTCACTGATGAGTACATCACAGAGCTTGCTGACAAGATGGACATCACTGAAGATGAAGTCAACGCGATGGATGCTTCCATCCTTGCAAATGTCGGCAATGCCGTGTCTGTGATCTTCAAGCCCCTTGGCTTTGGCAGCTGGAAACCGACCGTCGCAACCATCACCGGACTTGTGGCCAAGGAAGAGGTCGTTGGTACATTTGGCGTCCTCTACAACTATGACGATAATGACGGTGAGGATGAGCTCGAAGAAAACGGCGATCAGATTTGGGGGCCTGTCAAGACTGACTTTGACAGTTTCAGCAATGGAAACGGAAAGCTTGCTGCTTTCGCATTCATGATATTCAACCTGCTCTGCGCACCCTGCTTTGCAGCCATGGGCGCCATTAAGCGTGAAATGAACAACGCTAAGTGGACCTGGGCCGCTATAGGATATATGTGCGGATTCGCATATGTTATCTCCCTGATAGTATATCAGATTGGTTTGCTCTTTACCGGTGGCGGCTTCGGTATCGGTACCGTCGTGGCGATAATTGTCCTTGCTGCTCTTCTGTATCTTCTCCTCAGAAAGAATAAAGCCGAAGACGGACATACTACTGTAAGCGCGGTTGCCGCCGCAAAATGAGGTTTGCACGATGAACGCACCGACAATAATAATTGCCATTGTTATACTTGCCCTGGTTTCTGCCATCGTTGTAAACGGTATCCGCAATAGAAAAAGCGGAAAAAGCTCCTGCAGTGGCAGTTGCGGCTGTAACTGCTCCGGATGCTCAGGTGCCTGCAATTCAACAAAATGAACAGTGCGCCGGATACGCCGACCGTTTGGTCGGCGTATCTTATTATGTATTATGTGTTAAAAAGCTCCGTCCCCGAAGGGACGGAGCTTTTTAATTTGTTTAGACCGCCAGTTTTCTTCGCTTCCACATACCGCTGTGGAAATAGATAGCGATGGGAATGACGGTAGCAAATATTGCGAGATTATTGCCAAGGAACAGGCCCGTAAGGCCCCAGTTGAGAACGACGCCGAAAAGAAGCGTCAGTCCGATGCGGAAAACCACGCCGTCGAGCAGTGCGATGACCATGCTGAGAGAGGCATTGCCTATGCCCTGGACCAGCGCGTTGTAGCCTGAGTTGAAGGCGTTGCCTGCGAACATTATGATGAGTATTTTCATAAACAGCGGGGCAAGCTCCAGAACATCGGGGTCAGATGTGAACAGGCGGAAGATGGCAACGGGGCAGAGAAGCGCAAGCATGGTAAATATTGCGCAGGAGACAAGGCCTATGCCGATTGAGATGTATACAATCTTCGATATCCTGTCCTGTTTTCCGGCGCCGGCATTTTGTCCTATCATGGAGGAAGCCGCCTGGCGTATGCCCATCGTGATAATTGATGAGGCCTGCTGAAGTTTACGGCCGACGCCCATGACCGCGGAGGCGGCGACACCATAGGAGTTTATGTAGGCGTTTACAAAAAGCTGCGAAATTTGTATTGCGCTGGACTGAATGGCCAGAGGAATTCCAAGCTTGCACAATGCTGAAAGCTTTGCTTTGTCGACGCGGAAGCTGGAGGGTTTGAAGTCAAAGCCGAACCACTCGCGGCGTAAATAGAGATAGACGATGGCGACGGCGAAGGAGATGAACTGCGCGATAATGGTTGCAAGCGCGGCGCCGTCAGCCTCCATACCAAAGCCTGCGACGAACAGCAGGTCCAAAATAAGGTTAACAACGGAGGATACGCCAATGAACAGCAACGGACGGCGTGAATCGCCGGAACCGCGCAAGACCGCGCAGACCATGTTGTAGCCGCAAACGAAGATGAATCCAAAGCTGCAAATGAACATATAGTCCTTTGCCTGTGCGAAGGCTTCGTCCGGCGTGTTCATCCAGCGGAGCATGGCTGGGTGAAGAAAGAGGCAGATGAGCATCAGAACGACGGACATGAGGAAGATTGTCGTAAACAGAGTGCCGACCGTTTTTTTGATCCCCTTGTAGTCTTTCATCCCAACGAGCTGGGATATCAGGATCTGGCCGCCGTTTGAAAAGCCCATGCAGATGTTTGTCAATATGAGCGCTGTCTGTCCGCCGATGGAAACGGCTGAGAGTCCTGTGCTGCCGACAAATTGGCCGATGACGACCATATCGACCATGTTGTAGAGGTTTTGCAGTAGGTTTGACAGCATGAAGGGCAGAGCGAAGGTCATAAGCTGGCTGAAAATGTTGCCCTCAGTATAGTCAATTATTGCGCTGTCTGATTTTGCCATCCTTTAATGGTCACCTTCTTTTTCCTTGATTATAACATGTAATACAAGTATAAGTATAACAGAAAGTAAAGCGGATTACAAACTATTCTTGGGTGAAATGTCATAATGGACAGAGCACTGGTTTTTGGTATAATATATGACAAGCATAAAATTGGGAGTTTGTGATATGAAACGCATAAAATATTTATTGTATGCTGCGGTAGCAGCGTGCCTTTCGTCGCCCGCCTTTGCCGAGGGCGAGACAGTCATCCGCGAGGGAAGCAGCACGGACAGGCTGATCGGTTTTGTCATGCTGTTTATTCTTGTTCTTTGTGGTATGGCGGTTGGTCTTTTCTCCGGAAAGTTGCGCGAGTGGTACAGAAAACGGCATTACAGGCGCGACGATTCAGAGGATGAATAAATACATCTGACCAGTCTCTAAATATGTGAACAGCCCCAAAGCATGCATACAGGCACGCTTTGGGGCTGTTAAGTTTTTAGCGTCAAAGAAGCCCTTTGGGCGGCATGGCGTCGGGCGCGTACTGCCAATGCTCCGTTGTTGCAAAGCTGGCGTTGAACTCGGGAGGCCGCTGCTCTTCCTCCGGGACGCTCGCGGGCGTGAAATATGCGTCTGTACGCAGACCGTCCGTTTTCTGCCTCTCAAGAGCCCATTCGACCCAGCTCTGGTCAAAGGGACAACGGAACAGCTCATGTATGTGCAGGGAATATATCCTCCATTCGCCGTTCTCTATGCGGAGCATCATTTCCAGCCGCTGCCAGAGCCATTCGGCACGGTAACGGCGGCCCAGCCCGTCCTCTGAGGACAGCAGCGCGCGCTCAACGGAGGTCTTAGGCGGGACGTTACCCAGATCGCCGGCGTTGGACTCTGCGCCTATGACGCCCCAGACGCCGCGGGCGGAGATCCCGTCAGGACTGATCTCAATATGCGGCGTCGTAAGCTGGTAAACCTCAAACCTGCCGGCGGCGGGAGCCTTGTCGTAGTAGAAGCATACTCTTTCATGTCCTGCATAAACGCCGGAGTGGGCATACTCAAGGCGGATGTCCGGCTGATGTGACCAGAGTTCGCTCAGTATGCGCATTCCCTGGCAGGATAGGGTCAGGTCCTGGTATTTTGCAGCAAGGTTCTCTATTTCGGCACGGGCGCGAAGGAGCGCATTTTCCCTCTCCAGCGCTTCAATGCGGGTGATAAGCTCATCCATTTCAGAGCGCCTCCTTTACAACGATACAGCCCGGGGATACGACCCCGTCAATGGTGCTGCGGAAAATAAGGGTGCCGTTGTCATAGTCTATCTCGTGCACGCAGATATTGTCCGTAGCCTGCCCGGTTGTAAGCAGGAAGCGTCCGTCAGGAGTGACCACGATATCTCTCGGGGTCTTGACCGGAAGCCGTACAACGGCGCTTGTCTCAAGCAGGCCATTTTGTCCAACCCGGTATACGGCGATGGTATTGGCGATACGGGTGGAGGCCAGAAGCAGCCTGCCATTCGGCGTCAGGCGGACGGCGGCTGCCTCCGCATGGCTGTCAAAGTCCTCCGGTACAGCGGACAGGACCTGCTGCACGGAAAACTTGCCGTCGTTCCCGCGCTGCGCGACGTGTACTTCCGGCGGGGTCTGGAGCAGGAGATACAGCGTATTGCCATCGGCCGAGGCCGTGAAGTGCCGCGGGAAAGCACCGCCGTCGAGCGAAAAGCGCTGTTTTTCCTCGAAGCTTACTGCGTCATAGATTATGACGGAGCCGGTACCGAGATACACGGCGCCGAATTCGTTGTTTGGCAATTCCTCGACACAGTGCATACCGTCGAGCCGGCCGGGAAGAGGCTGTTCTTTGATGAATTTTTTGCACTCGCCGACGGTCCCGTCCTGCTTGACAGGAAAAACGGAGATGCTGCCGCCGAAGAAGTTGGAGACATAGAGCGTTTTTCCGTCCTCCGACAGGGACATGCAGCAGGGCCGCTGTCCGCCGGAAAACCGGCGGTTGAGCTCCTGCGGCGGAGTAAGCGCGGCGTCATAGGACAAAACTCCGCCGCTGGCCTTTCCCATAAAGCTCATGCCCTCGCTTACGGCGTAGAGCCGTGTGCCGTCGGCGTTGAGCGCGAGATAACCGGAGTTATATGCGGGAGTCGCGCCAAGGACCTCGCCTTCGCCGCTGTCGGAGATGGAAAGGGTATATATGCCGCGGCTGTCGCGGATGGAGTTGGTGCCGACATATGCTGTATATTTCACGGCGTTTTACCTCTCGATCACGGGGATGAGCAGCTTTGAGTCGAATCTGCCGCCGAAATGCAGCGTATGGCTGCCTTTGTTGCGGGTCGGGATATGCTCGTTGCCAAAGTGCGCGACCTTGATCTCCCAACCGCAGATCTCGACAAGGAGCTGCTCGCCGGGGTGAAAAATAAGGCTGGTCGGCCAGATGCCGATGTCGATGGGCACGATCTCGCCGGGGGTGAGGAGCTGCTCGCCTCTGTGGGTGTGAACAGGACGCAGCTCGTCGCTCCTGACCTCGTCGAGCTCGCGGTGGGACGCGCGCAGGCGTCCGTTAGGTCCGGAGTATTTGTTGTCGTGGGTGGTCCAGAGCTTGTTGCCGTCGCTGTCGAGCTTGTATAGCCGTACGAAAACATCGGCGTCATCGGTCTCCGACTCTATCCAGAGTTTCAGCCGCAGATAACCCGTCAGCTCCGTCTCCTCGGTAAAGGTATATGTAAATCCGGTGACGGAGACCTCGTCGTCCGCGGAATAGGAGCAAGCGCCCTCGGCGTCAGGCTTTTCACTGAACATTTTGCCGCCGTCTCCCAGCCAGAGGGTATTGATTTTCTGATTTTCGAGCGGGAAGGTTTTTTCCGGTCGGTTTGTGATGTTCTCGCCGCCCGGGTCGAGAGTTGCCAAACGTACGCGCGGAGTGTTTTCCCAGCCGTTATCCTCGTCTTTAAGGAAGTGGTCAAAGAACTTCTTCTGGTCGAGTATTGCGCTCTCTGTGCGCGGGTCGGTGAACTCGCCGATGTCGTGTATACGCAGCCACTTCTGCTCAGTCCCGAGCTTTTCAAATGCCTCGAAAACTCCGCGGGAATGGTTGGTCTGGGTCCAGCTTGCGGTTATCCACGCGGGAACGTTTATTTTCGAGAAGTCGGCGCATTTGTCCTGCCAGTATTCGTCAAAGAAGGGATGCTTTTCGACCATGGCACAGATATCCTCTATCCTTGCGCCGTGGGTCGTGTATGTACGCAGGCGCGCGGTGTAGTCCAAGCGGGGGATACCGTCGCGCACGAACTCGTCAAGATAGAGGTTGCCGTGCGCTTCGGCGGGGGCTATCGCTGCCAGATGCGGCGGCTGTGTCTCTGCGATGAACCACTGTGAAAGCGCGTACCAGTGCGTTCCTGCGAGGGCGACCTTGCCGCTGCACCAGTCCTGCTGCGCGCACCACTCGATGACGTCGTATCCGTCCTCAGCGTACTGGGTGCCGAAGTACATGACGTCTCCCTCGGAGTTGTAGGTGCCGCGCGGGTCGGGGTTTATGATGGCGTAGCCATACTGCACCCAGACGGCGGGGTCGGGGCCGTTATGGACATGCAGGCCGGACATGAGGCTGTTTTCGGGCGTGAGCGTGTTGAGGGGCTTCCCCTCGAGGCTGAAGCCGCCGGCAAGGTTCTTGCCGCGCTTGCCCGCGATGCCCCAAGAGAGAATGGCGGGCACTTTTTCCTCTGTTGCAGGGCGGTAGACGTCCGCATAGATAGTCGTGCCGTCGCGAAGCTTTATTGCAACGTCCTGCTCGCATATGGTGTCGCAGGCGAAGGGAATGCGGCCGGGCTGTACTTTGTATCCGGCGGGAAATATCTCCGTATGAGGGTCAAAACCGGGATATCCGGAGGAGGGCTCGTCCGTTGAGGGCAGAGTCGAGAACTCGATATCCTTGTAGTCGTAGTTATTCATATGTTATCTTCCTCTTTCTTTGATGTGAGATATTAAAGATATTATAATACCTGTATGATATGCCGTCAAATCTTAAAAAAATACAACTTGGGGGACGGAGCGATTGCCTGCCGCCGGAAACGGTGCTATGATAATAATATAGAAAGACATAAAGAAAGAGGAAGTGCAAAATGACCCCTGCCAATATACCCGAGACACAGGCCGAGGCGGAACAGCTCGCGCGCGGTTTTTTGGACGCCATCTGCGAAAGTGACCCCGCGACATTCAATAAAATGCTCGATCCGGAGTTTATCGAACTGGATTTTGAAGAGCGCACGATGACGCTGGCCTATGATTTTTCCGAGTGGATGCAAAATCAGATAGGCATCATGCACGGCGGCATAATTGCCGCGGCGGGAGACCTTACTATGGGCGTCCTTGTCTATACCTTTTCGGGAAAAAAGATGCCGCCGACAGTGAGCATGGAGACGAGCTACCTGCGTATGATAAACAGGGGCGGGCGGCTGATTGTCAGGGCCCGGGCTGATAAGGTCGGCAGGACGACCGCGCAGATGCGCTGCGAGATGTGGGTGGAAGGATCCCCCGGCAAGCTCGCAGCGACCGCAGTTGGCGTTTATTCTACCGCCGGTAAGACCTATGACGAGTGGCTCAGCGGCCGATGAGGAGCGGCTGTATCTGACGGCCATCGAGCGCGGCGGCGATCGTGTCCTCGATCATATCAAAATCCGCGACCAGCGAGCGTTCCTTTTTGACGGGATCGTCCTGATAGAATGGGACGAAATAGACGTTCCTGCGGGACAGCAGTTCGCCGATGTTCTTTGCATTTGCCGCAAGTCCGTCGTTTGTTGAGACGGCGATTATGACGGGCCGGCCGTTTCTCAGATGCGCTTTCGCCGCCATCGTGACGCTGCTGTCTGTAATGCCGCAGGCGATCTTTGCAAGGGTGTTTCCAGTGCACGGCGCGATGACAAGCACGTCGAGAAGACCCTTCGGCCCTATCGGCTCCGCCTCAGCTATCGTACTGATTATTCCGTGTGTCGAAAGTGCGGAGAGCATCATCCGGAAGTATTCCGCGCGGCCAAAGCGCGTGTCTGTTGAATATGCGTTTTCGCTCATTATTGGCCAGAGGTCATACTCTCCCGACATGCGGGAGGCCGCGGCCATAGCCTTATCGAACGTACAGTATGAACCGGTCAGCGCCAGCCCAACTTTGAGGCTATCCATATTAGCTCCTTTCAGCGATTATGTTTCCAATAGTGTCGAGTATCATCCCGGCGGCCGAGCGTGGCGAAGCCTCACCGGGCAGGGACAGGGCCCAAAGTGCGCGGATCCCAAGCCGTGACGCGGCGGCAAAATCCATTCCGCCGGGCTTGGAGGCGAGATCCATGCACAGCACGTCGGACCGCATCTGCGACAGCTCGCGCTCGCCGAGAACGGGCGCGGGCACGGTGTTCACAACTATATCGAACTTATCCAGCCCGTTCAAAGCCCTGGTGTCCATGCTCTCATAGCCCAGGACCTCGCACCATGCCATGTCGTCAAAGCTGCGCGAGGACACAGTCACATATGCGCCCAGGGCGGAAAGCTTGTGCGCCAGCAGCTTTCCGATCCGGCCGAAGCCGACGACGAGAACATGACTGCGCCAGAGCGTTATCGATGTGTTCTGCATGATGAGCGCTATTGCGCCCTCCGCCGTGGCGGCGGCATTATAAACGGCCAGCTCCTCGCGCTTGAGATAGTCAACGAGGTTCAATCCATATCGCTCCGCACAGGCCCGCGTGCGCTCGTCGACTTTGCCGGCGGCGACGAGTGACCGCGGCTCGATAGCGGAAAAAATGTCCTCGATTGCGTATTCTCCTGTTGACAGCGGCGTGTTCAGCAGCCCGCGCTGTGCACACACCGGCAGCGGCAGCAGAACGCAGTCCGTTCCATGGAGCGCTTCGCCCAGATTCTGCACGCAGTTTACGCCCTCAGCCAGTTCTAGCGCGAAGGGAGCGACTTCGTGACCGGACGCATTCAGGAGCGAGCAGGCCTCAGCGAAGCGGAAGTCCCCGCCGATCACCGCAAATTTCATTAACCTCACATCCTTGAAATATATTTCGATACATTCTATGCAAAGTGTCGAGACAAGTGAAAAAAGCGAACAAAACAAGAGGGCCCCGCAGGCCTCCTCTTGGATTACCCACGAAGTGGGTGCTAATTGTTATGTGGTACTGTGAGCCTGCTTCTTTTGGGCGCTTTTCTTGCAGGAGCAAGAAAAGTACCTCTCCGAAGGAAAACCGGTTTCAAAATAGCAAAACTAAAAAATAAAATAAGACGAATAGAAAAGTGTCCCTCTGG
>CAZIHY010000049.1:0-16903 GCA_964539115.1 uncultured Oscillospiraceae bacterium
CATGGTGAACGCCTGTTTTTGTATTATCAGAAATACTTTTTGATGCTCTCGCTCACAGAGTCAGGCTCCGCAGTCGCGCTGATGGTAAACTTTACGCTCTCGCGCACGCTGAAGCTCTCCATCCAGTCAAGAAGCTCCGCGACCGCCTCGTTGGAAGTGTCGGAAAGCATTTTGTAGAAGTTATCTATAAAAACATGGGTTATATCGTAGTTGCCCGCATGCAGGCCGCTGATAAAGCCCTTGAGAAGTTCGTTCGTTTCAATTCCATATTCGCTCGCGTGAATCAGTCTTGCAGTATAAGGAATGTCGTAAGTCAGATTTTTGTCCTTCTCAATGCAGACGACGCTGCCGCTCTCGGACGCTACCGCTTCCCTAACCAATTCGACCAGCTTTTTCGTTTTTCCGGACCCTTTAAGGCCCATGATGAGTTTAACCAAAAGAACCACGCTCCTTTATTTTCAAATATTTATTGTTTATCGCGCCAATATACAACTCAGAGATGGTATAACCGCATCTTGTCGCAGTTATCATACCATCTCTTTGAGTTTTCTTCAACGATTAGTTTCGTAATTTCAAAAATATTTACAAATTTAAGGGCGGCCAAGCATGCGGAACATGTTCTTTTTGTACGCCTCAACGCCGGGCTGGTCAAAGGGATTAACACCGGACATATATCCGGAAATGCCGCAGGCCAGTTCGAAGAAGCAGACCAGCTCCGCAAAACTCTCTGCGTTTATCGCATCTGCCGTAACCGTTATGTTCGGCACGCCTCCCTCGATATGCGCCTCCTTGACAGCGCTTGCCGCGACTCTGCATATATCCGCATACTCGCGACCAGCCAGATAGTTCAGCCCGTCAGGATCGCCGAGAGCAAAGGGCACCCGAACGCCAGGGCCGGAGTCCTCAAACAACACGACAGTCTCCATCAGCGTGCGCGGACCGTCCTGTATGTACTGTCCCATTGAGTGCAGGTCGGCGGTATATTCAACTGAGGCGGGGAAAATTCCGATGCCGTTTTTGCCCTCGCTCTCGCCGTAGAGCTGTTTCCACCACTCCGCCATATAGCGGAAACGGGGTTCGTAACTCGCCAGGACCTCGATGCTTTTGCCCTGTGCATAGAGATGCTGTCTCGCCGCGGCATATTGCCATACGGGGTTTTCCGGTGAACGCAGCTCAAACGCCATCATTGCCTTCTCGGCGGACTCTATGACCGCGTTGACGTCGATCCCTGCCGCGGCCATCGGCAGAAGCCCGACGGCGGACAGGACGCTGTACCGTCCGCCCACATCGTCCGGTACGACAAAGGTCTCATACCCCTCTGAATGGGCCAGCGCCTTGAGAGCGCCCTTTTCAGCATCGGTAGTAGCATAAATGCGCCTTGCCGACGCAGAGCCGTATTTCTTCCTTGCAAGCTCGCGGAAAACACGAAATGCCAGCGCAGGTTCCAGCGTTGTTCCAGACTTGGAGATAACGTTTATTGAAAAATCGCGGTCGCCGATGCGCTCCAGCATCTCCCCAAGAGCGGATGGCGAGAGACCGTTGCCGGCAAAGATGATTTCCGGCCCATCCTTTGGGTTCAGCAGCTCTATCGCGGCGCGTGCGCCGAGATATGACCCGCCGATGCCGACGACGACCAGGACCTCGGAATTAGCGCGGATGCGCCTTGCCACCGCCTCTATCTTCTTCAGCTCTCCATTCCTGACACGCGAAGGCAGCTCGAGCCAACCGGTAAATTCGGCTCCCGCTCCGCTTTTTTCAGTGAGCGCCCTGTGGGCCTGTGCGGCGAGTGCATAATCCGGACCGGCGGCGGAGAAACTTCCGCGCGCCCCGCTTAAATCAACCTTTATCATATCGGTTCTCCTTAGAAATCTTTTGCCAGACAATATTACACCCTTACGCATGCATTTGCAATCGTTTTTTGGAAATTTTATGTCTCAAAGTGGGGAGAAGAGACCGATTTTGCTCCTTTTTTGGTGTACAAATGGGATGAACTTTACTATTTTCCCCCAAACAGGCGGGAAAGCATGCCGAGATATACGTCCCCGGTCCTCAGCCGGTCTACGCTTTCCGAGGCCAGCAGCGGGAACTCTGCTATCAGTGTCTCGCCGGAATACACCCGGGTCGTGCCCAGCACACAGCCCTTTTCAACGGGTGCCTGTACGCTCTCCGCAAGCTCCGTTTCATAGCGCAGCTCGCCGATGGCGTTTTTCTCAAACAGCATCATGCTCTCCGCCCCGCGCTCCGGCTGTATGTATGAGCAGGTCCCGAGCTCCACGCGCACAGGCGCTATGGCCTCCCCTCCATCGAGGGAGACAAGGCTGTAATTGGCAAAGGCATAGTTGAGAAGCGTTTTCGCGCTTTCAAACCTGTCATTGCTCGTCTCGCCGTGCATAACAACGGCAATATACTCCGTGCCGTCGCGCTCCGCCGTTGCGGAAAGACAATACATCGCACGGGAGGTAAACCCCGTTTTCAGACCCGTCGCGCCATTGTAGTAATATATCAGCTTGTTCGTATTCGCGAGGCTGAATCTGCCATCGCGAACATTATCCATCCAGATCGTCGTATAGTCCTTTATCATGTCGTGGCTTATCAGCTCGCGCGACATGAGCGCGATGTCATAAGCGCTCGTCACATGCTGGGGGTCCTCATTCAGGCCCGTGCAGTTGGTAAAGTTCGTGTCCGTCATTCCGAGCTGCTGTGCCCTCTCGTTCATGCGGGCCACGAAAGCCTCCTCCGTTCCGGCGATATGCTCCGCCAGAGCGACCGCGCAATCGTTTGCCGAGACGACCGTCACGCACTTTAGCATCTCCGATACCGTCATCGTCTCGCCCTCTTCCAGCCAGATCTGGCTGCCGCCCATCGAGGCCGCATGGGCCGAGGCCGTGACGTTGTCGTCGAGCGAGAGGTTTCCGTTCTCTATGGCCTCTGTCACCAACAGCATGGTCATGACCTTAGTAACGCTTGCCGGTTCCATCTGCTCGTGCGCATTTTTCTCATAGATGACCTCTCCCGTCACCTTTTCCATCAGCACCGCCGACGGAACAGCGATCGAGATGTCCTCGTCCTTTTTCGTCTCGATCCCGAACGCGGCCGTTGAAAGCAGCAGGGAAAACAGCAGGACAAACACCGTTTTTTTCATACCTAAGCCTCCTCGTATAACTCTGCCTCCGCGCGTACGGAAGCATTGTTGTCCTCTTCAGCAAACCATATGAAACAAGCCCTGTGTTTATTCCCGAACTCACGTCTGTCAAGCTTTTTCGACATTTTCCGCGTCCCAAATTTTGCAACGTCGCTCCGCGCATAATTATATGTAAACTTGTATTCATTATCCCATGAATAAGCCGAGTTTTCCGCCGCTGTTTTTTTAGCCTTGAATTTCAAGGTTTTTTAACACTTTCAACAGAGTTTTCAACATCCTCAGGGGGAATTGTAAACGTAAAATATTCAATTTTTAGTTTACATAATATATTTTCGGCGCCTTTTCGCGGCGGAAAACTTAAAAAATTTTTATCTTGACAAGTTTTTTCCTCGGTGTATAATGCGCCGCTTTTTCTGTTTTTTCTCTTGTGTTTTTTCTTTATGATTAGATACTGAATATAAAAAAAGAAAAATCCCCGAGGCCATTGAATTGGCTACGGGAATTTTTCTTTTTTCAGTCGTCGCGCGCCTTCATGCCCTCAAAGGGGTTATAGTCCGAATTGATGGCTGTAAGATCCATTTCCTTCGGGCGTTCGACCTCAATGACGATGTTGTCATACGGGTCGTTGCGTCCGGGGGAATATGTATTGTTGTCGTCAAGCGTCTGATAGGGCCGCGGCGGCGGGACAGTGTTCTGCACCGTCTGCACGATGTTGTAATCCGCATGGAACAAGCCTGGCTCCGTCAGCAGCGCGGGACGTCCGCCGACATCTCCGATGCTTATCGATCCGTCCAGATACTGCATATAGCGGTCGTGTCCCCAGTTTCCGACGTCATAGTTGCCCGCAAGGTCGGGGCAGACCTGCTCATGGAACCATTTCCACTCCCCATCGACATAGACAAAATCGGAACCGTATCGCTCCCATAGCCAAACGCCGCTGCGCGTCTCTCCGTCAAAGCCGACGGAGCCCATCAGTGTGCCGGGGGTAAGATAGTAGGAACGGGCGCTCATGCCGTCATCCGCGACCTCGATGACGTCCGAGCACAGCGCATGGCAGCCGCCGGAGGTAACGGAGCGCAGATCGTGGCCGACCAGCTCGTGATATTTCTCCATTGCGGAAAAGTTGCCGACAGTCACCATATGGTCCATATGTTCGACGTTGTTGAAATACACCTCGTCCCAGCCGACCATGCGGCCGAACTGGTGCGCCCAGGTGCAGTTTTCGGACTCGTGCCACATGAGATCCCATTCCTCGCGGGAATAACCCACGCCGTGCAGATACGCATGGCGGGCCTTATACTCCTCCACAGTCTGTACAGCCAGCGCGTTATGTATGCGCTGCTCAAAAGAAAGCTCCCTGTTCATGCGCTTACCTCCTCTCTCTCTTGTAATAAGGCTTGTTTATAAGTCCGTTCGGGCCGCAGCTGTTCTTTTCGTCATATGTCCCGTACGGGCGCGGCATATCGTCCCACATGTATTCCCAGCCGTAGAAGGGGTTGTAAACCGTCTCCTCCACCGTGGGCCTGCCGAAGCGGGCCTCCAGCGGGTCGGCACCCTCGGACTGTTTGACCGGAACCTTGTTGTAGTCCTCGCCGACTGTGACGGTGTGGTCATGCTCCAGCACCATGTGCAGTATGCGCCACTGTCCGTCCCTGTGCACGAGATCAGCGCGCACAAGGCCGAAGTCCATATATGCGTCGGCGGAGCCGTCCGCCTTTCCCTCCGTTGTGTAGCCGAGACGGTAGCCGAGATAGTGCGCGCTCTTTCCATCATCCGCTATATAAACAAGCGGCGTCGTTATCGTGTCCATGCCTGCGATGCCGGATTTTCCGGCGACGCGCTCGTTATAGTCGGTCACAAGATGGCGGGTTATCTCATCTATGCCGATATACCAGCCGTTATTATATCCCAGCGCCGCCTCGGGTTCGGAGACCCAAAGCTCGTCTATCGCGCGCTTTGCCTCGCCGTTTGAAAGATAGTAGCTGTGGCGGCAGATAAGCTGCTTTATCATTTCGCGGTCGTATATGCGGTCGACTAGCTGTTCATTTGTGTAGCCGTTTTCTATCATCGCTCATACCTCCTCATAGCCATAGCTGAAGGTCTCGGAGAAGGTATCATATGGCTCGGGCACGCGCGGCGAGGGCAGGAACTCCCTGCCAGCGCTGTACCGCTCCCGCAGAACGGCCGGAACCGTCGGCTCCGCCGCCTGCCACCCCTTTATCTCCGCGAACTGTTCAACAGGCGCATATTCCTTCTCAGGACCCGTCCATGCATATCCGCAAGGACGGCAGACGTCCTGGAGATACAGCATGTGCCATATCTTCCATTCTCCGTTTTCCATAACAAAATCGACAGCGAACCAACCCCACTCCCAATACGAAATAGGGCCGCCCTCGCTAATGACGGAATGGGAGCCGCGTATGCACCAAATGCCCTTGGCCGTCTGACGGTCGCCCGCAACCACTATGACCGCGGTGTCGACGGGCTTGTAGTTCATCATGCCAACTCCGTATACCTCTTCAGCACTCTTATCGCCGAGCTCCTCCGGAAATGTCTGCTGTATGAGCCTGCTCTCAAGAGCGATACGCTCGCCCTCGCGGGCATAATAACGCCAGACCTCCGCGCTGCCGACAAACCAGCCCTCGTTTATGCCGAGGCTGACATCCTCCCGCGCGGACCAATGGTTCTGCGGGATATCCGCGTCCTTTTTGAGGACATAGTCCGAGGAAAGTCTGCCCATGAGGTTGCGTATTTCACGAATATCCTCAAACCGCGACAGCTTTTCCTCCGCTGTATATACTCTGGTCATGCCGTTCCTCCTTTACATCAGTCTGGGCAGTATAACCAGGACCAGGTCCCGGCTGCACAGGCTGTATTCTGCATACGAATTATAGCACCAATACCGCCGCATTTCAAGACATCTGCGGTATATATTATAAAAAGCTTAAAGAGTTCTTTATTGATTCTTTCGCTAAAAAATATTAGTATTTTTACAACAATTTCTCACATGATGATTGCAAAAATGTTTCTGATATGTTATCATCTAATCAATTCAAATATTTTAATTAAATTATTTGAAGTTGGGGAATCGGAAAAACTATCTATTCGAGGTGTAAATTAATGGACATTTTCACGAAATGCTATAACTACACCACGGCGCAGGAAATACGGGATATGGGGATATACCCGTATTTCCATGCGCTCCAATCGCGGCAGGATGTTGAAGTCGTGATGGAGGGCAAACGCCGTATCATGCTCGGCTCGAACAACTACCTGGGACTTACTACGCACCCTGAGGTGGTCGAGGCCGGCATCAAAGCATTTGAAACCTTTGGAAGCGGCTGCTCCGGATCCCGCTTTCTCAACGGCACGCTGTCCCTCCACCTGGAGCTGGAAAACGAGCTTGCGGATTTCCTGCACAAGGACGGCGTGATCACCTTTTCGACCGGTTTTCAGTCAAACCTCGGCATTATTTCGGCTGTTGTCGGCCGCGGGGACTACGTACTCTGCGACAGGGAAAACCACGCCTCCATCTACGACGGCTGCAAGCTCAGCTACGGCAAGATGCTGCGCTACCGCCACAACGATATGGAGGATCTGGAAAACCATCTCAAGCGCGTTCCCGAAACTGCGGGCATCCTCATCGTGACGGACGGAGTTTTCTCCATGGGCGGAGATATCGCGAAACTTCCGGAGATCGTCGCGCTCGCGAAGAAATACGGCGCACGCGTCATGGTCGACGACGCCCACGCGCTCGGCGTTATCGGAGACGGCGGACGCGGCACCGCGAGCTACTTCGGGCTCGAGAATGAGGTTGACATAATAATGGGCACGTTCTCAAAGTCCCTTGCAAGCCTCGGCGGATATATGGCGGCGAGCGCGCCGGTCGTCGAATATGTGCGCCACAATTCGCGTCCATTCATCTTCTCTGCGTCCATAACCCCGGCAAGCTGCGCGACTGCGCTGGCGGCGCTAAAGATCCTGCGCCGCGAGCCCGAGCGCGTGGACAGGCTCGCCGCCCTCTCGGCATACGCCAGGAAAGGACTGACGGAGCGCGGCCTGCGTATACGCATGTCCGAGACTCCGATTATACCGATCTATACATATGACACGATCAGCACGCTGACCCGCGCGCGCGAACTTTACGAGGCAGGCGTATACGTCAACACCGTACTGCCGCCCGCTACCGCGCCAAACGAGTGTCTGCTGCGCACAAGCTACATGGCTAGCCATACCGAAGCTCTGCTTGACGAGGCAATGGACATTATAGCCTCTGTAATGGTGAAGTCCGAATGAGCTCCGTCGCCGTTGTGACCGGAGGTTCCTCCGGGATCGGCCTCGCCGTATGCCGCGAGCTTGCGGAGCGCGGCTGCACCGTATATGAACTCAGCCGCCACAAAAATCCAGATTGCCCCGCCAGGCACATAAGCTGCGACGTCACAAACTGGGACGCCGTGCGCTCCGCTGCAGACTCCGTCGCACTCGAATGCGGGCGCATCGATATCCTCGTCTCCAACGCCGGCTTCGGCATCTCCGGCGCTGTTGAGTTTACGGAGGCGGAAGCCGCAAAAAAGCAAATGGACGTGAACTTCCTCGGCACAGCCGCGGCGGTCCGCGCCGTTTTGCCGTATATGCGCGCGCAGAAAAGCGGGCGCATCGTATGCGTAAGCTCCGTCGCCGCGCCTGTCGCAATCCCCTTTCAGGCGTTTTACAGCGCCTCCAAAGCAGCGATAAACGCGCTGGTTCTGGCTCTGCACGGCGAGGTCTCGCCCTACGGCGTGAGTGTATGCGCAGTCATGCCCGGGGACATACGCACCGGCTTTACCGACGCAAGGGAAAAATGCCCCACGGGCGACAGCGAATATGGAGAGCGCATTTCAAGGAGCGTCGCCGTCATGGAGCGGGACGAGCGCGAAGGTATGTCCCCCGAGAAGGCGGCGAAAAAGATCGCGTCGCTCGCACTCAGAAAACGGGTGCGGCCGCTGTATGCCGTCGGAGCAAAGTACAGCTTTTTCGTCATGCTCTCGCGTCTGCTACCCGCCCCGCTGGTCGCGTGGATAGTAAGGCTTATATACGCGTCGTAACCCTCAAATACAAAAACAGGCGTCCCTCAGGACGCCTGTTTTTTTGAATGCGGACGCTCTCTTATAAAATATATTTATTATAAATCTATTGACACTTCAGGTCAGTTGTATTACATTTACATGTAAGTATGTATGTGAAGTAAGATCCGGTCAGTGGGCCGGACGTTTTTTTGGAGGCGATCAATTGAGTCAGAAAACCATGATCAACGACCTGACGACGGGAAGTGTTACAAAACAGCTTCTGAAGTTCGCGGGTCCATTTATTTTGGCCAACCTATTGCAAAATCTTTACAATATGGTCGATATGATAATCGTCGGACAATTTGTCGGCAGTTCGGGGCTTTCCGCGGTCTCGATCGGAGGCGACATCCTCCACCTGGCGACCTTCATTGTTATGGGCTTCGGGTCGGCGGGCCAGATACTCATCGCGCAGTATGTCGGAAGCGGCCGCAGGGACAAGCTCTCGTCCACGATAGGCACGATGTTCTCGTTCCTGACGATCGTGGCCGTAATCATGATGGCGATTGGGCTCGGGTTCCGCGATCTGCTGCTGGATCTGCTCAACACCCCGGCGGAGGCATATCCCCAGGCGCAGGATTACTGCACCGTATGTTATATCGGCCTTATTTTTATTTACGGCTACAACATCGTCTCCTCCGTCCTCCGCGGCATGGGCGACTCGAAGCGTCCGCTGGTGTTCATCGCCATCGCGGCTATAATGAACCTTATACTCGACCTCGTATTCGTGGCCGGACTCGGGATGGAAAGCTTCGGCGCGGCTCTCGCGACCGTTATCGGCCAGGGCTTTTCCTTCGTCGTTTCGATCATCTATCTCTATCGCCGCAGAGCGTCCTTCGGCTTTGATTTCAAGCCGAAGAGCTTCAGGATCGACGTCTCCGGTCTCAAGGCGCTGGCAAAGCTGGGCGTACCGCTTGCCCTCCAGATGAGCGCGATAACGATCTCCTCGATGTTCGTCAACTCCTACATCAACTCCTACGGCGTCGTCGTCAGCGCCGTAACCGGCGTCGGCAACAAGATAGCTCTCGTCATGAGCGTTATCACGCAGTCGTTCGGAACCGCCGGTTCCTCCATGGTCGGCCAGAACTTCGGCGCGGGCAAGTTCGACCGCATCAAGAAGGTCATCTGGATCTCAATGTTCATAAACCTCGGTTTCGCTCTCGTGCTCACGGTCATAATGCTGATCAATCCACAGGGAGTGTTCTCCCTGTTCAACACCGACCCCGAGGTTCTTGCGATGGCCTCCGTTTATGCGCCGATAGCGATCCTGAACTTCTTCGGATTTGCAACGCGAAACCCCTTCATGGCGCTTATAAACGGCCTGGGTCACGGCAAGCTCTCGCTGCTCATCGGCATATGCGACGGCATCGTCGCCCGTATAGGGCTCGCCATGCTGCTCGGTCTCGTATTCGACATGGGCATCATGGGCTTCTGGCTCGGCAGCGTCTGCGCGGGATATGTGCCGACAATAATCGGCCTTATCTACTACTGCACCGGACGGTGGAAAAACAGACAGTTAAATCTGGGATAAGAAATTCTCCCCGGGAAATTCCCGGGGAGAATTCATTTGAGGGAGGTTTTTTACTATAGATGGCAGCTCTATGCTCTGTAATTCAACTCTTCTATAAACAGCTGCACTAGCGGATTAACGCAGTCCTTTCGCCAGCATGCAGCCATATCGAGCTTTGCAAATTTGGAATTCTCTATCGGAACATAAGCCAGATTCCTGCTGGAATAGGTTTCGACCACCTTGGCCGGGAGCAGAGACACACCTGTGCCCGCCTCGACGTTCATGAGTATCGTTGAAACGCTGTCCATGAAAAAGAACTGGGGCGACACGCCGGCCTCAATGAGCACTTTAAGGTTGGAGTTGAGCCCTCGCGCATCATGGTCGAGCAAATACAGCGGCATGCTTTCCACCAGTTTTAGCGCCACTTCAAGGCTCTGCCCTTTTAAAAGGGGCGCGGCGGCGACAACGGACAGGACGTCGTGCCCAACCGTTATAACCTCATAATCCGGGCTGAGTTTATCATTCGGCAGGAGAGTGAAGCCAAGGTCTATCTCATCCTCACTGAGCGCATATATGATCTTCGCGAGGTCAAAGCATTCCGTCGAGCAGCTTACATCCGGAAACTTCTCATGGAAGCGATACAGGGCCTCGGTTATGACAGTTCTCTCAAAAACCTGTTCATATCCTACACGCAGTTCTCCGCCAAGTCCTATCCCGGCGTCCGCATCCATTACTATCTTCGGGATTTTCCCCACGCGCGCAAGGATTGCCTTTGCCTCGCGCAGAAGCGCGGCCCCCGCAGGCGTCAGCTTGACTGAGCGGCGGTTTCGGAGTAACAGCTTCACACCAAGCTGCTTTTCCAGCTCCGCGATCTGCTTGCTCAGAAGCGGCTGTGTGACAAACAAAAGCTCCGCAGCACGGCTAAAATTAAGCTGTTCTGCCACGGTTACAAAGTATTCCAGCTGCCGTAACTCCATATCTCGCCACCCCGTTTATATCATATCATAAACACTGCGGCACCGTGAAGCATTTTTTACAGTTTCCCGTGCAACTTCAGCAGTTCAATCAGCACCCTGTCGCGAAATTGTGCTATCTCCGCCGCTGTGTGTCCGATGCAATCTGGGTTCTGCTCTTTTTCCCGCTCAACGCCTTCGCCGCAAAGATCGGGCCATGACGCCGGAATCTCTGTCATACAGCTCAGGTCACGGAAAATACGTTCACTGGCAGTTTTAAAGGATATATTGAAAGCTTTTGCGCCCTCGGGAGATGCCAGTTCCCCAATGAGGCCCTGCCCGATCGCCCCCCAACGCAGTCCGGGGCCATATACAAGCGCCCTGTCCGCGTCCTCGAGCGAGCAGACACCCTCAGTCACCATTGCTATAACCTCGCGCAGAACCGCATGCTGGATGCGGTTTGCAATAAAGCCCGGCTTTTCTTTGTTCATGACGACGGGTTCCCGGCCTGCGCGCCTGTATAGCTCTGTCGCCCGTGAAAGCGCCTCATCTGAGCTGCGGCCACATCTTGTCAGTTCAACCAGCGGGATTAAATGAACAGGGTTGAACGGATGCGCACCAAAGCAGCGCTCCGGATGGACGGCATTTTCTGCAATTTCAGAAATAGATAGGCTGGAGGTGCTGCTGGAGTAAACGCAGTCACTGGGTATATACTTCTCTGCCGTTTCCAGCAGAGCCTGCTTTACCGCCAGTCTTTCGGGACCGCTCTCCTGAACAAGCGCCGCACCGGTATATGCCTGTTCCGGATCTGTGCCAACAGTTATGTGGGACATGAGTTCCTCTCTGTCCACATCCACGCCCAGCTTATGCATAGAATCGCATATCTCAGAAACACGCAGCCCGGCACTTTCCACCGCCTCGTCGCTGACTTCAAGAATATGCACAGGGAAGCCCGCGCGGGCAAAGCAATATGCAAAGCCCGCGCCTATAGTGCCGCCTCCGCAGCACACGATTTTTTCGCTGTTCATTCCAATCAATTATACGGTCTCCAGCACTCCATAAGCTCCTTGACGGGGAACTTGGAGAGAACTTCAAAGCCGTCATCCTTGACAAGCACCATTTCCTCTAGGCGGACTCCGTGATCTCCGCCCTTCTTGCCGGTCCATGTCTCGAGGCATATGACCATGTTCTTCTCCAGCGGAGTGGGCTCAATTCCCAGAGAACGGTTGACACAGGACAGGAACGGACGATCGTGCAGCGTCATACCGATACCGTGACCTGTGGCCAGAGGCGCGACTTCGCCCCAAGTCTCATAACCCCAGTACTTCGGAGAATCGGGCCATGCATCCATGAGTTCCATGTCAGTCACGCCGGCCTTAACCTTGTTGATGGCGCTGTAAAGCATGTCATAGCACTCCTGATAGGTGTCCTTCTGCTCCTGCGTTGCCTTTCCGCAGCAGAACGTGCGGTAGATGCAGGTGCGGTAGCCCATGAACGCGTCACCGTCAACATCAACGTAAATGAGGTCTCCCGGACGTATCATGCGGTCGCCGAAGGTCAGGCCGTAGGGGTTCGTGTTCGGTCCGGACATACATACAAAGTCCTCAGTGTGGTCAACACCCTCTTCATAGAGGGCCTTGATTCCGGCAGCGACAAGCTCGCACTCCTTAACGCCGGGACGAATTGCATCCGCAACCGCAGCGTGAGCCTTTTCCGCGTTGGCGCAGGCGATACGCATAATGTTGAGCTCGTCCTCGCTCTTGATCATACGGGCGTAGTCCATGAGGGGTTTGCCATGAATAACCTTGATGCCCTTGCGTCCGAAGGCTTCTGCAAACAGCATCTGCAGTGCAGTGCCGTCCAGCGCCAGCGTCTGGCCGATCAGGCCGTAATCAGCCATCAGGCCGCCCACCCAATCGATATAGTTGTTCAGCACGGGGTCATAGCTGTCCACAGCGGTCTGCTTATACCAGCCAAGCAGCGAGTGTATGCGGCCTTCCATCCAGGGCATACGGGGAATATGGCGGGCAGGCTGGTCACCAATCACGAGGTGAGGCTCCCCGTTTACGGGGAAAAATACGCACTGGCCCTCCGCCGCGCGCATCGGCGTTGTAACATAAAAGCCTGTGATATAACGGATATTATCCGAATCAAAGGTCAGAATGGCGCCGACGCCAGCCTTCTTCATCTGCTCGCGCACGCGCTCCTTGCGGTAATTGCGCAGACGGTCCATATTGATTCTTTCTTCATAGTCAACATTAAACTTTCCAAACGGCATTTTTATCGACTCCTTTATAATTATTTGCTGATACTGATTAAAATTATATTGGCATCGCCGATAAATGTGAAATTAATGATTGCCATTTCAGATATAACTAAAACTTATAACAAGCTAAAAGCCCCCTCGTTTGAGGGGGCTTTTTAACAGTCTGAAATTATTTTACTCTTCGTCGGAGCGCTCTTCGCAGCCGCTTTCGCTGTCTTCGATGCTGTCGAAGTCGAACTCCAGCGTCCCGCCGCAGTTGGGGCAGGAGATCGCGCCAGTGAGGAGCACGTCCTCGTCGATCGTGATGGTGTTGTCACAGGCGGGGCAGGTCACTTCGTAGAAAACGGGCTCTTCGTCGTCCCAGAACTCCCCGTCCTCGTCGTCATCATAATCGTCATAATCGTCATAATCCTCATCATCAACGAGATAATCGGTGATGTCGTCGACCTCTTCATAGAGTTCGTCCAAATCGTCGCCGATGTCGTTGACAGTCTCGGTCAGCTCGTCCAGATCATAGGCAAGATCCTCAAGCACGTCGATGACCGCGCTGAGCAGCTTACCTTCCCTGGAGCCGGACTCGACGCCAAGACCCTCGGCCAAGCCCTTGAGGTATGCGACTTTTTCAGAAGGAGTCATATAAGCCAACCTCCCTGCTTAGCCCTTGGCGCGCTCAAGATACTCGCCGGAGCGGGTATCGACCTTGATCTTGTCGCCTGGGTTGATAAACAGAGGGACCTTGACCTCTGCACCGGTCTCGAGGGTTGCGGGCTTGGTCACGTTAGTGGCGGTATTGCCGGCAAAGCCAGGATCCGTCTCAGTCACCTCAAGCTCAACAAAGTTCGGGGCCTCGACTGCGAAGACCTTGCCCTTGTAGGAGCTGACGGTGCAGACCATGTTCTCTTTCACAAAACGGAAGCCATCGGACAGCTCGCTTTTATCGATGGGCTCAAGCTCATAGGTCTCCGGATCCATGAAATAGTATAGATCGCCGTCGGCGTAGCTGTATTCCATATTTCTGCGCTCAACGTAGGCATTCTCAAACTTCGCAGTGGGGTTAAAGGAAGTTTCGACAACGGCGCCGGTGATGACGTTTTTCATCTTTGTGCGAACAAAAGCAGCGCCCTTACCGGGCTTAACATGCTGAAACTCAACAACCTGCATAACTTGTCCGTCCATTTCAAATGTAACGCCGTTTCTGAATTCTCCTGCGGAAATCATAGTTTGGTTCCTCCAATTATATAAGAATAAATAAAGTTAATGTTCAGCCAAAATATTTTACAATACATATATTATATTTGCAAGAACTTTTTAATTATTGCCGGAAATACAGAAAAAGCGGTGCGTCATCCTTAAAAAGCAGGACGCATTTCACAAACTCCACGTTTTCTTTTGCTCATTCGACGGTCAACACGATCATGCCGCTGTAGTTTCCGGCTTTCAGCTCAGCATCGGCGCCGTCAACAGTCAGCGTCAGCTTCTTGCCGTCGGGCGCCTTGACAGTTCCTCCCGCCGCCAGATTCAGCGCTGTTATATAGGAGGTAGCCGTCACGATCCACGTGCTGCCGGCATCAACATTCACAATAACTCCGTTGTTAACCGTTGGCGCGGCCGTCTGCGTTATGTTGGAAAGCTCATGATGATTGTCCCCGCTTATGGTCAGTATCCCCTCCGGACGGTGTTCAACGGCGGAACTCACAACTCCGGTCAGCGAGGCTCCGATGAGATTCAGTTCAAGATTCTTAACGCCCTGGAGCGCGCCTTCGGCGTCCTTCTCGTCGGACTGTCCGGTCTCCTCCCGGTAATTGAGCTTAACGCCCGCGAGCGCTCCGGTGTGTATCGTAACTCCGGTGTCTCCTTCAAATCTGCGGCAGCAGGCCTTCAGATCCGTCGTAGAGTTGTATATATCTCCTGCTGCGGTCATATCCGTAAGCGTCAGGAAAACGTCCTCTCCGCGGTCAGCATGGGCAAGATCCCTGCCCTCGATCGGCGTGTCTGTCTCTCCGACAGGGACATGGAAACAAGGATTGTGCATGCCGGGATCGTCATTGTCCATAAGCTGGAGTATGACTCCGTTATCGGGCTCCAGAACGGAGTCTTTGACGTTTATAAAGGAGTTGGAGCCCTTTACAATAAAGGTAGAGCGTCCGGTTTTCAGACTGGATCCGGATATGTTCAGTGTTCCGCCCTGATCACGGAACACCATCGCACCGTAAAGATCACCGGTCACACGGCAGCCGTTTGAAAGCTCCGCTCCTCCGCCGTCCTCAGTATTCATCAGAATGGGATACCCGTTTACGTTTACCTCGCAGTTGTCAAAATAAATCCAGCAATCGCCGATCGAAAACGCACCATAGCCCCTTGCCGGGGGTTCAGTCAGCTCTAACAGACTGTCCTTGAGATACATGCGGCACTTTATCGAACCGTCGACGGAGAGAACTCCCCAACCGTTGGAGCGCATTTCACAGCGGTTATAATAAACGGCACCTCTGTCCGTCAGCTGGGTGAGCCGGTTCGTACCGTCAAGCCCCAGCATCCAGGCCGCACGCATCTTTGTCGTCGGCGGACTCATATTGACAAAGCGGCTGTCATTCACTGTTACCATGCTCTCGCCGCCGACATGTATGGCACAGCGGGTAACGCCGGCAAATTCAATATCCGCGTTGTTCACAGTTACCTCAGATTTTCCTATGACGGTAACTCCGGCGCCCTTGCCGATAAAATCGTTTCCTCCGTCTCCGCCGAGCTTCATTTCAAGGCCGTCTATAACATAGTCACTGTTTTCTATCAGTATGCCGTTGAGATCTTCATCGCATCCGTTGATCTTCATCCCGGAAACGCCTGCGGCGCTTAATTCCGCACCGGACAGCAGTTCCGGAATGCTCTTTTCAGACGCTACCGCACCGTTTTCCACAGCCAGCGCCGTACGGAAAGGAGTTGATATTCCGGAAAACCGGAACAGTCCCGTCGGCGGCATAATGAAATAATCCGAAACGACGAGCCGGACATCTCCCTCATATGTTCCGGGCCCAAGCTCCGTTGCAAGGCCGTTAACAACGAGGCTCAAAGCCTTGCCCTCCGGAGCCTTCATGGCCGCGCCCTGTTCTATGACAAGCTTATCAAAGCTTACGCTCTCCTCTACGACCCACTCTCCGGAAACTGTTCTTGTTTTGGTCATATGCAAACCTCCCCGTTAAAATTCAATAATATATTTTGTATATCAAATTATATCAAACGCCCCCGGTCTTTGCAACATATAAAGCTCTTCTTCCCATAAGTTCACCACCCCAAAAAAGTGTGAAAAAATTTCAAAAATCCCCTTTACAAAGGTAGCGACATGTGCTATATTTATTTTAGTAATAATTCTTGTTATTAAAAAGAGGTGAAAGGCATGCACACAACCAGAAAGAACAGCCGCAAGCGGCAGGCAATACTTGATGCTTTGCGGCAAACTCGCGAGCATCCCAGCGCCGAATGGCTGTATGCCCGCCTCAAGCCCGAATATCCTGATCTCAGCCTCGGCACAGTTTACCGCAATCTCTCCATTTTCAAGGAGGAGGGAACTATCGTCAGCGTCGGCATCGTCAACGGTCAGGAGCGCTTTGACGCGGTAACGGAACCGCATACCCACTTTATCTGTACAGGGTGCGGCGCCGTCCTGGACATGGGCGACGTCCTGCCCGACGCTGAAAGCTTTGCCGGTATGTGCAGTCTTGCGGGCTGTGAGATGCACAGTTTTCGTCTGAGTATCAGCGGACTGTGTCCAAAATGCGTTAAAACGCATGAAAATGATTGATTTTTCGCCGCAGGGCGAATATTATAAATGATGGCAATTTATTATTAACTAACGGAGGAGAAAAATTATGAAGAAATGGATATGCCCAGTTTGCGGTTATGTACATGAAGGCGACACTCCGCCTGAGAAGTGCCCCC
>CAZIHY010000050.1:0-16866 GCA_964539115.1 uncultured Oscillospiraceae bacterium
GAGTATTTGTAAGCGTGGATTGTAGTGGTGGTATCTTTAACTTTTGGAAACTCCTGTTTCCCATCTTGAAACAGTCCTGCGGGACACGCTGAATTTTTCTGCCAACTGTTCCTGTGTAAATCCTTTTTCCTTGCGAAGCTCTTTAATGAAGCGCCCTATTTTTATTTGATCCACGGCTTCCCGGCCTCCTTTCAAACATAGAATACTGCTTGTCGCCGCATATTTACAGGACACAAAGCGAGCAAAGCCTTAAAATTCCTTTATAGGACAGAGCATGTCTCAAGATAACCTGTGACATAACAGCTTATAAAATCTCTAAAATTCAAGTAATCGCATACGAGCATTCTCGCAGTGGCTATATCAAATGGCAGCAGAACTTTTATTTTTTGCCGCCTTGGAGAACCGTCAGACTAAAAAAAGAAGCAGGTCAAAAACCTGCTTCTTTTTAATGTGTTCGTATGTACCGTCCGGTGCGTTACGCAACAGAGATGGCGATGACGCCGGTGTACTCGCCGGCCCTGAGGTCGACAGGCTCGCCGTTGACGGTGACGGAGAGCTTCTTGCCGTCGGCAGCGACGATCTTCGCGCCTTCCTCGATGGTCAGCTTGGTCAGCCAGCTGTCGCCGGTGACGTTCCAGGTGCTGTCCTTGTCGAGAGAGAGGATAACGCCGTTGTTGACAGGGACCTGTGCCCACTGGGTAATGACGGACAGTGCGCGGTAGTTGGACTTGTCGATCTTTCTCAGGCCGTCCGGATATTTCTGTCCTGCGGAGGAAATAACGCCGGTGACGGTCGCGTTGCTGACAGTGACGTCGAGGTTCTTCGCGCCCTGCAGATCGCGTCCCATACCTCTGACCTGGCCGAAGTCCATGGGCGGGTGCTTGGGCTCGTTGGGATCCGCCTCGGGATCGGGACGGCAGTTGGCATACAGGTCGGTGGTGGAGTTGTAGATATCGCCGGTGACGGAAGCGTTGGCGATGGACAGGAAAACATCCTCGGTCGGGATCGCATAGGTCAGGTCGCGTCCCTCAGTGTAGGTGTCGACCTCGCCGACAGGCGGATAGAAAGCGCCGCCGCCCATGCCGGTCTCGTCGCTGTCCATAAGCTGCATGATAACGCCGTTGCCGGGCTCAAGGATCGCGTCGTCGACCTTGAAGTAGGAGTTCGCACCCTTGCACATGAAGCTGGAAAGCTCGGTCTTGAGCAGGGTACCGGAGGTGACGTTGAGGTGTCCGCCGGAGTTGCGGAAGCACAGGCAGCCGAACTGGGCGTAGATCTCAGACTTGTTTTTGAACTCGCCGCCGGACTTGCCGTTGGACATGATGATCGGATAGGTAACGCCCTTGACGATGGTGTGGTCAAGAGAGTCGAAGCAGCCGAAGTCGCCGTAAGCGGCGTAGTCGAACGCGACGTCATCAGCGATGGAGAATACGCCGTAGCCGGTCTCGCCGGTCAGCTCAAGGACGCTGTCCTTGACGTTCATGCGGGTGACGCAACCGCCGTCGACGGACAGAACGCCCCAGGAGTTGGACATTATGTGGCAGCGGTTGTAGTTCGCAGTCGCCATGCCGGCCAGGTTGGTGGTGCGGCCATGTCCCTTGATGCCCATGACCCAAGGCGGCTCCATCATGCGGAAGTCGCCGTCGGCCAAACGGTCGTCGAGCTCTTTCTGCGTATAAACGCCGCTGTCCATGGTAAAGAAGCAATCGTTGAAGGTGACTTCGCTGTCCTCGCCGACGAATGCGGCGCCGCGGGAGATACCGAAGGAGTGGATCTCAGCGTTGTTGACAGTGACCTTTGCCTTACCGGACACTGCGATGCCGGCGCCAAGGCCGCAGAAGTCATCCGTACCGTCGCCGACCAGATTCATGGTCAGGTCGTTTATGACATACTCGCCCTCACCGGTGACATAAAAGCCGTTGAAGTCCCACTCACGGGTATTTATGTACATGCCGCCGGCTTCGCCGTCCTTGATATAACCGCCCTGAACGATGGCGGGGACAGAGTGCTCCGGCAAATATTTGCCGTCCTTGACGACGATGCCCGCGCGGAACTTGTTCATCTCGGTCTTGCCGAAACGGTAGGTCTCCCACTCGAACTCGTCAGCCACGGAGAGCACGACGTTTCCGGTGTAGGTGCCCGGCGCGATGGTGGTGCCACGGCCGTTGACGGTCATGACTACGTACTTGCCCTCGGGCGCCTTTATCGACGCGCCTTCGGCAATAGTAAGCTCAGACAGCTCGGTGGTCTGGTCGACTACCCATACGCCCTCGCTCACTGTTTTGATATCAGCCATTAAAAAACCTCCTTATAATGCTAGGTTCGCATGCTAACTATAAGGATACTACATATTTACATTTCATGCAAGTAAATTGCCTGTGCAAATCCTGCACAAACGTGATTTTGGCGGCTGTTCCCCAAGAGGGTAAAATCAGGTCCCGGAAAAGATCTCTTCCAGCAGCGCCGGAAGCTCCTCCAGATGAGTGATTTCATGATCGGGAACGATATCCTCCCTGCGCTGCTTGCCCCAAGGGTTGTACCAGCAGGTCCGGATGCCCGCGTTTATACCTCCGCGTATGTCGCTGGTCAGGCTGTCGCCGACAATAACGGCGCGCTCCCGTTCAAACCCCGGTATGCGAGCAAAGCAGGCGTCGAAAAATTCTCGCCTTGGTTTGTCAAAGCCTATCCGCTCGGAAATGAAGATGTCTTTAAAATATCGGGCAATACCGGCCGAGGCGATGCGCCCGTCCTGAACGACGCCCGTCCCGTTTGAGACTATGTAGAGGTCATATTTGCCGCAGAGCGCGTCCAGAAGCGCCTCCGCACCGGGCATGAACCAGTGTCCCTGCGAGAGAAGGCGCTCGTATAGTTTTTTCGCTTCACTGCTTGAGCGCTCGACTCCCAGTTCCCCAAAGAGGATGTCGAAACGGCGGGTAAGCACCTGTTCACGGGTGAGAAGGCCCTCCTCCAGCAGCTCCCACTGACGGGCATTGATCCGACTGTACAGGGCGGCAGCCTCCGGCGTCGGGTCGAGCCCGAGGTTCTCAAGAGTGCCGCGAAGCGCCTGCGCTTCCGCCGCGCGGAAGTCAAGAATGGTATCGTCTACGTCGAGAAATACCGTTTTCAGCATTGCTATCTCCGCCTTTCTTCTGACAAGGGAGCCAGCGCCGGCAGTCACGGCGCGCCCCTGTCGGGTTTTCTACATTTTACAACAGTATCGCACGGCGGGCAAGTGAAAGGCGGGAAGGCGGTTTAAAAATGACAAATCCCCCGCCCAAAGACGGAGGATCTGTCAAAAAAAGAGAGGAAGAGGAGTAAATTTCCGCCCGGTCAGGGAATTGCAGACCGGAGGAAAGAGAAAAAATCAAAATCAGCTAAATATCTCGCCCTTTTCGTGGAGGGCGACGTCAACATCAAAAGTCTTGCCGTCGCGGTAGATCGTCAGCGTAAGCTTATCGCCGACCTTGAAATTATCCTTGATAGCCGCCACATCCGCCGTCGTGGTAACAGCCTCGCCGTTTACATGAGTGAGAACATCGCCGATACGCACGCCCTGTGCGTAAGCGTCCGATTCCTCCTCGACGCCGGATATGTAAAGCCCGCTCGGAATATCATATTCTTCGGCGATGCCCGCAGGCATTGCGCCGACGGTGATGCCGAGAGCGGGACGCCCGGAGACATAGCCCTGTTCGAGCAGCTCGTCAACTATGGCTTTGATGTTGCGGGACGGTATCGCAAAGCCGATACCTTCGATATTGGAATAGTATGAGATCATCTTCATGTTGGTTATTCCGATGATCTGCCCGTACATGTTGATGAGAGGTCCGCCCGAGTTGCCCTCGTTGATGGCGGCGTTGGTCTGCAGAAGGGTCATTGTGTGTCCCTCGTGCTCAACGTTGCGGTCAATGGCGGAGATGATACCGTTTGTCATCGTGCCCTGGAACTGTGCGCCGAGCGGATTTCCGATCGCAACGACGCTCTCGCCGACCTGGAGCTCTGCCGAGTCGCCGAATTCGGCGACAGGCAGGCCCCGGGCGTCGATTTTGAGTATTGCGATATCGCTGTCGGAATCATAACCGACGAGCTTTGCTTCATACTCGGTTTCGTCCGAGAGCACGACGGAGGCGAGGTTCGCCCCGTCGATGATGTGGTAATTGGTCACGATATAACCGTCTTCACTGAAGATTATGCCTGTGCCCCAGTATTCGGCGGTCGTTTCAACGCCGGCCTTGATGCCGACTACCGCGGGGGCACATTTCTTATAGATCTCCGTCAGACTGAGTTCGTCTTCGGGTGCGGGCACTATCTCGAGCGTAAGTCCCGTGTCCGCGGCAACGGTTTCCATACCGCTGACGCCCGTTACGGAGCCTGCATAATACGCATTGAAGAAATCTTCATAGGTTTCGTATTCTTTCTCGTCTCCGCCGTCATCCTCATCTGCTCCCGAGTGATAGGAGAAATCTCCGATCCCAACGTCCAGCTGGACGTCGGCGCCGGTACCCATGAATATCATGGCTGATGCGGCGATGAGAACGAGGACGCAAAGCGTCAGAATAACGGCCTTTAATGCAGCGGAACCCTGTTTTTTTGCAGGGGCGCTCCAGACTTCGCTGTAACGGCCCTCCGGATTTTCACGTCCGGGAAGGGGGGCCGGCGGCGCGGGGGGAGGTTGTACTGTGGAGTTGTCCGCGTCCGCCGGCGGGGAAAAACTATCGGCCCCTCGGGGAAAATTTTCATTAGTTTCATCGGGGGAGCAATGAAACTCCTGTTCGGTATTTTCGGGGATTCGGCATTCCCCGTTTTCGACATTGTAGTCGTCCGACATATATTCTTCCTCCTTGAGGCTGAGTTTATTATAAAGGCAAAAATAAAATCTGTTGTGAATAGATAATGAATGTTTTGTGAACAATTTTGTCTTTTTTACGCTGTTGCTGTTCTGAAACCAGGTACCCTGTCTTTTTTAGGCCGGTGATATTTTCACCTTATTACCCTTCGGGGAGTGACTTTTTTGTTTGTTTTTTCTTCGATTTAAACAGTTTCTATTATTTATTATACTTGCTCTGCTCCGCAGGGGGTCACTTTTCTGCTCGTGCAGAAAAGTAACCAAAAGAGCACGCCAAAAGGGGACTCTTGCAGAGCCGTCCCCTTTTGGAAATTCCCTCCTAAGGGGCAAACGGGTACTTCCAGGCTCAGAAGGGCGATTGCGAATCTTTACGTTTTAACAAACCGCGCTGCTCCCGCTACGCGCGGATAACCGTTACGCTGGAAGTAAACTGGGGAAACATAAACTCAACCAATAGCACCGCTTAGCGGATGGGCGGAAAAGTATGTCGCCCTGAAAGGGCAAACAGTTTAAGAATTGAAACGGCCTGAAAATAAAAAGCAGCAGAATAGATATAAAACCTCTCTTACGCCTTGAGCGTCAACGTAAAAACAAACTCCGTTACGCCGTTTTCGCTGGTGACGGAAATATCCTCATCGTGGTTGTTAAGTATTGTCTTAACAAGGTATAGTCCGAGCCCGACGCCGTCGCGGTCGAGACTTCGGGAGCGGTCGGTCTTGTGAAAGCGGTCGAAGATGAGCGCGAGCTCCTCCGGAGGGATCGTCTCTCCCTCGTCCTTGACGGATACAAAGGCCTTCTGTCCCGTTTTCCACAGCGCTAGCGTTATCGTCGAGCCCTGGCGGGCAAACTTGACGGCGTTGTCGAGAAGATTATAAACGACTCGGGTTATCGCGTCGCTGTCGCCGCAGACGGTAATAGCGTCCTCGGGCAGCTGTACGTCGACATCGAGTTTCCGCTCGTTTATCTTCGTCTCGAAATTCAGGAGCGTGCGCAGAAGCAGCTCGTTTATCTCAAAGCTCTGCTCGCGCAGCTCGCGGACGTCCTTTGTCTGGAGCTTCGACAGGTCGAGCATGCTGCGCACGAGGCGGGACAGCCGTTTCGTTTCGGATGAGATCGTTGCGAGATAGCGGTTCTGCTCCTCCGGAGGGATCGTGCCGTCGAGTATCCCGTCGGCAAAGCCCGCGATGGAGGTCATCGGCGTTTTCAGTTCGTGAGAGACGTTGGCGATGAACTCGCTTCGGCGGGTATCCGCCTTCTCAAGGGAGTCGGCCATGCTGTTGAACGCGCGCGTAAGCTCGCCGATCTCGTCCTCACGGCCCTCATCCTCGACGCGGACGGCAAAGTCGCCGCGCGCAAAACGGTGCGCCGCCGCGGCCATCTCGTTGAGCGGCTTCGCTTCGTATTTCGACGCAAAGAAGGATATGACCATCGCAATGAGCATTATGCACAGCGCAACAATCAGATACATCACCATGAAGGCATACCACGCAGCAACGACACGTGTGCTGTCCGAGCCGACGAACACATATCCGATAATCGCATCGTCGTAGCGCTGTATAGGCATCGCCACAATATAATAAGTGGTTTTTAATATGCCGCCGAGGGTGGATATCTGCTCATATTCGCTGTTCTGATTTATATAATCCAGAACGCTTTTGTCCACATACTTGCCCATATGCTGGCAGACGATCTCCATATCCGAGCACGAAACGACGCAGCCAGTCGAGTCGGTTATGAATATCTGGCTGCCGGTCGTGCGCGCAACGGAACTCAGGTGCATCCTCAGCTCCCAGCTTGACAGCTCGCCTTCACGCCCGAGTGCCGCAGCGACGAGTTCGACTTCCGTTCCGACATTGCGCAGGCTCTCCTTCTTCTCGCTTATGACGAAGCCGCGCGCGAGAAAGACAAACACCATGCCGATTATCAGAAAGCTGACAAGCACCAGCGCGGCGGTTATTATAAAGTTTCTGAAATAGAGGCTTTTACTCAAAGCAGATCAGCCTTCCGTTACCTCAAATTTATATCCTACGCCCCAGACGGTCTTAAGCGACCATTTGTCGGAGACCCCCTCCAGCTTTTCGCGCAGGCGCTTGATGTGGACGTCGACGGTGCGCGAGTCGCCGAAATAGTCGAAACCCCAGACCTCGTCAAGAAGCTGGTTGCGGGTATAGACCCTGTTCGGCGAGGACGCGAGATGGAACAGCAGCTCCATTTCCTTCGGCGGCGTGTCGACCTTTTTGCCGTCCACGACGAGTTCATAGGAATCAAGGTTTATTACAAGCTTGTCATATGTGAGCTTTTTCTCGGCGGGATGGCCGTCCCCATCTGTGCGGCGCATGACAGCGTGGATGCGTGCGAGCAGTTCCTTGACCTCGAAGGGTTTGGTCAGATAATCGTCCGCGCCCATCTCAAGGCCGGCGACCTTGTCGTTTGTCTCGCCCTTGGCTGTGAGCATGATGATGGGAACGCTGCTTGTTTTGCGGATCTCAGTGCAGACCTGCCATCCGTCCATGACAGGCAGCATTATGTCCAGCAGGACAACGGAGGGCTGGAATTCCTCGAATTTTGAAAGGCCGGTCCGCCCGTCTCCGGCGATCGCGACCTCGAAGCCCTCTTTCTCAAGATAAAGCCTTAGAAGATCGGCGATGTTGATGTCGTCCTCAACAACAAGAGCTTTTTTGTTCATTGTATCTCCCCTCCGTTTATAATACTTTATTTTATTATAACGTAATTATATCCCCTCAGAAAGAGAAAAGGATTAAAAATGTGTGAAAACTGCGCGGGTAAATGGCCTATTATGTTTCTGACGGCAAAGAAATCTTTGTACATTTCGTAAAAAAACGAAAAATGCTCAAAAAAGCCCTTGCTTTATTTCAGTGATGTGTTATTATACTAGCGCGAGTGAAAAGAGAGGAATGCCACCCTCTCTTTCCTATATAACAGATTTGGAAAGGACAAAAACGAAATGAAAATCATGAATAAGATCATTGCGCTTCTGCTTGCGCTCGTAATGTGCCTTGCCCTGTGCGCCTGCGGCGGCTCCAATGACGAGCCCTCCTCCCCCACCGACGTTGCGGACACCCCCGCGACCGACACCCCCGCAGACGAGCCCGAAGAGGATCCCGCTTCCGGTTCCGACATCACCCCTGAGGCTGAGGGCCCCGCAACCGATACCGACGTTGCTGAGAGCGACCTGGCTTATGTCATCAGCAAGGGCAAGCTCGTCGTCGGAATAACCGACTTTGAGCCCATGGACTACAAGGATGAGAACGGCGAGTGGATCGGCTTCGATGCAGACATGGCCAAGGCCTTTGCGGAGAGTCTCGGCATCGAGGTCGAGTTCGTCGAGATCAACTGGGACAACAAGGTCCTCGAGCTCAACGGCAAGACCATAGACTGCGTCTGGAACGGCATGACCCTCACCGACGAGGTCACCAGCGCCATGGAGTGCTCCAATGCATACTGCAACAACGCCCAGGTCGTCATCGTCCCTGCCGATAAGTCTGATGATTACCAGACCGTCGAGAGCTGCGCCGACCTCGTTTTCGCGGTCGAGGCGGGCTCCGCCGGTGAAGCGGAGATCACCGCTCTCGGCTATCAGGCGACCCCCGTCCTCACCCAGGCCGACGCGCTGATGGAAGTCGCCGCCGGCACCTCTGACGCCGCAGTCATCGACTCGCTGATGGCAGCCGCCATGGTGGGCGAGGGCACAGGCTATGCCCAGCTGACCTACACCGTCGGCCTCAACAGCGAGGAGTACGGCGTCGGCTTCCGCAAGGGCAGCGACCTTGCCGAGAAGCTCAACGAGTTCTTCGCCGCCGCATACGCTGATGGCAGCCTTATCGCCTGCGCGGAGACCTACGGAGTTCAGGCGGCTATCATCGCCCAGTAACACGGGTTTTGTATATGCTTACTAATCAAAAGCAGAGGGCACCCTGCCCCCTGCTTTTGGTCGGTTTTGGACTTCTGCAAAATACATAAATAAGGCGGAAAAATCCTATGGAAACCTTCCTCGAACAAGCTCCGATAGTAATAAATTCCCTCAACGTCGGCTTTGTACAGACGCTGAAGCTTTTTATTGTAACGCTCATCGGCGCGCTGCCGCTGGGCCTGGTGATCTCCTTCGGCTCGATGAGCTCATGGGCGCCGTTTGCCCGGCTGGGCCGCCGGGTCGAGCTGCGCCGTGGTGACAAGACCGGGCTTACACGCTTCTGTCTCTGGTTCCGGCCGATCTCGCTGATCGTCAAGGTCATCGTCTGGATGTTCCGCGGAACGCCGCTGATGCTCCAGCTTCTGATAATCTACTATTTCCCCGGCCTCGTCCTTGGCAACAACTGGTGGGGCAGCGGAGAGACCGGTCGCTTCATAGCGAGCGCCGTTGCGTTTATAATCAATTACGCCTGTTATTTTTCCGAGATCTACCGCGGCGGTATACAGGGTGTGCCTAAGGGCCAGCAGGAGGCCGGACAGGTCCTCGGTATGACCAAGCGGCAGATATTCTTCAAGGTGACGCTTCTGCAGATGATAAAGCGCATCGTACCGCCGATGGGAAACGAGTTCATAACCCTCGTCAAGGACACCTCGCTTGCGCGTATCATCGCCCTGCAGGAGATAATCTGGGCCGGACAGGCGTTCCTCAAGGGCTCTCAGGGTATCTCCGGCGCAGTGTGGCCCCTGTTCTTTACGGGCGTGTATTATCTTATCTTCACCGGCGTTCTTACCCTGCTGCTCGGCTGGGTCGAGAAAAAGCTGGACTATTTCAGAGCGTAAGGAGGTTTTGATATGTCAGTTCTTGAAGTACGCAATCTGCAAAAATCCTTCGATAAGCTCGAAGTGCTCAAAAACATTGACTTCTCGCTCGAAAAGGGCGAGGCGATCTCCATCATCGGTTCCTCCGGAAGCGGCAAAACGACGCTTCTGCGCTGTCTGAACTTCCTTGAAAAGCCAAACGGCGGGCAGATACTCGTAAACGGAAATGTGATTTTCGACGCGCAGGATTCCTCCGCCAATTCGGACGCGGAGATACGCAGAAAGCGTCTGCATTTCGGCCTGGTTTTCCAGAGTTTCAACCTTTTTCCGCAGTATACGGCGCTGAAAAACGTGAAGCTCGCATCTGAGCTTCTGGCAAAGGAGCGCCCGGACTACAAGCAGAACCGCCGGGAGATCCTTGCGGAGATCGACGCCAAGGCAAACGGCCTGCTCGAGCAGATGGGGCTCTCCGACCGTGCGGGATATTACCCCCACCAGCTCTCCGGCGGACAGCAGCAGCGTGTTGCGATCGCCCGAGCGCTGGCTCTTGAACCGGATATCCTCTGCTTCGACGAGCCAACGAGCGCGCTCGATCCCGAGCTGACGGGCGAGGTCCTCCGCGTCATCAAGGGCCTTGCGGACAAGCACACGACCATGATAATCGTAACTCACGAAATGTCCTTTGCTCGGGATGTCGCCGACAAGGTCATCTTCATGGACAGCGGCGTCATCGTTGAATCCGGCCCCGCGCGCGAGGTGATCGACAATCCGCGGGAGGAGCGCACGCGCCAGTTTCTCTCCCGCTTCGGCAGCAGCAGCGAATAAGATTTTGCAACGTCAGATTGACCAAATCTGGTCGAAGCGTATTGCTTTAGGTCGAAATACATAATATAATTGCGGAGCGGATATGTTCCGCAATTTATTTTTGAAAAGGAGCCGCCGAATGAAAAATCGCATTTTACCCCGCCTGACGGCTCTGCTTCTGGCCGTTTGCCTGATACTTTCACTCGCCGCCTGCGGCAAGCCGGACGCCGTCGGCTATGAGGTTATAGATACTCTGAAAAAGACCGGTTTTGTCATCGCCTTCCGCGAGGGAGACAAGCTCAGCGAGTATGTCCCTGCAGCGCTGAAGGTGCTCGCGGCACAGGGCACGGTCGCGGCTCTGGCTGTCAGGTGGTTCGGAAGCGACGATACGGCGATAACCGGGGACGCCGAGGCTCTGGACGCCTTTGAGGGCATTCCGGAGCGCGACTTCATCCTTGGCTTCTCGCCAAGCGCCGCGCCGATGGCCTACGAGGAAAACGGCGAATACAAGGGCTTCGATATCGACCTTGCCCGTGCGGTCTGCGAACTGCTCGGCTGGAATCTGAAGCTTCAGCCGGTAGACGTTTCCAGGCTCTCCAGCGAGCTGCTCAGCGGCAATGTGGACTCCGTCTGGGGCGGGCTTTACGAGGGCGCGAGCGCGGACGGAGTCGTCGTCACGCAAGTATATATGAAAGTGAACTTTGTGCTTGTCGCCCGCGCGGCCGATGGTTTCCGAAGCTGGCGCTCGCTGAAGGGCAAGTTCCTTTCAATGGGTGCGTTGGAGATCTATTCCCAGGTGCTTGAGGAAAATCCCAAGCTGGCAGAAAGGCTCGGCGGCGTGAGCCGGCTGGCCTCCGGCACGGCCGGCTGCTTCACGGAGCTTGAAAACCGCGCCTGCGACGTGATACTCGTTGACAGCGCGGCTGCGCAGTATTATATGTCAAGGACGGGGTATTAAACCAACGGCAAAAACAAAAAACCACGGACAATATGTCCGTGGTTTATAATTTTAAACGGAAAGTCTCACAGCTCCTCGTTCTCGTCGGCGGTTTTGACCGCGTCCTCGATCGCCATGCCGGAGGCGTTTGCAAAACGGTCCACAAGTATGCGGTTTTTCTCCGCGTGGGTGAGGCAGCCCGCTCCGCCGACACAGCCGCCGATGCAGGCCATACCCTCAATGAAGTTTGCGATCGGTTTTTCCTTCGTTGCCATCTTCATTGTCCGCAGGCACTCCTCGATGCCGTTGCAGGAGATAGGCTTGTACACAAAATCGTTGTTGCCGTGCTCCTTCAGGCCCTCGGCGACCGCCTCGGCCAGTCCGCCGCAGCGCGCGAACCGCCGGCCAAAGGAGGAGGCGTGGTCGAGCTCAGTTTCGCCGAGCTCGGTTATATCTATCTCCCTTGCGTCAAACAGAGCCTGAAGCTCCTCGAAGGTTATGACACAGTCGACATAGGGCTTTATGCTGTCGAGCTGGGCCGCGCGCTTTTTTGCGGTGCAGGGGCCGACAAAGATGACCTTGGCCTCGGGGTGGCGCCCCTTTATAAACTTGGAGATGACCGCCATAGGCGAAAGGCTTGTCGAGATATGATCCGCCCACTGCGGGAAGCGCTTTCTGACGATGTCTACAAAGGCCGGGCAGCAGGAGGAGCTGAGATAACCCTTCTCGACCAGCTCGCGCGATTCGTGGTCGGCGACGAAATCGGCGCCGAGCGCGGCCTCGAGCACCTTGTAGAAGCCCAGCTCGTGCAGGCCGGTTACCACCTGGCCGAGCTTTGCATATGTAAACTGGCTCGATATAGCGGGCGCAACAACGGCATAAACGTTGTATCCCTCGCCGGCAGCGGAACCCTTGAGCATCTTTATCGCGTCGAGGATATAGCTCTTGTCAGATATCGCACCGAAGGGGCACTGGTATACGCATGCGCCGCATGAGACGCACTGTTCGTCGTTTATCTGCGCCGCTCCGGTAGGCCCGGCGGAGATCGCGTTCATCTTGCAGGCGCGCTCGCAGGGGCGGACGCGGTTGATGATAGCGCCGTAAGGGCAGACCTTGGCGCACAGGCCGCAGTTTATGCACTTGGATTTGTCGATATGCGATTTCTGGTGCTCGTCGCTCGTTATCGCGCCGCGCGGGCAGACGTCCTCACAGCGGTGCGCGATGCAGCCGCGGCACAGCTCGGTGACCTCATAGCCGCTTGCTGGGCACTCGTCGCAGGCAATGTCCAGAACCTCTATCACGTTCGGGTTGGACTTGTCGCCGCCCATGGCGATTTTTATGCGCTCGGATATAACTGCCCGCTCCTTGTAGATGCAGCAGCGCATCGTCGGCTCGGGCCCGGGCATGATCATCTTCGGTATGTCAATTATTTTTTCCTGGAGGTTACCCTCAAACTCGGCGCGGGCGACCTCGCGCAGGACCTTATATTTAAGATGCTGAACTTTTGTGTCGAATTTTCTTACTTTTGCCATAAGTAACCCCCCTGTTACACGGCTAAGTATATCATTCCGTAAATTATTTGTCTACGTCATTTATTTGCATAATCATTCCGTAAACAGCACAAATGTTACAGATGTTTGATGATTTTAGGTCGATGGAGCATGCATAATCGACAAATAAGGGGGACTGATTTATGCTCCTGTACGTTCGGCTGTTTTTGTTTTGCAGCGTCCTTCCCGCCGCCTATTCACGCGCTGACTTTTTCCATGGTCCTGTGAGGCAAAAGCCAATGGACAGCGGTGCTGAGCAGGACCAGCCGACGGGCCACGCGCACCATATACCCGTCGACCCGAGCGATGTTTTCGAAAGCAGTATCGAAAGCGTCACGCGGAGTATCAGGTCCGCAAAGGTCGCAACCATAAATTTGTTCATCATGCCCGCGCCGCGCAGAACGCCGTCCGCGACAAGCTTGGCGGAGATCACAAAATAGAACGGTGAAAGTATCCGCAGAAAGATCAGCCCTGTCTGCATCGCCTCCGCCGTCGGTTCGTCCATGAACAGGCTCAGCACGATCCGGCCGGCGAAAAAGTAGATCAGAAACAGCGGCAGGCTGAGCAGCCATACCATCTTTACGCCGGCGGTGAAACCGCTTTTGACCCGGCCCGGCTTGCCGGCTCCGATGTTCTGGGCCGTATAGTTTGAAATGCCGTTGGCGAGCGTTGTGAACGAGGTTATCACGAGGTTGTTGAGCTTGACCGCCGCCGAATATCCCGCCATAACGCCGGTGCCGAAGCCGTTGATCACGCCCTGGATGATGATATTGCCGACGGATATAAAGCTCTGCTGGAGTATGCTGGGCACCGCGATAACCGTTATCCGTTTCAGAATGGGCAGAGAAAACAGCACGGTTTTTTCCTCAGTCCTGATCTTTTTCAGACGGAAGAAAACGACTGTGACCGCCAAGACACAGCTGACGCCCTGGCAGAGAAAGGTCGCCCATGCGACGCCTGCCACGCCCATATCAAAGGCCGTTACAAAGAGAATGTCCACAGCGATGTTGGACAGCGAGGAGGCCGCGAGAAAGATAAACGGGGTCCGGGAATCTCCCAGAGCCGAGAAAACGCCGGTCGAGATGTTATAGAAAAAGACGAACGGCAGGCCCCATACATATATGTCCAGATACAGAGCGGAGTCGGCGAAAGCCTCCTCCGGCGTATTGATGAGGTGAAGAAGGCTGTCGCAGCAGAAAATTCCCACAGCCATCAGGACCGCGCACAGGACCGCGCTGGCAATGCAGGCGGTGGATACCGCGGTTTTCATTGTTCCGTAATCCTTGGCGCCGAAGAACTGCGACACGATGACGGAGCAGCCGATATTGCATCCAAAGGCAAAAGCTATAAATATAAGCGTTATCTCATAGCTGTTCCCGACAGCGGCAAGCGCTGTCTCGCCGATGAACTTGCCGGCAACAAGGCTGTCTGCGATATTATAAAGCTGTTGGAAGATAATGCTGCCAAACAGCGGAAGACAGAACCGCCAAAGGACGGATCCGGGCTTTCCGACTGTCAGATCTCTGTTCACGGATAATTCCCCCCCACTTAGAGTTACGAGCAGTTTTATTGACTTGCTTTTACCTGTCTATTATAATTGAAACCGAGGTATGTTGAAAATGTAATTTATTAGTTTTGAATATGTCAATTTGATATGGAGAGACAATGAAAATAAGCTATGATTATTACAAGGTCTTTTATTATGCGGCAAAGCTCGGCAGCTTCACACAGGCGGCCGACGCGCTGATGAGCAATCAACCGAACGTCACCCGCGCCATAAAGAACCTGGAGACAGAATTGGGCTGCACGCTCTTCGTCCGCGATAACAAGGGCGTGCGTATGACGCCCGAGGGAGAAAAACTTTATGAGCACATCGCGCTTGCGTTTGAGCACATACAGGCGGCGGAGGATGAACTGGCGATGACCCAGGGCCTGAAAAGCGGCGTTGTAACGATCGCCGCAAGCGGCATAGCGCTACATTGCTGCCTTTTGCCGGCTCTGAAGGAATACCGGGAGAGATACCCCGGCGTCCGGATCCGTGTGTCCAACCACACGACGCCGCAGGCGATCGAGGAAGTGAAAAGCGGAATTCCGGATTTTGCGATCGTGACAACGCCTTTTATCCTGCCTAAAACCATACGGGAGCAAAAGGTGCAGGATATACAGGAGGTCGCCGTTTGCAGCCGCGAGTTTGCCCAGCGCTACGGAAAAACGCTGACGCTGCGGGAACTTACGGAGCTGCCTGTCATATGCCTTGGACAGCATACAGGGACTTTTATGTTTTATTCCCGTTTCTTTTCGGACTGCGGTCTTACCCTCCAGCCGGATATCGAGGTGGCGACGTTGGATCAGATCCTGCCTCTTGTCAGGTGCGGCCTTGGCGTCGGCTTTGTCCCGGAGGAATTTGTCGGCGGCGGCTCCGACGAGGGGGATGTTTGCGTTGTGACCCTGGACAGGCAGATACCGCAGAGACATATTTGCATGCTCCGCCGTGCGGGACAGGCGCCGAGCACGGCAGCCAGAGAACTTAAAAAGATAATATTTAATGTTTCCGGCATGGTGTAAGGTTCGACCGTGGGAAATTTTTGAGTTCAGACAGGCACCCCAGTTCCGCGGAGCGCTCTTCCCTCTTCTTTCTTTTGGAAACCGAAACCCGACGCCCTTTCCGGAGCGTCGGGTTTTGCTGTATGTGTTTTTCCTACTGCGAGTCCGGGAAGGCATATCGCAGGGCAACGCGCGGTCACAGACCGAAGATGCGCTCAGCGTTCGCGTGGTATACTTTCTCCGCCTCGTCGACGGTCAACACGGAGTTGAGGAATTCCAGGGACTGGGCGTAATTTTCGATCGGGTAATCGGTGCCGAACACGACGCGGTCAAGACCGAACCGCTCCTTTACGCAGAGAAAGGCGGCCCGCGAAAAGTTTCCGCTTGTGGATATGTAAAAATTATTGTCGAAATAATAGGAAAGCGGCCGCTTGTTTGCGCCGAGCATCTCAGGACGATCAGCGGCCTTGCCGGCTATGGCGTCCATGCGGTCGATGATGAAGGGCAGGGTCTCTCCCATATGGCCGAGGATCATTTTCATTTCCGGCAGTTTGTCGAACACGCCTTTGCAGACAAGGCGCGTTACAGTGATGCATATGTCTATATGGTAGCCCAGGCCCCTGTTGAGCATTATCCCAAGACCGTCCAGACGTTCCATGGCCGGCGGTCCGGGGTGGAGATAGACGAACATGCCCAACTCTACCGCCTTTTTGAGCAAAGGGAAATATTCGTCGTCATCGATAAAGGTCGTGGTAAAGTTCGACGACGGCATCAGCGCGGGAAACCCCATCTCATGGCAGCGCTCAAGCTCGGCTATCGATGCGCCGACGTCCTGCGGTATGATGTTAGCGTACGCAATAAACCTTCCGGGGCAGCGCTGCATCATGGCATATGCCTCGTCGTTGACCTCACGGACATATTCGACAGCCGCGCTGAGCTCCATGCGTTCCACGCCGCTGGGGCAGCCGATGAGCTGCGTATCAATGCCGTATTCATCCATGACGGCCACACGCGCGGCAAGCTCACGTTCAAATATTTCCCCGCGTTCTGCGGCGGAGAGCTTCTCCCGGCCGGGTAGCGCCGACGTAGGCGTATCGTGCGTCTCAAAATCTATTTTCCTCATAAATCACACTCCTGTTCCTCACCGCTGCAGCCCAATATAACGCGTTGCAGCGGGCATGGACAAAGCGGGAACCGACACAAGTACCAGTCAAAGCCCGCCTATGTACCTCCTGATATTCCTTCACCATATTATTACAAGGCTAATGTATCACGTTCCATGGCAGTGTTTCAAGTATAATTTGTGCATAACATCTCATATCTCTAAATAATTTGTGCATAAAATTCGCAATAATGCACAAATCCTTTGAGCCGCAATACGGAAAGGCTGATTTGGATTTGGTCCTGATGCCTCAGATACAAATCACAGCATCAAAAAA
>CAZIHY010000051.1:0-16789 GCA_964539115.1 uncultured Oscillospiraceae bacterium
GTTTTTTAACCGCTGTGCGGTTGTTATATCATTTTCAGAAGCTCATCCACAAGCGCGTCGGCAAAGACAGCGTCGTTGATATGGCAGTCGAGCTTTTTGAGTACTGCGCCGCCGCAGAGGTTTTCCTCGACAGCGGCGAAGAGGGCTGCGTCTGCTTCCGGCGAAAAGAACACCTCGCCCTGCTTATCATAGGCCGAGACGCCGCGCAGGGGCAGGAGAATGCTGACAGGTGCGGTGCTCTTTCCCGCGCGTTCCGCTATCGTCTTTCCGATAAGAGCGTTTTCCTCCGCGTTTGTGCGCATCAGCGCGACGGTCGCATTGTGCATATAGAAAAGGCGCGTGTCGCGGAACTTTTCCGGTATTCCCGCGGGCGCCATATAATTGACCGCGTCGACGGCGCCCGGAGCGATGACCTGGGGGATTCCCATCTCGGCGGCGGCGCACATCCTGTCCGGAACTGTTCCGGACAAGCCGCCGAGGAAGTACTGGCCGACCTCCGTGAGCGTCATGTCGATAACGCCGCGTACGGCGCCGCTGCGAATGATTTTTTCCAGCGCCGCGCCGCCTGTCCCTGTCCCGTGGAAAACGAGCGGGTCGAAGCCGGCTTCGCTCAATCTGGCGCAGACGCGCTCGCCGCAGGGCGTAGTTATGCCAAACATGCTCACGGCAATACAGGGGCGGCTGTCTGCCGGTTCATGGTATGGATTTGCCGCCATGCCGCATATGGCTGAAGCCGCGTTGTGGAGCGCGCGGTGAAGCAGAGTGTTGCTGCCGGAGATGTCGACGACGGGGTCCATGACCAGAGCGTCGGAAATTCCCTGAAACGGGGTCTTGTCCACCAGCGCGATCGTGGAGAGGATGACCTTTGGAAAACCGGCGGGCAGAGCATTGCAAACAGCGGCGGCGACGGTCGTGCCCTGGCCTCCGCCCATCGACAAAACTCCATTTATCTTTCCCTCGTCATAAAGCTTCCGCACAATGGCGGCGGCTCCCTGGCTCATTACGACGACGGCGCCTCCCGGGTCGCCCGCGTTTATGAGAGCTTCCCGATCCGTTCCGCAGGCGGCAGCAGCGGCGTCCGCGCCGACGTCCGGGACTAGCCCATTCGGGGGGAAAAGTCCGCAGTCGACGACCAGCGCCCGGCCGCCGAGGGCCTCGATACAGCTCTTGAGATATGCATATTCGCTGCCCTTTGTGTCAAGCGTGCCGACAAGGCAGATGGTATAGTCCATAGGGTTTAGCCTCCATAATTTACATGATATTTACATTATAGCTTTAACACATTCTGGACGCAAGACACAGAAGGTGTTATAATCAAAACATAATATAAACGCAGTGTAAGGAGAAGATTATGGGAAGACAGAACACACGCGCCGAAATACTCGAAAAGCTGAACAGAAAGATGGCTGAGGGCAAGGGCCTTCTCGTCGCCGCGACTGGCAGCGGACTGAACGCAAAATCCGCCGAGGCGGGAGGTACCGACGTGCTGATGATACTGCATACGGGCAGAATGCGTCAGATGGGCCTGCCGAGCATTGCAACGCCGCCGAAGAGCCCGAACGAGATGGTGCGGGAGATGTTTCCCGAACAGGTTTTTGCAACGAAGGAAATTCCGCTGCTCGCCGGAATAACTGTCGGCGGCTATGACTCACAGGATGACCTGGACGCGATAATAGATTCCTATCTTGCTCTGGGAGCCTCCGGCGTTGTCAACTTCATGAGCTCCGGCGAGATCGGCTGCGAGGATTTCCTGGATATCGCGGGCCGGGACGAGGCCGAGGACGGGCTCGGCGCTCTGCGCATCTCCGGAGAACAGGCAATGTTCGAGGAGTGCCGCAGGCGGGAGGAGCGCGGTGTTGGTTTTGCGCGCGAGGTGGAACTTATCCGCCGCTGCCATGAGCGCGATATATTCACGATAACCTATGTTTTCTCCGAAGAGCAGGCCGCGGATATGGCCCGTGCGGGGGCCGACGGCGTTATACCGCACTGTGGAGGTACCGGCGGCGGTATGGTCGGGCATAACTCCGTGCTCGGATATGAGGAGGCTGCCGCGCGCATACAGTGCATGTTCGACGCAGCCCGGGCCGTGAATCCCGAAATACTTCTGTTTGGCCACGGCGGACCATTTGCCGCCCCGGAGGACACAGTCTGGCTCTATAAGCTCACAAACGCACAGGGCTTTGTGGCAGGTTCCGGACTTGACCGCCTGCCGATCGAAAAGGCGATCGTCTCCTGCTCCGAGGAGTTCGGACAGGCCATGGCGAAGGCAAGAGGATAAATGCAAAACCGTCTCTGACGAAGCTTGTCAGAGACGGTTTTCTCAATTATTAAGTTCGGCATATTGCAGAATGTTGTGGCACAGGAAAAATACCAGCAGCGCCGGAAGCACATTGCAGACAGTCATGGCGATGCAGCAGGTGAAAACCATGCTGACGACCGAAAGCTCCAGCACCGAAAAGACGACGGCGGCGATTATGCCGGGGACCGAGAGCAGGATGAGCGTTATAAAATAGAAGAAGAACACCAGACCCTTTATTGAAAGCGATCCGAAAACGCGCTCTCCCGCGATATTCCCGGCGAGGAAAAGATAAGAAAAGCTTATGCGGAGCAGTATGCATGCGGCGGTCTCCACCGCTGATAGCGAAAGGATGAACGCACATGGTACAAATATCAGCACGGCTTCTGCGGCGAAGCCGGCCAGACTTTCGCGCGTGCTCCACAGCAGCTTCTGAAACGGCGGCTCGGGCACAAGATAGACAAACGGCTTTGTCATCTCTTTGACCAGCCGGCCCATAGCCACAGTGAAAAACTGTGTGTAAGCCGAGAATACGAGTACGGGGATAACTCCTTCACCGCGCATTATAAACGCAAAACCGATGGTCATAACAACGAAAACGAGCGACGATCCCTGAAGGATGAAGGTCCTGGAGCGCCGGTTTTCCAGCAGGTGCTTATAATAAAACACGCTCGCTCCCTCCCCGCGGCCGAGTCCGGTCTTGCCGGTCTTGATTTTGCCGGAGCTGTTCTCCGAGACGACGCCCTGCTTTGCCGCGGCTTTGGTCTCGTAGGCTTTCTCGCTGCTCTGCAGAACGTCCTCATAATAATCGGGATCGGACTTGAGAATGAGCGCTGCCAGTCCGCCGAGGAACAGGAGCGTCAGCACGCCGCCGAGGATCGTGGACATGGCCTTGCCGGTTATGAGCCCGCCGGTGAATGCGCCTATCATGCCGCCGACCGGTATGCAGCAGCCGAGAATGCCGTCAAGGGCGGCAACAGCACGCGGCAGAAAGTTTTCGCGGTCAACAGCGCCGTATATAAAAACAGTGGCGGCGAAAGCGGCATACAGCGCATAGTACGAGTATTTGAGTATGCGTTTGAGCCTGTCACGGCCGGAGCAGAAGCTGTAAATGACGAGCGCGGCGATCTGCGCGGAAAAAACCGAAAGGGCATATCCGATTACAAAGAGAAGAAGCTGCGGATAACTGATACCGTAGAGCGCGTGCATCCAGCTGTATTGGAACAGAAGGAAGAGTCCGAGCAGCAGGGAGGTGCCGAGCTGTTGGAACAGGCCGTAGAACAGAACGCCGCGTGTGGAGAGCGGGGAAGTGAAAATGAGGTTCACGTCCGCAAGCTGAAAAATGCTTCCGCCATCGCCGAAGCCGTTTTTGGCAATAAACAGGAACATGACGGAAAAGAACGCGACGGCGATAGCACGCAGCTCAGCAGGGTCGCGGACCGCGGCTTCCATGTCCTCCGGGCCGGCATTGCCGCCTATGATCGTAACGGCAAGAAGCGCGATTATGACTATGGCATAGATGATATACGCCGGCTTTTTCAGCATAGAGAGTATCTTATTTTTGAGTCGGGACAGCGTCAGGTAAACAAGCGCGTTTTTCATCTTCCGCCGCCCTCCGTTATTTCGAAGAACAGCTCCTCCAGGCTCTGCTCATGATTATCCCCGCTGCGGCGTGTGGCGGCAAAGCGGCCGTTCATCATGATATGGGCGACGTCCCAGTAATCCTCGACACTGTCGAGCATGTGCGTTGAGATCAAAACCGCGCAGCCGGAATCGCGCATCTCGCGAAACATGACCTTCAGTTCCTTTATTGCGTGTGGATCGAGCCCTACCATAGGCTCGTCGAAAATCACGACGGAGGGCTTGTGCACCAGCGCGCAGCATATTGAAAGCTTTTGCTGCATGCCCTTGCTCAGCTCGCTTCCGAGCTTATTGCGCTTGTCGGAAAGCTCAAGCCGCTCGAGCAGGCTGTCTCCCCAGCCGTCGTCCTCCATGCGCCAGGCGCGGCGGATGAATTCCAGGTGTTCCCCGACCGTAAGCAGGTCATAGAGCGCGGGCATTTCGGGTATGTAGCCGAGACGGCTCTTGGCCTCGAGAGTTTTGTTGCCGTGGCCGCAGATGCTTATTTCGCCCTTAAAGCGAAGCAGTCCCGCGATGGATTTGATAAGCGTTGATTTTCCGGCGCCGTTTGGGCCGACGAGGATCGCGATCTCGCCCGAGCCAACGGAGAAGCTGATATTGTCGTTGGCAAGTGTTTTGCCGTATTTTTTTGTAACATTTTTGATCTCAAGCATCGTAATGCCTCCGTATAGAAATGTCCGGTTGAGAATGGTATCCCAGCCGGACAATTTTATATTATAGGTTTAACGCTGTCAATGCTCAAAGCACCTTTGCAAGGAAGCTTTGAAGCCTCTCGCTCTGGGGATTGGAGAAGATCTCCTCCGGTATGTTCTGCTCGACGATGTGGCCGCCGTCCATGAACAGGACGCGGTCGCCGACCTCGCGGGCAAAGCCCATCTCATGCGTCACGACGACCATGGTCATGCCGTCGAGCGCGAGCTCCTTCATGACGTCGAGGACCTCGCCGACCATCTCGGGGTCGAGCGCGCTCGTTGGCTCGTCAAATAGCATCACCTTGGGAGTCATTGCAAGCGCGCGTACGATGGCTATGCGCTGCTTCTGTCCGCCGGAGAGCTGATTTGGATAGGAAAGGGCCTTTTCCTCCAGCCCGACGCGGCGCAGAAGGCTCATTGCCAGGTCCTTCGCTTCGTCCTGCTTCATGAGGCCCGTGCGTGTAGGCGCGAGCGTAATGTTGCGCAGGATGGTCATGTTGGGGAAGAGGTTGAAATGCTGAAACACCATGCCCATCTGGCGGCGGATCACGTCGATGTTGGCCTTCGGATCGGTCAGCTCCGTTCCGTTGAAGGTGACAGAGCCAGCCGTAGGCGTCTCAAGCAGGTTCAGGCATCGCAGGAAAGTGGACTTTCCGGAGCCGGAGGGCCCGATGATGACGACCTTTTCGCCCGGGCGGATATGCTCGTTTATATTGTCGAGGACAAGATGATCCCCGAATGCCTTGCTCAATCCGTTAACGTATATCACCCTGACGCAGCCTCCTTTCCAGCTTGCCCAACAGCCATGTGAATATCATGACCAGTATCAGGTAGATCAAGGCGACGCCCAGCAGCGGGAACATCGACTCGTATGTACGGCTGATGATGCCCTGCGCGGCATAAAGCAGCTCCTTGCCGCCGATAACGGTTATGAGCGAGGTATCCTTGAGCAGGACGATGAACTCGTTGCCGAGCGAGGGGAGGATCGCCTTCACAGCCTGCGGGATCACAATGAAGCGCATTGTGTCGATGTAGTTCAGGCCGAGACTGCGTCCAGCCTCCATCTGGCCGCTGTCTACTGCCATAAGGCCGCCGCGTACGATCTCGCTGACATAAGCGCCGGAGTTTATACCGAGCGTAAGTGTTCCGACCATCGTGAAGTTACGGCTGCTGGCAAATACGACCATGCCCATGATGAGAAGCTGCACCATCATAGGCGTGCCGCGGATGATAGTAGTGTATATCTTGCATATGATATTGAAGAAACCGAGTACGGCGTTGTGATGACCCGGCCGCTGCTGGTCATGTGAGGTTCGGATGACCGCGACCAGAATGCCGAGGACTACGCCGAGCACCAGTGCCATTGCGGTGACGAGCAGGGTCGTGCCGACACCTTTGAAATATTGTAACCAGCGGTCGTTCAGGATGAACGCCTGATAGAAATAGACATAAGCCTTTTGGAAAAAGGTTATGGATTCTCCGCCTTTGATGAGTGCGGAAAGCTGTTCAAACAGCTCCAACTGCTGTCACCTCTCTGTCTGTTTATGAAAAAGGGCGGTCTTTGAAGGACCGCCCCCTATGCTTCCTTTGGGATATTTTATCAGTCGGTGATGTACTTGTCCAGAATGCTCTGAACGGTACCGTCTTCAATAAGCTCCTTCAGAGCGGCGTTTACCGCCTCGACCAGAGCGGTGTTGTTCTTGCCGAAACCAATGGCATAATCCTCGGTGACATACTCGGTATCCAGGATGACAAGGCCAGGGTTTGCCTCAACAAAGGACTTGGCAGGCGCGTTGTCTATAACGACGCAGTCGACCTGTCCGTTGACGAGAGCCTGGACCGCGGTGATGCCGTCGTCATATGCTACAACATGGTCCTCGCCGTAATCGTCGGTGCAGTAGATGTTGCCCGTGGTGGCGCGCTGGGTGCCGATCATGTAATCGCCGAGCGTGTCCAGAGTGACCTCGGAACCCTCCTTGACGATAATGACCTGAACGCCGGTAGCGTAAGTATCGGAGAAGTCCATGACGAGCTTGCGCTCTTCGTTGACGGTGAGGCCGGCCATTACGATGTCGCTCTTGCCGTTCTGTGCGGCAAGCTGGGCTGCGTCAAAGTCCATATCGTCGATCTGGAGCTCGAGTCCGAGCTTCTCTGCGATAGCTGCAGCGATCTCAGCGTCGATGCCGACGATGTTGCCGCTGTCGTCGGTCATTTCATACGGAGGGAAGGCTGCGTTGGTGGACATCGTGAGCTTGCCGGCGGTGACCGTGTTGAAATCCTGGTCGGAATCTCCGCCCTTGGAGCCACAGGCACACAGGGCCAGCAGCATTACGACCGCAAGTACTGCGGCAAGAATTTTTGCTGTGTTTTTCATTTTGTATTCACTCCATAAATAGTTTTTGACAGTCGTATTCTTTATCGAATAACGAATTTGATTATAATACATATAGAATGAATAATCAAGGCAAATATTCAATAAAAATAAGTAAGTATACAAAATGTTTGCGGTAAAATGCATAATATATGCGCGTGTGTGCGCTGTACGGCCGGCGGCTGTGCAGGACGCGATTTTGTGTTGCACATGTAAAACTACTCTGTTATAATATTATATCAAACTGTTTTTGATTGAAACGCCCGTGGAGGATGAGTTGATGAACAAAAAGATTAGAAAGCTCGTCGAGCCGAACAGAAAGTTGTTTCTGGTTTTTCTTGTCCTGTTTGCCGTGATAACCATCTATTCAAACTGGAAGCTTGCAGCGTTTGAGGGATGTGTTGTACTGGCTCTCATTATATATTCCGTTGTGGACATCCGCCGCAAGCAGCGCCAGCTCGTGGAGTATATCGAATCCGTGACATACAGTACGGAATCGGCGAAAAAGGACACCCTGCTGCATTTCCCCCTGCCGATGGTCATGTTCCGGCTCGAGGATAACCAGGTAGTATGGGGAAACCAGGCGTTTTTCTCGATCTGCGGACGCAGCCAGCCCTCGCTGGAGGCGAACATGAACGACCTTATCAAGGGCGAGTTCTCGGGAAAATGGCTTATGGAGGGTAAAAACCAGTATCCCGGCCTGCTTGAGCTGGGCGGGAGGAAATATCAGATCCACGGCAATATCATCCGCTCCAACGACAGCGATACGGACGAAAGCAGCCACAATTTTATGGGTATCACCTATTGGGTCGACGTCACCGAATACGATGATATAAAGCAGGAATTTGAAAACTCGCGTCCTGTTGTTGCAATAGTCCTGCTGGACAATTATGACGAACTTATCAAAAATGTTCCGGACAGAATGAAAACCGAGCTGCGCAGTATGGTCGAGGATAAGATCACTCAGTGGCTTGACGGCAAGGATGCATTCATGCGCCGCTTTGACCGCGACCGTTATGTCATCATCTTCGAATACCGCAACCTCCGGGGCTTCATCGACGGAAAGTTCAAACTCATCGAGATGGCGCATGATGTTGTAAATCCCTCCGGGATACACGCCACGGTCAGCATCGGGATCGGCGTTGACGGCAGCGGTTTTGAGGAGAACTATAATTTCGCGAATATGAGTGTAGATATGGCGCTGTCCCGCGGAGGAGATCAGGCTGTTGTCAAGAATCGCCATAACTTCGAGTTCTACGGCGGACGCGGAACTGAGATAGAGACACGAACCAAGGTCAAATCCCGCGTGACCGCAAATGCGCTGGCTCAGCTCATAAGGGACTCCAGCCAGGTGTTTATCATGGGTCATCGGTACAGCGACATGGACGCCGTCGGCGGCGCGGTCGGTGTATGCTGTATCGCGCGAAAGTTCGGCGTCAAGGCAAGGATCGTCATAAACCTTGAAAACAACGCTGCAGATAAGCTTATAAATTCCCTGCGGGAGCTGCCGGAGTATCATGACACCTTTATCTCACCGACAAACGCAATGCTGGCTGCAGACAGCAAGACGCTGCTGGTCATTGTAGACACTAACCGGCCCGAGCAGGTGGAGGACGAAAATCTGCTCATGGCCTGTACCCGTGTCGCCGTCATTGATCACCACAGGCGTGCGTCCAGCTATATCCAGAACGCAGATCTGACTTTCCATGAGCCGTATGCATCCTCTGTCTGCGAGCTCATGACGGAGCTGCTGCAGGAGTTGGTCGAGCAGTCGGATATTCTCCGCAAGGAGGCGGAGGCCATGCTCTGCGGTATTGTCATGGACACGAAGAACTTTAACATACGGACCGGCGAACGCACATTCGATGCAGCGGCGTTTCTGCGCCGCGCGGGCGCCGATACCGTTGTTGTCAAGCGGCTGCTTCAAAACGACCTCAACGACACTGTAGCACGGTATAAAATACTTCAAAGCGCGAAGCTGTACCGGGAGAGCATAGCGATAGCGGCGCCTGATGTGCCGCAGAACCGTGTCGTTGCTGCGCAGGCGGCTGACGAGATGCTCAACATATCCGGAGTGGAGGCGTCAATCGTCCTGTTTCCTACGGAGGATGGAGGAGTCACTATCTCGGCCCGCTCAATAGGCGACGTTAACGTGCAGGTGCTGCTGGAAAATCTTGGCGGCGGCGGAAACAAATCCTCAGCCGGAGCGCAGATAAAGAATATAACTCTGAGAGAGGCGGTAAATAAGCTCTGCGCCGCTATAGACAGCTATCTTGATGATTGAGATATTATTAAATCCCGGACAGAAAGGAAAAAACAAAGATGAAGGTCATATTTAACACTGATGTAAGAGGACAGGGCAAGAAGGGTGAAATGAAAGAGGTCTCCGACGGCTACGCGAGGAACTTCCTTCTGCCGCGCAAGCTCGCGGTCGAGGCGACGACCGACAACCTGAACGCCTATAACCTCAAAGAAAAGGCGAAGGCAAAGCAGCTCGCAGCCGACAAGGCGCTGGCCCAGGAGAACGCGAAGAAACTCGAGGGCATAACCGTCACGATCCGGGCCAAGGCAGGAAGCGGCGGAAGGCTCTTCGGCGCAGTCACTTCTAAGGAAATCAGCGACGCCCTGCGCGAACAGCACGGCATTGAGATCGAAAAGAACAAGATCGTGCAATCGGATCCCATCAAGACCTTCGGCTCGTTTGCGGTCAAGGCAAAGCTCGGCTTCGAGATCAGCGGCACTATAAACGTTCTTGTTATAGAGGAGAAGTAAATAACCTATGGACGAGCTCTTAGGGCGTCAGATGCCATACAGCGCGGAGGCGGAGCAGGCTGTGCTCGGCTCGATGCTGATCGACCCCGCCTGTGTGCCGGAAGTCCTTCAGAATCTGCGCGAGGAAGAATTTTATATACAGACCAACAGGGACATATTCGGGACGATCTCCCATATGTTCAGCTTTGGCGTGACTGTGGATCCCGTTACAGTGCTCGACCAGATGAAAACACAGGGAGTTCTGCGCGACGATTCGCGTGACTATGTCCTTGAGCTGATGGAGGCAACGCCGACGGCGGCAAACGTAATGCAATATGTCGAGATCGTGCGTGACAGGGCGCTTCTGCGCGCAATTGCGGGCACCGCCTCGGACATCAGCAATCTCGTTTTTGAGGGCGAGGGCACTGCGGAAAACGTGCTTGAGGCGTCCGAGCAGAAGATATATGCCCTCCGAAAGGGGCGCACGGTCGGCGGGCTTGAGAAGATATCGTCGATCATTTTTGACGTATATGACCAGTTGTCGACGCTGTCTGAGACAGGTGGGGGGATACCCGGTCTTCCGACCGGCCTTGTCGATCTGGACAGCTGCATCCTCGGCCTGAACAAAGGCGAGCTTATACTCATTGCCTCGCGTCCCGGTATGGGCAAGACGAGCATCGCGCTGAACATTGCTCTGCATGTCGGCAAGACTACCGGCAAGTCTGTTGCGATATTCTCTCTGGAGATGTCCAAGGCGCAGCTTGTGACGCGCCTTCTCTCGAGCGAGAGCCTCGTCGACAGCCAGAAGCTGCTGACAGGCAAGCTTTCAGCGGGGGAGTGGCAGCGTATCGGCGTGGCCTGTTCCAGCCTTGCGCAGACGGATCTGCGCATTGATGACAACTCAACGCTCTCCGTCGCGGATATGCGCGCCCAGTGCCGCAGGCTCGACAACCTGGGGCTGATAGTCATAGATTACCTCCAGCTGATGCAGTCTGCCGGCGCCGGGGCAAGCTATTCAGGCGAGAGCCGCCAGCAGGCGGTCTCGGATATGAGCCGCATGCTCAAGATAATGTCCAAAGAACTGGATGTGCCGGTCGTCTGCCTGTCGCAGCTTTCGCGAGCGAGCGAGGGCCGGCAGAACAAACGGCCTATGCTGTCCGACCTGCGCGAATCCGGCGCGATCGAGCAGGATGCGGATATCGTTATCGGCCTTTACAGGGATGGGTATTATAATGATGAGTGCGAAAACCCGAATGAGGCGGAGGCCATTGTTCTGAAAAACCGTCATGGTAGCACCGGTACGGTAAAGCTTATGTGGCTGCCCGAATATACGACCTATGCCAACGCTTCAAAGAGAAGCGACGATTCCGATGAATATTGACGCTTTCGTTAGAAAATACGATATGCTGCCGCGGGGGACGCGCGTGCTCTGCGCAGTGTCCGGCGGCGCGGATTCCGTATGCCTGCTGTCGCTGCTGCGCGAAGCCGCCCCGCGGTTCGGTGTGACGTTCGCCTGCGCGCATTTTAACCACATGCTGCGCGGGGATGAATCCGACAGGGACGAGGCTTTCGTAAGGGATCTGTGTGCGAAATGGAATATTGAATTTGTCTCGGGCAGAGCCGACGTTTCTGCATACGCCGCTGAAAACGACCTCGGAACGGAGGAGGCTGCGCGGATATTGCGCTACCGCTTCCTTGAGGAGACGGCTGAAAAGCTCGGCTGTGTCAGGATAGCGACAGCGCACAACGCGAATGACAACGCCGAAACCGTTCTGATGAACCTGGCCCGCGGGAGCGGGGCGAAGGGGCTTTGCGGTATACCGCCTGTCCGCGGACGGATTATCCGTCCGCTGCTTGAGACGGAGCGCTTTGAGATAGCCGACTATCTGAAAGCTCATGATATTTCCCACGTTGAGGATTCGACGAATGAAACTGACGATTATACGAGGAACCGCGTGAGGCATAATATAATACCGCTCCTCTCGCAGATAAACTCCGGCTGTATCGGAAGAATATCCCGAATGTCGGCGCTGCTACGCGAGGATGATGAGTATCTTGACTCGCTGGCGGATAAATTTATAGAGGAAAACTGTGTTGAGACTTCGCTGCCGGCCTCCGGGTTGGCAGCGCTGCCAAGGCCCGTTTCAGCGAGAGTCTTCAGGAAAATGTGGAGCAGAAGCCTTTCCGAGAAGCATATTGAAGCGCTGCGCACGCTTTGTGCTGACGGGAGGAGCGGCGCCTGTACTGACATTCCCAGCGGGCGCGTTGTGAGGGAGTTTGACAGGCTGGTATTCTCGCGGGTCGAGACGGGCAGGATAGAAAAGACGTTTCTGGACGTCGGAGGCGTTGCGGATATCGGCTGCGGGTTCAAAGTTATGTGCGAAATTGTCGAAGCATCGAGAGAAGTTAACAGTTCATTAAACACTTTTTTCTTTAAATGTGAGAATATCTGTGGTAGAATATTTGTCAGGCCGCGCGAGGCGGGGGACAGTATCCGCATTATTGGACGCGGTTGTACCAAAAGCCTAAAGAAGCTTTTCGCTGAAGCCGGTATTCCGGCGGGCGACCGCGCCGCCGTTCCGGTCATTGCGGACGAGACGGGCCCCATTGCAGTATACGGCTTTGGTATAAGCGAGAGATGCGCCGCGGAACCGGGCGATAAGGCCCTAAAGATAGAGATTAGGGGGAGAGATCTTGAAAAACGATATTAAGGAAGTAATGTTTTCCGAAGAAGTCCTTTCCGCGAGGATCGCAGAGCTGGGGCGGCAGATCTCCGAAGATTTTGATGGTAAGTGCCCGCTGCTTGTCGGCATACTCAAGGGCTCTTTTATTTTCATGGCTGACCTTATCCGCCACGTTACCATCCCCTGTACGACCGATTTTATGGCGGTGTCATCTTATGGCAACAAATCTGTTACGACCGGCGCCGTGAAAATCAACAAGGACCTGAGCGAGGACATCGAGGGGCGCGACGTCATAATTGTCGAGGATATTCTCGACAGTGGTATCACGCTGAGCTACCTCATAAATTATATGGAGATGCGCAAGCCCGCCTCTATATCCATCGTTACGCTGTTCGACAAGCCGGCGCGCCGCCAGAAAGAGGTATTTCCGCGCTATAAAGGCTTTGAGATCAAGGACGAATTTATTGTTGGCTATGGTCTTGATTACGCCGAGAAATACCGAAATCTGCCGTATATTGGCGTGCTCAAGCCTGAGATATACACAGACTGAGGTTTTTCCTCAGTATAAGGAAGTGACACATATTTGAATCCCAATCCCAAGAGAAACAGAGCCAGAGACGTGGGTTTTTATGCACTCATACTCATCATTCTTCTGGCTACAATCTTCTCTCTGACAAGCGAAACCAAAACCATCAAACAGGTGCTGTACTCGGATGTCATAAAGCTTTTTGAGTCCGGCCAAGTCGAATCATTTTCAACTAGCGACGATATCCTTGTGATGAGCCTGCGTGAACCGTTTGAGGGCGAGACGACCGTTTCCTATGAGCTTTACAGTTTCGAGGTGTTTTATAACGACCTCGGCGATACGATCGCTCAGCAGCTCGCTGACGGAACGCTGACGGAATACGACTACGAGCCGACCTGGGTCATGCCGTGGTGGCTGTCGTTCCTGCCGTATCTCGGCGTCATAATTATCCTCGGCGTGTTCTGGTATATCATGATGAACAAAGCGGCCGGCGGCGGAGGAACCGGCGGCGCAATGAAGTTCGGAAAGGCCAGGACCAGACTTGCGAGCGACGAGAAGAAAAAGGTCACCTTTGCGGACGTTGCCGGCGCAGACGAGGAAAAGGCCGAGCTTCAGGAGATCGTGAACTTTCTCAAAAATCCGAGTGCATATACGGCAATGGGCGCCCGCATACCCAAGGGCGTGCTGCTTGTCGGCCCTCCGGGAACCGGTAAGACCCTGATCGCAAAGGCCGTCGCCGGCGAGGCGGATGTTCAGTTCCTGTCCATCTCCGGCTCAGACTTTGTCGAGCTCTATGTCGGTGTCGGCGCATCCCGCGTGAGGGATCTGTTCGACCAGGCGAAGAAAGCAGCTCCGGCTATCGTGTTCATCGATGAGATAGACGCTGTCGGACGACAGAGGGGCTCTGGCCTCGGCGGCGGCAACGACGAGCGCGAACAGACGCTCAACCAGCTGCTCGTTGAGATGGACGGCTTCTCCAATAACGAAGGCGTCATCGTGATGGCGGCGACAAACCGCGTCGACATACTTGACCAGGCGCTGTTGCGTCCCGGCCGTTTTGACCGCCAGGTTTATGTCGGCCTGCCCGACATCCGCGGCCGCGAGGCGATCCTCAAGGTCCATGCCAGAGGCAAGCCCCTCGGCGACGACGTCGACCTCAACAGTATCGCAAAAGGAACGCCCGGCTTCACCGGTGCGGACCTTGAAAATCTGCTCAACGAGGCGGCGCTGCTTGCAGTGCGCATGAACCGCCGTTTTATCACCCAGGCTGATATCGATGAGGCAATACTCAAGGTTATGGCTGGACCGGAGAAAAAGAGCAAGATCATGTCTGAAAAGGCGAAGAAACTCACCGCATATCATGAGGCGGGCCACGCCGTTACCGGACATTATCTCGAACACACCGACCCTGTCCATTATATCACCATTATCCCACGTGGCCCGACGGGCGGCATGACCGTTTTCCGTCCCGCTGAAGATAAGGAGAATTACCAGTCCAAAAATGAGATGTTTGAGAGCATAGTCATGGCCCTCGGCGGACGCATCGCTGAAAAGCTCATGCTCGACGACATTTCGACCGGCGCATCCGGCGATATTCAGCAGGCCACCAATACGGCCCGATCGATGGTGACGCAGTACGGCATGAGCGACAGGCTCGGCCCCATCCAGTACGACAGTTCCGACCGCAGCATCTTCATCGGACGCGACTTCGGAACGACGAAGAGTTATTCCGAGGAGACCGCCGCCATCATCGACGAGGAGGTCAAGCGCATCTTTGACGAAGCCGCCGCCGAGTGCGAGCGCATACTCACCGAGCACAGCGACATCCTCATCGGTGTTGCCGAGTATCTGCTCGAGCATGAGACGATGGAGGGCGAGGACTTCGAGTACTACTGCGAACACGGCGTTCTGCCCGTCAAGCGTGACGCGACCATCGAACCGCCCGCAAAGTTCATAAGCTACGTCAGTGAGCCGGCGGAGGAGCCCAAGTTGGGCGACAAGACACAGGACAGCGGCGAAAACGAACAAAAATAACACAAATTTTAAAAGTAAACTTTTTGGAACAGCATGGCAACCTATTTGCACTTTACAAAACAAACGCTTATATGATAGCTTAATGTTACAATGAATACCCTGTGCCACGATGTCCAAGCCATCGGCGACGGCATCGAAAGTGCCCGTATCGTCGACGCTGTCCATGTCGGCTGGAACACCGCCATCGATCTCGCCTGATTCCGGTTTTACAAAAAGCAGGTGTTCGAGCTATGTGGGCGCCTACTTAAAATTTGCTAATAAAACCCAAAATCTCGGATTTTTGTAAGCCTGAATTAAAGTGTAATATTATTCGTTTGAGGTGATTTTTTTGAATCGTTTAACTGGTAAAGTTGCCCTGATCACCGGAGCAAACTCCGGTATCGGCAAGCGTACGGCAGAAGTTTTTGCATCTGAAGGCGCAGACCTCGTCCTGGTTGCCCGCAGAGCGGACAAGCTGAAGGAAGTCGAGGAAGAGTGCATTGCTGCCGGCGTGAAGGCGATCAGTGTCTCCGCCGACGTTACTTCCTATGATGACTGCCGCCGTGCCGTGGCAGCCGCCATTGATACCTTTGGCCGGATTGATGTTCTGGTCAACAACGCTGGTATTGCCGACAAAAACCGTTCCATCGACCACTGTGAGCCCGAATTCTGGGATGAAGTCATTCAAATCGACCAGACCAGCGTCTACTACATGATGAAGAGTGCTCTGGAGCATATGGTCGAGGCCGGGAAGGGAAGCATCGTCAATGTTTCCTCCATCGGCGGCACCGCGTACAATTCCGGCTTTGCTTATTCCACCGCAAAGGCTGCCGTCATCGCAATGAGCCACAACGCAGCCATGCAGTATGCCGGCACTGGCATTCGCATCAACACTGTGGCCCCCGGCCCTACCCCGACTCCCATGAATACACCCGACAAGGTGAAGGATTTCGACATGGAGTTCTGCTTCCACTGCGACAAGTTCTTCAACCACACCCTGCCGGACGCAACGGTTGACGATCAGGCGAATGCGATCCTGTTCTTTGCCGCTGACGAGTCCAAGGCATGCACCGGCCAGGTCATCGTCGTCGACAACGGCATGACCCTGTAATCCATCGCTTTGTTTAACAAGCTTTCCTTTCATCGCCCGGAAGCGTATTGTTTCCGGGCGGCTGACGAAAAGCACAAGCAAACAATATTGAATATGTTCTTAAAACCGGCTGTTCTTCGGAATGACCGGTTTTTCTTTCGTCTGTCTTATATATTGGGTCAAAAACTGGTGAAGCTCAGGACTTATGAAGAGTACATTGGGCAGAAAACCGCCATGTGATGCGAAAAATTCGGCAGAATTCTCAGGATATCTTCGCCGAATTTATGTTGAGAAAACAGAGTCCTTCTGCTATAATATTATATTACGTTTGACTCTGTTCTCTCCTGACGCGGGAAAGGAAACCAAAACTATGGGTAAAAACCTGAAAGGAAAAGAATGAGGCAAGGGCATCTGCCAGAGTTCGGACGGCAAATATACAGCGCGTTTTTTGCCTGTTAGCGGCAAACGTCAGAATAAGCGTTTTAATACCGTGCCGGAGGTCAGAAACTGGCTTGCGAATGCACAATATGCAAATCGGCACAGAATAAATGTTACTTTATTCAAAGGAGAAAAGAATAAATATGAAACTCGGTATCGTAATAATTTGGCCTATTTCATATAAGTTGTTATAAACTCATAAAACCCGTTAAAGCCTTGCAAACACTGAATTTTTTGAACTTTGACCTCCCACAAAACTTTATGTATCTTAACGCAGTTCCATGCGA
>CAZIHY010000052.1:0-16738 GCA_964539115.1 uncultured Oscillospiraceae bacterium
CTTACGCGCCTCTTTTTTATTATTTCCATACAACCTCCACAGGGTCATAATACACAAACCGCGTTTCCATATCGTTATAATTACTATACTCCGTACCAGTCGAAAGGCTGCTGTCTATAATGGAGCTGTATAAAAGCCCGGTCGCATCGTAGACCGACAGCCAGCAGCCGCAGGTCTCCCTGGACCACCTGTAAGTCTCCCCGCTGTAGCTGTCATAGTATTCTTTTTCCTCATACCGGCTGACAGCTATAGCAAGCTTTTCTCCGTCCCAGGTCATGTCGCTTGAGCGCCAGCTTATGCCGTTTTTTAGAGCCTCGTCCCCGGAGATATCCGTGTCGATCGCCCGGCGGTATTCACCGTCCGGCGTCTTTTCTATCAGGATGAGCCTTTCATTTGAGCAGGCAGCCATATAGCCGTCGTAATAATACATCGTCACCCAATCTGCGTCGGTAATATCCAGCTTCTGCTTTTCTCTGGACGTCTCCGCGTCGAGGACGGTGATCTTGAAACCATGTTCGCCTCCAGTCGCGAATAAAATGTCCTCACCGTCCGCGGACAGCTGCAGCTCGCGCGGGCTCTCGCCCGGCGGAAGCGAATATACATTCTCCAGCCCTCGTATATCCGCGAGCTTTATCTCGTCCCCGCTGCCATTCACATCCTCGTACACAAATGGTATCCGGTAGATGCCAAAGCCGCCGGGGATAAGGCCTGCATCCACCGGGTCTCCGTCTGGATCCTCTATCGACAGAGCAAAATAACAGGCGTCCTCTGTTATGACCGACCCGGTCATTATGTTCAGCCAGTAGTCGTCACCGTGCATCATGTCGATGCGCAGTATTTTTCCCTCATAGTTTTTCAGAACTGTTACCGTGACAGCATAGTGCCTGTCGACCGGTATGCGGAAATAATCGCACAGCCATTGATGCAGCTCCGGGAACTCATGCTGAATATCCAGCACGGAATAATACGACGTCCCATCGCTGTCATCCTCCGCCACGGCAAAAGCGTCGAGGTCAATGACAAAATTAAGAGGATAATAGTCCATATAATCGCTGAGAAACACCGTCTCGGTATATTCAACTCCGGGCTCCGCGCGCGAGACTACGTCTTTTACGATCTCCTCATAGCCGCAGAAATCGCCGCTTAATACATCGTCGGAGAGTTCAACTCCGTCTCCGCCGTAGCTCACGCCGATATTACCACCCAGGTCGACGCTCACACCGCTGTATGAATATTTATAAGACTCGTGCTCCTGCACCAATGAGAAGTGAAAATCCGTCTCGTTCTTCGCGTTTTCCTCAAATGTGCGCGTCGTGTCCCAAAAAAGGCGCCGGTTGCAGGTCACATGCAGATCGAGCACCAGCCCTTCGGCCGCCGCCGGGTCTCCGTAAACCACAGACTCCGTCAACTCAACCTGGTCCCGCTTTTCGTTTATCACGCTATGCGCGCTCACTATGCAGACGCTTCCAAGAACGAGCAGCGCCAGAAACAGGCATAGACTCTTTTTCATCGCGCACCTCTCTCCCCTTCGTCCGTCAGCTCATTAAGCGCACGGCTAACGCGGTCGGCACGGTAATTATAAGTCGTTTTGATATAACTCATAAGGTCGAGCCCCTGATCCTCCAGCTCCATCGTCTGCACGTCGCCGACGATCTTACCTTCGTGTATCAGCACCGCCCGACCGATGAACCCGGCGACCTCCTCGATCAGATGCGTCGAGAGCAGCACTGTCTCCCGCGGCTCGAGTATGCCCAGCAGCACTTTATAGAAATCCTCGCGGTTGAAAATGTCGTTTCCCGCAAACGGTTCGTCCATCAGAATATAGTCCGCGCCCTGGCACAGGGCCATTATCACCTCGAACTGGTTTTTCTGCCCCGTTGAAAACCGGGACACCGTTCTGTGCATCGGCAACCCGAAAAATTCCATCAGGGCTGAAAAGCGCTTTTCCGAAAAGTTTGGGAAATGAACGGAATAGAAGTCCGCATGGCTGCGCGGGGTGAGGTTCGGAAAAAAGGAATGTTCGCTGGTCGCAAACGAAAGCTTTGCTATGTTTTTTCGGCTTATCGGTTCTCCGTCCAGTATTATTTCCCCGCTGAACGGTATGAGTCCGAGTATGCTTTTGATAAGCGTCGTCTTGCCCGCGCCGTTTTCGCCGAAAAGGCCGACTATCTCTCCGCGCGGGAGACTGAGGTTTACGCTCTTGAGCGCATTTTTCCCAATGTAATACTTGCTGACGTCCTTTATCTCGATCATGCTTTCACCTCCAAAGCGCCTGCCACTGTCCGGGTGCGAGGCACTGTTCCGGCGTCATGGCAATATATATCCAATAGTAAATGCACAGCAGCAGGAAACATGCAATCGCGCACAGCACGATACCCGCCGCGGGCAGCGCCAGACAGCGCCGGTGCAGCTCGAACCTGTCCGGCAGACGGCGCATCAGATAGATGCTGCGGCTGCCTATGCGGTGATAAATATAATGGAATGCCGCAAGACCCAGCATTGCAAGCGCCAGGGCCGCAAATCCGGCGAAGGCAATGCCAAGCACCTCCCTGAAATCCTGCATGACCGCGCCCTCCAGCAGTTCGCGCTTTCCATCGACGCGCGTTATAAACAGATCCTGACGCGCGCGGAAGCAGCGGAAAATGAAATACAGAAAACTGAAGCCCGAAGAACAGGAAAAGCCCCATATAAGCCAGCGTTTTTCCTGTCCCGCCTCCATCCCGAGGGGCACAAAACGTCCTGGGTCAAGTTTCATAATGCTTCCTCCTTCTGTATACTCCGTATACTGAGGTCGCCGCAAAAAATCCCGAGAACAGTATGACTATCGCGTCGCCGCCGAAACCGCCCATCGCGTTTGAAAACATAACCACCGTAAGCCCCGCTAGGAATATCGTCCCAACAGCCAGCTTTCCATAGCGCTGGCACAGCGGAAAATATGCCGCCGCCAGGGCAAGGGCGGGAGCAAGCACTGCGTTTCTGACATATCTGGACGTCTCATCCAGCGGCAACAGGCTGTGCAGGAAGGAACTGCGGTAAAAGGCCAAAAACACGTCCTGAGAGCCTCCGCCATGCGACATATAAAGTCCGCACAGCAGCAGCGCTGCCGCGAGCTGGACAAACCAGAAAATCAGATAACAGCACAGGTTATACCCTGTCTGCCAGAAATATACGCTCCACTCCGAGACCCGCAGGCGGCGCAGAGTGTATCCCTGCTTTGAGCCGAATTCGCAGCCCGTCAGGCAGAGCACCACGGTATATAAAACAAACGCAACGGCACAGACAATGCCGGTCCGGCCTCTTGAAAAAACCGTCTCCAGCGCAATATCCGGAGCCTTCTCCAGCGCAAGGAAAAACAGCGCGGTCTCTGTTCCCGCCATAAGGACCAACAGTCCTGTGAGCTTATATATGCTGCTGCGTGCAAACAGCATCAGAACCGACAAGTGTTTTTTCATGCCTCTTCCTCCTGTCCCCAAAGCCCATCTATCAGCGCATGGGCCTCCTGTCTCGTCAGACCGGCCTGACGCAGCGCGCTTACAAATGCGCCCGCCTCGTTCTCTATAAGTTCTGCGCGAACGCCGGCGATTTTTGCCTCGTCCAGCTGCATAAGGCTTTTCGCGCCCGAGTGTGAAGAGACTAGCCCCTCTTCCTCCAACATCCTGTATGCCTTCTGCACGGTGTTTGGATTTACCCCCAGCAATGCCGACAGCATACGCCGCGAGGGCAGCTCATTCCCATCCGTTATCATTCCCGACGCTACCCCGCGCTTTATAAAGCGCAGAAGCTGCTGGTAGATCGGAACACCCGACTCCATTATGAAGCTGTCAAATGAGATCAACGCCCTCACCTCCAGAACCGTATTATTTGAGTAACACAGTTTCTAACCGTATTATACGTATAGTACAGTTGTTTGTCAATAGGGAAGCCCGAACTGAATGTTCGGGCTTTCCTATTGTTCATCTATTACCAATCTCCAAATTTTTAGCCGCAAATTTCTCAAATTTGTTTCTAAAATCAACAAATTCTACAATTTTCGCGCAGGTATTTACCTTGGATAGAGAACATGCTATAATGTTTTGTGTTTTTATGGAGGTAGTATATGAAAAAATACCTATATATATTTCTTGCGGCATATCTGCTGCTGTGTCTCTCCGCCTGCACACAGGCCGCGCCACAGCCGGACACGCCATCTGATGAGCCAGAGCCGACAGCCATCCTGAACGATACTTCCACCCCCGAACCCGATGCTCCTGTCATTACCGACGAGCCGGACGAACCCGACGACGAAACGCCGGACGAAACGGACAGTCCTGAGCAGGAGCCTGACGAGACCGGCTGCTTTGAAACATACATAGCCTTTCTCGACGAAAACTTTGACCGCATTTCCGAACTCTGCTACGGCGGCGTTGCAGGCGTCGGTTTCATCGACCTTGACATTGACGGCGACCCGGAAATGCTGCTGTTCGACTCCGGCGCTTCTGCCTCAATGGGCATCCAGTTTTTTGACATAACCGACAGCGAGGGAACCGTCGAGTGCGTCTCTGCGAACATGCTGGACCTCGGTCAGGAATTCGGCGGAGAACACTATTCCACAGTTTATGTCAATGCCAATTACTATGATGATTTCCGACTAATGCGCTCGGACAACGGAGAACTGCGCTTCTTCATCACCTCAGGCAACGGCGCACTGGATTTTAGCTATTCCGAGCTTATCGAATTTTTCGGTACGGACAGTGTTCTCGGTCTCACCAGCGTTCTATACCGCTATGACGACTATGATATCGAAAGCGGCGAATCTGTTTCAACTCGCTGCTCATATCTGGGCGAAAGCGTCTCAGTTGATGAGTACGAGGAAAAGCTCTCCGAGCTGCAAACTACATGGAAGGACGTCGGATACGAGGCCTTCGGCGTGTTCATATGGGAAGAAAAGAATTATTCATCCGAATACGACGGTTTTATGGCAATGGTCAACGACGCGGTAAACGGCTATGTCCCGCTGCCCGAATAAGGGCGCATATCTCCATGTAATATACGCCTCCCCTGCACGGGGGAGGCGTTTTTTGTACCGCTATACTTTCTCAAAACTACCGCAAAAAAGAGGACAGATCCTGAAAAGAAACAGGCAAGGTATAACCGTGGTTTACCTTGCCTGTTTTTATAGGTCAGATTTTACAGAAGCTCAAAGACTCCGGCAGCACCCATGCCGCCGCCGATGCACATCGAGACAAGGGCGTATTTGCCATTGTTGTCCTTCAGATAGTCGAGAGCCTTTCCGGTCAGGAAAGCGCCGGTCGCGCCCATCGGGTGACCGAGAGCCATAGCTCCGCCGTACGGATTGACCTTGTCATAGGGCAGTCCGAGTGTGCGGATGCAGGCCAGTGCCTGAGACGCAAACGCCTCGTTGAGCTCGATGACGTCCATCTGCTCGACAGTCAGGCCGGTCTGCTCCATGACCTTGGGGATAGCATAGATCGGGCCGATACCCATCATGGTAGCGTCACAGCCGGCAACGGAAAAGCCGACGAGCTTTGCAATGGGCTTAATGCCGAGTTCCTCTGCCAGTGCCGCATCCATAACGATGACATATGCGGCGGCGTCGGTCGTCTGGGAGCTGGTGGCCGCGGTGACCTTTCCATCGTCGCGGAAGCAGGGCTTCATGCCCGCCATCTTCTCAAGGCTGGTCTTGAGGTTACCCTCGGCGTCGGCGAGGATGCCGTCGTCCTCGGTGACGGTAACTCCGTCCGAGTTTAGGATGGGAACGATGCTCGGCGCAAGCTTGCCGTCGCGGCGGGCAACAGCAGCCTTGGTATGGCTCTCAAGAGCCATCTGCTCCATGTCGGCACGGGAAATATCATAAGCGTCGGCAACGCGCTCCGCGGTCTCGCCCATGGACATATAGCCGCCGATATAGTTTTCGAGGATCCACTGGTTCTTGTACTCGTCGGGGAAGGGGCTGAAGCACTTGGTCATGCACTCAACACCGCCGGCGACAACGCATCTCATCTGTCCGGCAAGGATCGCGTTGGAAGCGGTCGCGATAGCCTGAAGTCCGGAGGAGCAGAAACGGTTTATGGTCTGTCCGCAAATGCTCTCAGGCAGGCCGGCACGGTTTACGATCAGTCGGGAGGCGTTCATGTTGAGTTCATTGATAGCCATTGCGCAGCCGGTGATGACGTCGTCGATCATCTCAGGCTTGAGCTGAGGCACCCTGGCGATAACGCCGTTAAGGGTCTGTGCCGCATAGTCGATGGGGTTAGTAGTCGCAAGGCCGCCCTTTCTGCTGCGGCAGCAGGGGCTGCGTCCGTACGCAACTATAACAGGTTCGTGGTTCATTATATTTACCTCCGTAAATAAATAATTAGTATATGATTTGACGCTGATATTATACTACACATTTTTTTACATGGGAACAAGAAATTTTGCATTCGGCCCACTCACAGATAAAATTGTTTAAATACCCCACAGCTGCCTCCCGGATATCCCGATTTTTGAAGCTTTTGTTGTTTTACCGGCAAAGCGCTTGCAAAGCGCCTGCGGGGCGGATATACTGTTTTTTAGAGGTGATATAAATATGACTATCGAAGAAAAACTCTCCCAGCTCGGCATAACACTGCCGGAGGCCGCTGCGCCCGCCGCGATGTATGTTCCCGTGCGCCAGGCCGGTAATATTCTTTTTGTGTCCGGACAGATACCTGTCTCCGGCGGAAAACCCGTTTTCACCGGCAAAGCCGGCGGTGAGCGCAGCCTTGAGGAAGCACAGCGCGCCGCCCGCCTCTGCGCCGTCAATATTCTTTCCGCCGCGAAGGCCCATCTCGGCTCTCTCGACAAGGTAAAAAGCGTTCTAAAGCTCCAGATCTTCGTCAACAGCGCCGCGGGCTTTGCACAGCAGCATCTTGTTGCAAACGGCGCAAGCGAGCTCATGTTCGAAGTATTCGGCGAGGCCGGGCGCCATGCGCGTACCGCTGTCGGAGTTCCCGAACTGCCCATGGACGTGACCGTAGAAGTTGAGGCAATGCTCGAGGTATAACAGGTAATTTTTCAGTAATCATACAACCCGCCGTAATTCCGGAACCCGATTTCCATCCGGAATCGCGGCGGATCATTTATATTCATGAATTTGATGAAAAACCTTTATTTTTCAAGGATTTCTCAGTTTATCATCTGTGCGCTTTTTGCAACTTAATGATATTATTATTGACTGTTCGCAAAAACGGTGGTAAAAATGTAATACAACTTACATAATAAATCTGGGAGGTATTCTGCAATGGGAGTTGTATCAAAGCTCTGCGAAAATGTGGAGCTTCCAAAAATGGTCACGGTCAGGCAAAGCTTTGACCGACCCCGCATCCCCCCGGAGGAGATCCCCTCATATATTGCGCAGCGCCTCTCCGACGGGAAATTCTCCGACGCTGTCCGCCCGGGGATGAGCGTCGCAATTACTGTCGGCAGCCGGGGCATCGCCAATATCGCCGTTATAACCCGCGCGCTGGTCGACTTCGTCAAGGCCAAGGGCGGAAGTCCTTTCATTGTGCCCGCAATGGGCAGCCACGGCGGCGCCACTGCAGAGGGCCAACGCCAGGTCATCGAGTCCTACGGCGTGACAGAGAAAGCCATGGGCTGCCCCATCGTCTCCTCGATGGAGACTGTTTACATCGGCGATACTGAGGACGGACATCCAGTCCGCATGGACAAACACGCATATGAGGCTGATGGCATTATCGTCGCCGGCAGGGTCAAGCCTCATACCGCTTTCCGCGGCCCGTTTGAATCCGGACTTATGAAGATGATGACCATCGGCCTCGGCAAACAGGAGGGCGCAGAGCTCTGCCATCAGGAGGGCTTCGGCGTCATGGCCAGGCTCGTTCCGATGTTCGCAAAGCTCATGATGGAGAAATCAAACGTCGTCCTCGGCCTCGCCATCGTTGAAAACGCCTATGACGAGACGGCGATGCTCGAACCGATGCTGCCCGAAGAGATCGAGGAAAAGGAACCTCATCTCCTGCTCATAGCCAAGTCTCTCATGCCCAGCATACAGTTTAAGGAGACGGACATTCTCATCGTTGACACCATCGGCAAGAACTTCAGCGGAGATGGCCACGACCCGAACATCACGGGGCGTTTCCTTACCCCCTTTGCCGATGGGGGCATCAAATCCCAGCGCATGGTCATCCTCGACCTTTCCGAAGAGAGCCACGGCAACGGCTGCGGCGTCGGACTTGCGGACATAACGACTCAGCGCTTCTTCGACAAGATGGACTTCGAGGCTACCTATCCCAACGTCATAACCTCCACTGTCCTGCACGCGGCTAACGTGCCGCTGGTGCTCGACTGCGACGCGAACGCCATAAAGCTTGCCGTACGCAGCTGCAACGGCATCGACCGCGAAAATGTCCGCATAATCCGTATACCCAATTCCCTGCATATTGAACATATCCAGATCTCTGAGGCCCTGCTTGCAGAGGCGGAGGCCAACCCGAACATCACCGTCGAGGGGGAATTTGCCCCCTTCGCATTTGACGAAAACGGAAACCTGTTCTGAGTTTTCTGACCGCCCCTCATATTTCAAGAGAGGAGAAAAATTATGGCACTTCAAAAAATTGAAAAACAAAATGTCGGGGACATGGTTTTCGAACAGCTTCGTAACTCCATAATGACCGGCGAGTGGAAGCCCGGCGAGAAGATGCCCTCTGAAAACGAGCTGGTCGGCATCCTCGGCGTCAGCCGTATCTCCGTGCGCAGCGCGCTCCAGCGTCTGAGCGGCCTAGGCCTGATCGAGAGCCGCCGCGGAGAGGGCACGTTCGTCCGCAAGTTTTACAGCGCGGACGGGCTCAAAGCCGTCATTCCCGTCATCGCGATGTCCGCTTCCGACAGAAAAAGCCTGTTTGAGTTCCGCCGCATCCTTGAGATCGAGGCGGCTGCCCTCGCCGCCGAGCGCGCCGACGACAAAATCATCAAGGGTATGGAAGAGACCAATAAAGGTATGGAAAATGTCGAGACCGCACCGGAGGCAGACCTTGCTTTCCACAACATGGTCGCAAAGGCGACCTGTAATCCCTTCATCGTCTCCGTTTCCGAGATCCTGCGCGATTACTACTTCGCGCTGTTCAAAGATAACATCTCCATAGTCGGCACAGACGGGCTCAAACATCACCAGATGCTTATAGAGGCCTTCCGCAATCATGACCCCGACACGGCGCGTGAGCTCATGCGGGAGCATCTCTCCAACGCGCAGGTCGATTGGGAGAATGGCAATGCATAAACTCAAGACTATCGTGATCGCGCCCGATTCCTTCAAGGGCAGCGTCTCCTCGATCGGAGCCGCCGCCGCGATAGAGCAGGGACTCCGGCGCGTTATTCCCGAGGCGGAGACCTTTTCCATTCCAATGGCGGACGGGGGCGAGGGCACGACTGAGGCTCTTCTGTACTCCGTCGGCGGGGAATTGATCTCCGCCGAGGTCACCGGTCCCCTTGGCGAACCGGTCACGGCGCACTGGGCCAAGCTGTCCAACGGAGCTGCGGTCATCGAAATGGCGTCCGCGAGCGGCCTTCCGCTCGTTCCTCCGGACAGGCGCGACCCCGGCGTCACTACGACCCGCGGGACAGGCCAGCTCATACGTGCGGCACTCGATTCAGGCTGCCGGAAGCTGCTCATCGGCATCGGCGGCTCTGCCACGAACGACGGCGGCGGCGGCATGGCCCAGGCGCTCGGCGTCTCTCTGACAGATCTAAGCGGTGCGGAGCTCGGCCCCGGCGGGCTGGAGCTTGCGCGTCTCGAGACGATAGACATCTCCGGCCTAGATCCACGGCTTTCAGAATGCGAGATTATGGTCGCAAGCGACGTGACTAACCCTCTGACCGGACCTCTGGGCGCTTCAGCCGTTTATGGTCCGCAGAAGGGCGCATCTCCGGAACAGGTACTGCAGCTCGATGCAGCGCTTGAAAACTACCGCGAAAAGCTCAGATCCACTTTCGGCCGTGACATAGGCGCGATGCCCGGAGCTGGTGCTGCCGGCGGCCTTGGCGCAGGTCTCGCCGCTTTTTGCGGAGCCGAGCTTCGCAGCGGAATTTCCCTGGTGCTGGAGCTTTCGGGCGCGGAAACGCTCATATCGAAAGCCGATCTCGTCATAACTGGCGAGGGAAAGACTGACGGCTCCTCCGCTATGGGCAAGGTCCCCTCCGGCATCGGCGCGCTGGCAAAGCACTTCGGAGTGCCCGTGGTCTGCCTGACCGGCTGCGCGGACGAGAGCGCAACAGCATTGTACGAGCTTGGCGTCAGCGCGGTCGTACCTATAGCTGACAGGCCAATGACCCTCGAACATTCCATGCAAAATGCAGCTTCACTCCTCTCCGGCGCTGCCGAGAGGCTTGCGCGGCTGCTGATAATAAATTAAGAATCAATATTTTGAAAGGAGCTTTCCCATGAACGAATCCATTCATAAATACTTTCAGGTCGGTACCATCCAGTGGATGAGCTACCCAAACCGCGACCCGATGGAGTCCCTGAAGGCTATCTGCCGCGATGATTTCTTTGACGCCATCGAACTCAAAGGCTACGGCGAGAAGAATGAGGAAGCCAAGAAGCTGCTCGATCAGAGCCACCTCAAGGTCTGCTACGGCGCACAGCCCCGTCTGCTCAGCACGAAGTACAACCCCAATGACATAGATGAGGAAGGACGTCTGAAGGCCGAGGCTACTCTGCTCGAGGCCATTGACGAGGCCGAGTATCTCGGAGCTAAGGGAATCGCCTTCCTCGCCGGCAAGTGGCAGGAGGAGACCAGGGAGCAGGCATATTCACAGCTTCTCAAGACCACCCGCAATATCTGCGACTATGCCGCGACCAAGGGCATGAACGTCGAGCTCGAGGTTTTCGACTTCGATATAGACAAGGCAGCCCTCATCGGCCCCGCACCTCTCGCCGCCCGCTTCGCCGCCGACATGCGCACTACCCACAACAACTTCGGCCTGCTGGTCGACCTGAGCCACTTCCCCATCACCTATGAGACCAGCCGGTTTGCTGTTCGAACCATGCGCCCCTATATTACTCACTTCCACTTCGGCAACGCTGTCGTACAGAAGGGCTGTGACGGCTACGGCGATCTCCATCCCCGCTTCGGCTATCCCAACAGCGCCAACGACACTCCCGAGCTGCTCGATTACCTCCGCGTGCTCAGGGACGAGGGATTCTTCGACGCTGAGAACCCCTATGTCCTGTCCATGGAGGTCACCCTTCGCCCCGGCGAGGATGAGGATATCGTGCTTGCCAACACAAAGCGCTGCCTCAACCGCGCATGGGCCATGCTTTGATATTCTAACTGACGGAGGTCTGTTAAATGAAAATCGTAATCCTTGACGGATACACCGAAAACCCCGGTGATCTGAGCTGGGAGGGCCTGGAGGCCCTCGGCGAACTGACGGTCTATGACCGCACCCCCGCTGACAAGATCGTCGAGCGTATCGGCGACGCGGAAATCGTTTTCACAAACAAAACGCCCCTCAGCGCTGAGACCCTTGCTGCCTGCCCGAACGTCAGGTTCATCGGCCTGCTTGCAACGGGCTACAATGTCGTCGACGTTGCATATGCCCGTGAGCGCGGAATCCCCGTCTGCAACGTGCCCGGATATAGCACTGTTTCCGTTGCGCAGCACGTTTTCGCGCTGCTTCTTGAGATAACCAGTCACGTCGGCAGCCACAGTGACTCTGTCCACGCCGGAAAATGGGCCGCCAGCACCGACTTCTGCTATTGGAATTATCCCCTCATCGAGCTCTGCGGCAAGACCCTCGGCATCATCGGATACGGCAGCATAGGAAAGGCCGTTGCAAAGATCGCCGTCGCTTTCGGCATGAATGTCCTCGTCTGTGCGACGCATGTCGATCCCGCGCAGGAGACCGAAAACATCCATTACGCCAGCCGTGAAGAGATCTTCACAAGTGCCGACGTCATCACCTTCCACTGCCCGCTCTTCCCTGAGACTCAAGGTATGGTCAACAAAGACAGCATCGCAACGATGAAGGATGGCGTTATACTTATCAACACGGCCCGCGGTCCTATTGTCGTCGACGAGGATATCGTGGACGCTGTCAAGTCCGGCAAGGTCTATGCATACGCCGCCGACGTCGTCTCCGTCGAGCCGATACGCGCCGACAACCCGCTTCAGGGCGTTGAGAATATAATTCTTACCCCGCACATCGCATGGGCCCCCAAGGAGAGCCGCCAGCGCCTGATGGATATAACGGTCGCCAATCTCACCGCCTTCCTTTCCGGCGAACCGATCAACGTCGTCAATAAATAAAAAGAGGTCAGAAGCAAAAATGAAGTGTGCAAGAATTCTTGAAGCCTATAAATTCGATTATCCCGAGCGCCCGATCCCTGAGATAAATGACGATCAGGTCCTGCTGAAAAACAGGTACCTCGGCGTCTGCGCCTCGGATATCCAGGTTTATCACGGCAAGCACAAATACGTCAAATACCCCCTTGTTCTCGGCCATGAGGTCTCCTCTGTCATCGAAAAGGTAGGCAAGAACGTGACCGGCTTCAAACCCGGAGACCGCGTTGTGCTTCAGCCCCAGGTCGTCTGCGGCCACTGCTATCCCTGCGAGACAGGCCGCTTCAATGTCTGTGAAGATCTGAAGGTCATCGGCATCCACATGGACGGCTGCGCCTGCGAATACATAGCCGTCGACCCCTGGAACCTTCACAAGACCCCCGATGACCTGTCTGACGACATTGCCGCCCTGGTCGAGCCCGTTGCCGTCGGCGTCGGCTCCGTCAAGCGATCCCGCGACTATAAGGACGCGAACATCGTCGTCCTCGGCGCCGGAACTATCGGCAACCTTACCGCACAGTGTGCAAAGGCGCTTGGCGCACGCGCCGTCATGATAACCGACATCCTTGATTCCAAACTTGAGATAGCGAAAAAGTGCGGCATCGACTACTGCGTCAACACCTCCAAGGTCGACTTGAAGGACGCCATAATCGAGGCATTCGGCGCCCACCGCAAGGCGGACATCATCATTGACTGTGCCGCGACCCGCGGCACCTTCGCCTCCGCCATTGCCGCCGCGAGAAAGAACTCCACGATCGTTATCTCCGGCAATTTCAAGGATCCTGTTGAGTTTGACGTTCCCGCGATACAGCGCAGCGAGATCAACCTCATTGGCCATATGATGTATGTCAAGGAGGATTTCGAGGACGCCCTGCGTTTCCTGCTCGACGGCAGTATCAAATCTGATCTTATCATAACCCAGCACTTCCCGCTCTCCGAGTATGATAAGGCATATTCCTTCATCGACGAGCACCCTGCCGACTGTATGAAGGTCATCATCGACATCGGCTGAGAAATGTTCAAGGCCCTGCCCGATTTAAGATCAGACAGGGCCTTCCCTTGCACATCCGAAAGGAATGCAGAATTTTGTCTGCATTCGTCTTGCACGTGACAAACAGGGGTGTTATACTGTTACAATCATGCGCGGTCTGGATAACATGGTCCTCGCCTGTTTCTGACAGCACGGATCCGTCCCAAGCCGCCTTACGGATGTGACCAAAATGACACTTGAAGAAACACTTAATTTTATCCACAGCGTTAAATGGCACGGCTCAAAACCGGGGCTTTCCCGCACACGGGAGCTTATGGACAAGCTGGGCTCACCACAGAAACGCTGCAAATTCATACACATCGCCGGGACCAACGGCAAAGGCAGCACCTCTGCCATGCTGGCCTCAATTCTGACCAGGGCCGGATACCGTACAGGGCTTTACACCTCCCCATATCTCTTCCGCTTTAACGAGCGCATGGTGATAGACGGCGAGCCTATTTCAGATGTTGAGCTGTGCCGCATTGCGGAGCGGATACGTCCGCTGGCCGAGAGCATGTCGGACAGGCCCACGGAGTTCGAGATCGTAACAGCGATCGGCATGGAGTTCTTCGCCTCCCATCAATGCGACTATGTCGTGCTTGAGGTCGGTATGGGTGGCCGGCTGGATTCCACCAACGTCATCGATCCCCCTGAGATAGCCGTCATGACGCGGATCGGGCTTGATCACACAAGCGAACTCGGCAGCACGATCGAGGAGATCGCCGTTGAAAAAGCGGGCATAATAAAGCCTGGCTGTACGGTCGTTGCGTATGAACAGGAAAAAAGCGTAATGGACGTTTTCATGAATATCTGTATCGAGCGCGAAGCGTGCTTCCGCGCCGCTGAGTTTGGGAAAATAACCAACGTCAGCTTCTCCCGTGACGGACAGGCCTTTGCCTATAAGGGTTCGGATATGATAACGCTCCCGCTGCTCGGCCGCCACCAGCTCAGAAACGCCGCCGTTGTCCTTGAATGCGTTGAAGCTCTTCGGGACAGGGGCGCGGAGATAGGCGCACAGGCAGTCGCGGACGGCATGGCTTCAGTTGTCTGGCCTGCCCGCTTCGAGATAGTTTCCCGCGACCCGTGGTTTGTTGTGGACGGAGGACACAATCCGCAGTGCATGGAAGCCGTGCGCGACAACCTGATGGAATATTTTCCGGACATGCGCCGCGTGCTGCTCGTCGGCGTGCTCGCGGACAAGGACTATGACGAGATGTTCTCAACGCTCATTCCTATTGCAGACGAATTTGTGACTGTGACCCCTGATAATCCACGCGCCCTCAGCGCCGGCGAACTGGCCGAATTCCTGCGCGCTCACGGAAAACGTGCCGATCCCTGCGATACGATCGAACAGGGCGTTGCAAAAGCCATTTCACTTGCGGACGAAAACAGCGTCGTTTGCGCGGTCGGCTCGCTTTATATGTCCGGCGCGGTCAGGTACTGTTTTGGCCTGACATAAAACAGAATAATATACACACCGCTCTAATCGCAGAGTAGGACACGGCGCGTCAAGTGCCGGAGGATGGGAAGTTGCCTCCGGACGAAAGCTTCTTGTAAGCTGCGGTGCCGTGACCGCATCCGCTGCCACTTTGGGGACGTTTCTCCCTTTCGTGGTTGCTCTTTAAAGAAAAGGAGAACCATTATTATGAAAAAACTTTCTCTCAAAGCCATTTGCCAGTGCGCGCTGCTTGTCGCGCTTGAGATCGTACTGAACCGTTTCTGCTCCATCCAAACGCCATTCCTCAAGATCGGTGTTGCATTCATCGCGGTGGTCATGGGCGCAATGCTCTATGGCCCGGTAGGAGGCGCTGTCGTCGGCGGACTGGGCGACATGATCGGTGCGCTGCTGTTCCCCTTCGGGCCATATCACCCGGGCTTCAGCGTCTGCGGCGCTCTCATGGGCGCGGTCTATGGTTATTTCACCGCCGTTCGCTCAAAGCGTTTTGACAATCATGTCCGGCTGCACTTTTGGCCGAATGTAGTTCTGCCGGTCGTCATAAACTGCATTGTTTTCTCGCTTTTGCTCAACACGCTGTGGATATCCCAGCTCTACGACAGCAAGAGCTATTGGGGATACTTCATCAGCCGCATACCGCAGGAGTTGGGTCTCGGAGCTGTCAAACTGGTCGTCACTCCCCTCCTCGCCCCTATCGCGCGTAAGCTCTGCCGCATGGGATTTATCGAATGATTGTGAAATGAGGTTTTGAACATATGCGGATCATGGCAATTGATTTCGGTGATGCCCGCACGGGGCTTGCCGTTTCCGATCTGACCGCCACCCTGTGCGGAGAGGCATGGACTGTCACAGAGTGGAACTCAGAGCGCCTTGCACAAATCATCGCCAGTGAGGCGGCAAAGCGCGATGTCGGAACGCTTGTGCTCGGACTGCCGAAGAACATGGATGGCAGCGAGGGACCGAGAGCCGAAAAGAGCCGCGCTTTCGCAAAGCTTCTGGAGGAAGCAGCCTCCCTGCCCGTAGTCATGTGGGATGAAAGACGCACAAGCGTCGACGCCCACCGCATACTGCACGACAGCGGGAAAAAAATGAAGAAACACCGCCAAACTGTTGATGCTGTCGCCGCAAGCCTGATACTGGAAGGATATCTGAATTCGCCATATAATAAATAATTTTCATCTGAAAAGGAGAATCTTTATGTCTGCACCGACACCCCATATAGAAGCCCTGCCCGGACAGATCGCCAGGACCGTACTCATGCCCGGCGACCCGCTGCGAGCAAAATTCATCGCAGAGACCTACCTGGAGAACCCTGTTCTGGTAAACAATGTCCGCGGAGTCCAAGGTTATACCGGCACCTGGAAGGGCACGCCCGTCACCGTGCAGGCAAGCGGTATGGGCATCCCCTCTATCGGAATTTACAGCTGGGAGCTTTATAGTTTTTACGGCGTTGAGAGCATCATCCGCATCGGCTCCGCCGGAGCGATAAATGACGATCTCAAACTCATGGATATCGTTGCCGCCCAGGGCGCCTGTACTGACTCCAATTTTGCCCACCAGTTCGCTTTGAATGGAACTTTTGCCCCTATCGCCGACTTCACACTTCTGTCTGAAGCCGTCGCTGCGGCAAAAGACAAAGACGTTGACATACGCGTTGGAAACCTCCTCTCTGCAGATAATTTCTACAATGACGGTTCCGACGGTGTGGATCAGTGGAAAAAAATGGGCGTTTTTGCCGTTGAAATGGAGGCCGCCGGCCTCTATATGAACGCCGCCCGATGCGGAAAGCGCGCACTCTGCCTGTGCACGATTTCTGACCATATGTACAGACCGGAGGCACTCTCCCCTGAGGAACGGCAAAAGTCGCTGACCCAGATGATCGAGATCGCTCTTGACACCGCTGTGCGCATGGAGCAGTACTATTAAGTAATA
>CAZIHY010000053.1:0-16378 GCA_964539115.1 uncultured Oscillospiraceae bacterium
TATTTAATATCGTACTGGATTTTGGAGAAGATATTCTGGTAGAACTGCAAAAGATAATAGATAATGAAAATATCAAAACAGGCATAATAGTGGCTGGTTTGGGCGGTTTTAATAATTATGCGCTTGGTTTCTGTACAAAAGATAACAATAAAACTAAACTCAAATGGGAGGATACGGTGCTCCAATTATCTTCTCTTCAAGGCTTTGTAGAAAATGGAAAACCTCATGTCCATTGTTCTGTCAGCATAGACGGGGAACAGGCATATACATACACAGGCCATTTGGAAACAGGAAGCACAAAATTCTTTTATTGTCAAATGCTCCTCTTGGAAATTGATGATCCCGACAGTAATGCCGGATGCCTGTAATACCAAATAGAAGAGTATAAGCGAGGGTTTGAAAAGGAGCGGGTTTTTACAATCCCTCCGGACGGTATTCATGCCGCAGATAATACTGTTAAAATATTCTTGGATTTAAGAAGAAATAATATGGAACTGTACGAAAAATCATTGAATACACTCGAACTGCCGAGCGTACTTGCGCTTCTGGCGGACGAAGCGGTCAGCGAGCCTGCGAAGGAGCGGGCACTTGAGCTTCGGCCGTCACAGTCGGAGTTTGAGATAAAGAAACGCATGGGGGAGACAAGCTCTGCTAAAAAGATGATGACGGTTAAAGGCAGTCCGTCTTTTTCCGGGGTAAAGGATGTACGCTCAAGTCTCAGCCGCGCGGATATGGGCGGCGTTCTCAACACGCGCGAGCTGCTTGATATTGCCGGAGTGCTCCAAACGGCACGGCTCGTCCGCGGATATGTAGGAAACGACAATATCGGGAAGACAGATATAGATTATCTGTTTTACAATCTTCAGGCAAACCGTTTTCTTGAGGATAAGATAACAGGCTCGATAACCGCGGAGGACGAGATTGCAGACGCGGCAAGTTCCGAGCTTGCTGACATTCGCAGGAAAATCAGAGCGGCAAGCGCCAGAGTGCGTGAGGCACTGCAAAAGATAATATCCTCTCCGACCTATGCAAAGGCCTTGCAGGAGCCTATTATAACAACGCGGTCAGACAGATACGTGGTACCCGTTAAGGCAGACCACAAAGGATCTGTCCCAGGGCTTGTGCACGATGTCTCGTCATCAGGTGCGACGTTGTTCATCGAGCCGATGGCTGCTGTCAAGGCAAACAATGAGCTGCGTGAACTCAGAGCGAAAGAAAAACTGGAGATCGAGCGCATTTTGGCGGAACTCTCTGCTGACTGCGCTGCACACAGGGAGGATATAACCTGTGACTTTAACGTACTTGTGACGCTCGATTTTATTTTCGCAAAAGCCAAACTGAGTTACAAGTATGACGGCGAAGAGCCTCAGATCTCTGAAAAGGAACTTGTGCTCCGCCGTGCGAGACACCCGCTCCTGCCTAAGGAGACCGCTGTCCCGATAGATATAGAGTTGGGCGGCGAATATGACACGCTGGTCATAACTGGTCCCAACACCGGCGGAAAAACCGTCAGCATCAAGACAATGGGACTTCTAAGCGCGATGGCAATGTGCGGCCTGCACATTCCGGCGGCTGACGGAAGCTGTATTCCCGTATTCCGCGCAGTGCTTGCCGACATAGGAGATGAGCAGAGCATAGAGCAGTCACTGTCCACGTTTTCGTCACATATGACGAACATTGTCAGGATAATCGAAGAATGCGGCGAGGGGACGCTGATGCTGCTTGACGAACTGGGCGGCGGCACCGATCCGACAGAAGGCGCGGCTCTTGCAATGAGCGTAATAGAATATGCCCGCTCCATGGGATCGCTTGTCGCAGCGACGACACACTATGCGGAGCTGAAGGTATATGCGACGAACACTGCCGGGGTGCAAAACGCCTCTTGTGAGTTCGACGTCGAAACTCTGCGCCCGACATACAGGCTCTTGGTCGGCATCCCGGGTAAATCAAATGCCTTTGCGATCTCAGCGCGGCTCGGACTGCCGGAGAACATAATCGAGGATGCGCGCAGCCGAATCGGAACGGAGAGCGCAAGCTTTGAAGCGACGATAGAAAAGCTGGAACAGGAGCGCCGCCGGATGGAAAAGTACGCAGATGAGGCGGAAAAAAAGCTGCGTGACGCGGAAAAAAGCGCTGAGCGTTCGGCTAAAATCGAGGCAGAGCTAAATTCCAGACTCGAAACAGCGGAAGCAAGATCTAGGCGCGAGGCACAGCGCATTCTTGACGAAGCACGACGCACCGCGGAGAGCGTATTTGCCGAGCTCGACGAGATGAAGAAAAAACAAAACAGGGAAGAAGACCACAGAAGGATCAATGAGGCCCGGGCAGAGCTTCGCCGGCGCATAAATGAAAGCTCGCAGAAATATGCGGTGCAGGAAAAATCAGAGCCGGAGCGTGAAACTCCGCCTTCCCGGGAAATCCGGCCGGGCGACACTGTTATGATCCGTGCAATGGGCATCAAAGCGGAGGTAATTTCCATATCTCCTGAAAACAATCTCGAGCTTAAGGCGGGCATTATGCGGGTAAACGCGAAGATGAGCGAGGTATATTTGCTGGAGGGCGAGCAGAAGAAACAGAAAACCAGGAACACAGGGAGCGTTTCTGCGGCAATGGCAGGCACCGCGAGAGTCGGTCCTGAGCTGGATATACGAGGCATGATGACGGATGAGGCAATACCTGTTGTCGAACGATATATAGACGGCGCTGTGATGAGTAAGCTCACGACGGTTACAATAATCCACGGTAAAGGCACCGGTGCACTCCGGGCGGCGGTTCAGGACTGTCTGAAGCACAACCGTCAGGTGAAGAAATACAGATTGGGCAGGTATGGAGAAGGAGAAGCGGGCGTTACAGTGGTTGAATTGAAATAAAATCGGTAGATTGCTCAATCGGATAACTGTGCAAGACAACAAAAGTTACAAAATGGTTGACGATTAAAAAAAGTTTTGATAAAATCTTTTTAAGATTACCAGAACTTAAAAGGAGCGGTGACAATGGTTATTCGCGAAGTTGTTATTAATAATCAGGTAGGGCTTCATGCAAGACCAGCGACTTTCTTTATACAGAAAGCCAACGAGTTCAAGTGCAGTATTTGGATCGAAAAGGATGAGCGAAAGGTCAATGCGAAGAGCCTTCTTGGCGTTCTGTCGCTTGGCATCGTAAAGGGAACATCAATCAACATAATTGCTGACGGTTCTGACGAGGAAGAGGCCGTCAACACTCTTTCCGAGCTTATAGCAACTGATTTTTCCGAGTAAACTAAATGTCATAAGCGTTTTTACCGGGGCGTGTTTTTTCGGCACGCCCCGTATTTTTCATATCCTGGGAGGATGCGTTATGGCGGAAAACGAAACCAAATTGCAAAGCAAGATCGATCGCCTGCGCGAAAAGGCAAATAAGCTTCCTCTTGTGCCGGGCGTCTATATCATGAAGGACGAAAACGGAGAGGTCATATATGTCGGCAAGGCGAAGGCGCTCAAAAACCGTGTTGTCAGCTATTTCCGCGGAGAGCATCTCCCCAAGGTTGCGGCAATGGTTGCAAAGGCAGAAGATTTTGACGTTATCATCGCAAGCTCTGAGTTTGAGGCGTTGGTGCTTGAAAACTCCCTTATAAAGAGGCATAAGCCGCATTATAACATCCTGCTGAAAGATGATAAGGGATATCCATTCATCAGGTTGGATATAAACAGCGAATATCCGGCGTTTTCCGTCGTCAACAAGTCTGAAAATGATGGTGCAGAGTATTTTGGCCCGTTCGGAGGCAGGGGACTTTCTTTTGATATAATTGATACAATCTCGAAAGCCCTGAAACTGCCGACATGCGGAAAAAAGTTCCCCAGGGATATAGGGAAAGAGCGTCCCTGTCTGAACCATCACATGGGTGTTTGTGCCGGCTGGTGTCTCAAGGACTCCGATCCGGAGGAATACCGTAGAGGAATAAAAGACGCTGTTATGATCCTGGAGGGCAAAACATCCGGACTTATCGAAGAGCTTGAGAAACGCATGCTGGAGGCTTCGGAGGAACTGCGGTTTGAGCAGGCGGCCCAGTACCGAGACAGGATAAAAGCTATTCAGGGTCTCGGAAATAAACAGCGTGTTATCGCAACGGCGTATGCCGACACGGATGCAATAGGCTTTTATCGCGGTGCTAAGAGTTGTTTTGTAGTCCTGCATTATGTGGATGGAGACCTCGCGGGAAAAGACTATGAGCTGTTGGAAGAACCAATGGAGACCGATGAGGAGACCATATCGGCAATAGTCGGTCAGTATTATTCAAGGCGGGGATCGTGGCCGAAACACGTTCTGCTTCCGATCGATACTGGCGACGAGGCTGAGCTTGAGCGTTATCTGAGCGAAAATGCCGGAAAAAGGGTATATGTCGAGGTGCCAAAACGCGGTGAACGCGTACGGTTGGTGGAGGCGGCGGTCAATAATGCCAGGGAGGAGACCGAACGGGCTGCAACAGCCCAGCAGAAACGTCTCAGGACCCTTGAATGGCTGCAAAAAACGCTGAGGCTGCAAAGCCTGCCGGAGCGTATTGAGGCTTATGATATTTCCAATACCGGGGATGATAATATCGTTGCTTCCATGACAGTACATGTAAATGGAAAACCGCTGAAAAGGGATTACAGAAGGTTCAAAATAAAACCGGAAAACGGAGAAAAATTACATCAGGACGACTATGGAGCTATGCGTCAGACGATTATGCGCAGATTTCTGCATTATCTGGAGGGAGATGAGAAGTTCTCGTCAAGACCTGATCTGCTGCTTATAGACGGAGGCGACGTCCATGCCGCGACAGCCCTGGCCGTGCTCAAGGAACTGGGGCTTGACATACCTGTGTTTGGCATGGTAAAAGATGACCGGCACAGAACACGAGCGCTAATGGCCCCAGAGGGACAGGAAATCGGCCTTTCCGGAAATCCGGCGGCATTTAATCTGATAACGTCAATTCAGGATGAAACCCATAGATTTGCGATAGAATATAACCGGGCGCTGCGCAAGCAGACACTTGCTTCCGAGCTTGACTCCATAAAAGGAGTAGGACAAGTCCGCAGAAATGCGCTTTTGAAGCATTTTAAATCGCTCAAGGCGGTAAAAACTGCCTCGTTGGAGGAGCTTTGCGCGGTCGTGCCTAAGAATACTGCGGAAGCTGTGTGGAACCATTATCATGGAGGTACAGAGATATGAGAGTTATAACAGGTACGGCCAGAGGACGCAGACTCAGGGAGCCAAAGAACATGGATATCCGCCCTACCACGGATCAGGTGAAAGAGTCCATATTCAATATAATCCAGTTTGATGTTGAAGGGAGAAGTGTCCTTGACCTTTTTGCCGGCACAGGACAGCTTGGCATCGAGGCGCTTAGCCGCGGTGCTGAGAGCGCGACATTTGTCGACGAAAGCTCAGAGGCCGTAAAGCTTGTGAAGGAAAATCTAAAGCATTGCGGCATGGAAGGTCAGGTGCGCCAGACTGAGTCTATCGGCTTCCTGAGACAGTGCGGCAAGTATGGACTTGTATTTATTGATCCGCCTTATGATTCCGGCCTTGCGGAAAAAGCGCTTGAAAAAATAATCGAATTTGACATATTGCGCGAAGGTGGTATAATAATCTGCGAGACACGAAGTACAACAACGCTGCCTCCTGTCAGCGCGCCCTATTTCCGCGGCAAGGAATACCGCTACGGCAAGGTCAAGCTGACCACATACGGCAGAGAAGGAAAGTAACTGATGACGACAGCTATTTATCCGGGGAGTTTTGACCCGATCACCTTGGGACACCTCAATATCATCCGCAGGGCAGCTGAAATATTTGACAAAGTCGTAGTATGCGTGATGGTCAACTCGGCCAAGAACCCGATGTTCAACCTTGAGGAGCGCGTTGAACTTATAGAACGCGTTGTTTCCCGTCTTAGTAATGTGGAGGTCGATACCTCCAATGAGCTTCTTGCAGAGTATTGCCAGCGTTTTGAGAATCCCGTTATTGTTAAAGGGCTGCGCGTGGTTTCAGACTTTGAAAGCGAGTTCCAGATGGCGCTTATCAACAAGAAGATTAATTCCGGACTTGAAACCGTTTTTCTGACAGCCAGCGAGAAGTATACATATCTAAGCTCATCCGTTGTCAAAGAAATGGCCAGATATGGAGCAGATCTTAGAGAGTTTGTCCCCCGTGAAATAATAAAAGACGTAGAGGATAGATCTCAAAACAGGAATTAGGAGGAAAAGATATGGACCAGAACTATAATCAGCAGGACGTTCTTGAGCTGGTCGAGATGCTTTATACCATGATCAGCGAGGCGTGGAGCGTCCCCCTTGGCAAAGAAAAATGCATGATTGAGCGTGAGGCAGTTCTTAACATTCTCGACGAGATAAAAGCCCAGCTTCCTGTTGAGATCGCGGAAGCCAAGCGGCTTGTTGCTGCCCGTGATGAGTATATCAGTTCTGCCCGCCGTGAGGTGGAAGCGATGAAGCGCTCTGCAGAGGAACATGCAAGAGCCTTGATTGACGAACAGGAGATCGTCCGTGCGGCAAAAATCAGGAGTAATGAGCTTGTTTCCAATGCAGAAAACAAATCTCGTGAGCTGCGCCGTGCCGCTAACGAGTATGTCGACGACACCATGCGCCGCACAGAAGAGGCGGTCACCGCCGCGCTGGATGAGATCCGGCAGTCGCGCCAGCGTTTCCGCAGCGCTGCAAATGTGCGCACGGGGAATAATGTGCAGACAATAGTACCTGAGGAGCTCGGCTGAGAAACACAACATTTTGTGGTCCTGATTTATCGAGACCCAATTATGAAAAATTTGCTATATAGATCAAGAGAAAATCTGATGATTTTCTCTTGATTTTTTTTGGCCTTAGGGTTATCATGGGGATGCTTGTGGGGTGAAGTGGGGAAAAGTGTGTTAAATCCCCATGGATTCGATACGGAATCCCCGTAATCGAAATAAAGGGGAGGCGAGAGACAGTGACAGGTGAATATGCTCATTCTTTGGATGCCAAGGGCCGTCTCTCTATCCCTTCTAGGCTACGCGACGAGCTTGGGAATGTTTTTTTTGTGACCCTATCAATGGATAAGTGCCTCTCTGCATACAGCGCAGAGAGTTGGAAAGAATTTACTGATAAGGTCAACGCAATGTCTTACAAGGATCAGCGCAGGATGCGTCCGCTCTATGCGTTTGCCGCAAAATGCGAGCTTGACAGTCAGGGCAGAGTACTTATCCCGCAGAACCTTCGTGATTATGCCGGGCTTACCAAAAGCGTAACGGTTGTCGGCTGCAATAACCACGCTGAATTCTGGGACAGCGACGCATGGAACGAACAGGCGCTGCTTGAGATGACTCCGGAGAATATTGCCGCCGTTATGGAGGGGCTGAATTTCTGATGGAATACAGACATTATTCAGTTCTTCTGCGTGAGAGTATCGAGGCGTTAAATATAAAGCCTGATGGTATCTATGTTGACGGAACGCTGGGAGGGGGAGGACACTCCCTGGAAATTGCGAAACGGCTGACGACCGGCAGACTGATAGCCATCGATCGCGACAGCCGCGCGCTCGTAAGGGCAGGAGAGCGGCTGAAAGATTTTACCGACAGGATAAGCTTCGTTCATGGAAATTTCGGATGTATTGCATCTATTCTCGACGAACTGGGATGCCAGTTGGTGGACGGAATGTTGTTTGATCTCGGTGTATCCTCACCTCAGCTCGATGAGACTGAGCGAGGCTTTTCATATATGGCTGACGCTCCGCTGGATATGAGAATGGATGAACAATCCGCCCTGACAGCTCGGGAGATAGTCAATACATGGCCGCAGGACAAGCTGAAACGTATACTTTACGATTTTGGCGAAGAGCGCTATGCGCCAAGAATAGCATCAGCTATATGCGAAAAGAGGTCAAAAGCGCCGATAGAAACGACTTTGGAGCTGGCGGAAATAATACGTGGGGCGATGCCGGGCTCAGCCCTGCGTGAAAAGCAGCATCCCGCTAAGAGGAGTTTTCAGGCGATCCGGATAGCTGTAAATGATGAGTTGGACGCTATATCCGAAATGATGGAGGCTGCCGCCGAACGACTCAATAAGGGCGGAAGGCTGGCTGTCATAAGCTTTCACTCGCTTGAAGACAGAATAATAAAAAATGCCATTAATTCACGCGAAAGGGGATGTACCTGTCCCAGGGACTTTCCGGTTTGCACCTGTGGCTTTGTACAGACGCTCAGGAGCGTCACGCGAAAACCGATAACCGCATCGGCGGAGGAACTTGCCGAGAACCCAAGGTCCCGCAGCGCGAAGCTGAGGGTGGCTGAAAGGGTTTGAGGCCCGACACATGGGGCGGGGCCCCAGGAGGTATCTTTTGAATAACACAGCAAGAACATACGGACAAGAATTCATCTACGGAAGCGTCGCTTATGACTTTGGAAATGTGGACTTCGCAGAAGAGTTTCCGGTTGAAAGAGAGGTCGAGGTCGCTGCCCCTCCGCGTGTGGAGGAAAAGACAGAGAGCAAGGCAAGGCCGGCTCTGCATACAGCTCAAGCGATCGCGCCGTTTTCGATCATAGGTTTTGTCTGCGCTGCCGTGCTGATGGTATTTATGCTCATGTCGTACATACGCCTTACGGAGGTTTCCGAGAAGAGCGTTGATCTTGAGCGCCAGCTTTCCGAGCTGGCGGTGGAGCAGACACGGCTTCTTATCGACTATGAGAGTGCCTTCAATATGACGGAGATCGAGGAATATGCAACATCTGTTCTCGGTATGCAGAAGCCGCGCAGTGATCAAGTGTTTTATGTTGACGGATCCGCGCCCGACAAGGCGGAGATTATTGAGGACGAAACGCAAAAGAGCGGCGTACTCGGAATGTTTGACGACCTGCTGGAATCGCTCGGGGAATATTTTGGTTGACAAGCGTAGTATAATATCCCGGGAGATGTATTTTACCTAATCATTCTGGCAAGGGGAACAACATGGCAAATAAAAAATCAAGGACCTCCGGTTCCAATTCACCCAATCGAATGATGCTCAGCCGCACACTCGTTCTTCTCGTAGTGTGCGGCATAGTTGCATTTATAGTACTGGCGATAAAACTTTTTCAGATACAGATAATTGACCACGATAAATACGAGAGCGCTGCTATAGAGCAGCAGGTGCGTGAGACGACCGTCACAGCGTCGCGCGGAACTATCTATGACTGCAACGGTAAGATCCTCGCAATGAGTGCAAGCGTTGATACGATTTATATCAGCCCGGCGGAGATCAAGATGTACGATGAAGATGCTCATCTGATAGCATCAAGGCTCAGTGATATTCTCGGTGTGGATTATGACAAGATACTCGAAATGTCAACCGAGACCAGCTCCTGGTATAAGACCGTTGCGCGCAAGGTAGAACCTGAGATCTCCGATCAGGTTCGGGAATTCAAAAATGAATATAATCTCAAGGGCGTCAAAATCGAGGAGGACAGCAAGCGTTATTACCCATATTCCAGCCTAGCCTGTCATGTGATCGGCTATGTCGGTATAGACAACTATGGCTTGAACGGGATCGAATCTCTGTATAACGATGTGCTAACCGGTACAAACGGTCGTGTGGTGCGCGCGAAAAACTCCGCCGGAACAGACATGCTTTTCACGAAGTTTGAGGACTATTACGACGCCAGTGACGGCTGTGACATAACATTGACAATAGACACGACGATACAATATTATCTCGAGAAGCACCTGTCTCAGGCCGTAGAGGACTACGACGTCCAAAACGGCGCCGCCGGGATCGTTATGAATGTCAATACCGGAGAAATACTGGCTATGGCCTCCCTTAATAATTTTGACCTTAATAATTATCAGGAAGTCGACGATGAAACGAAAGAAAAAATTGAGGCCGCTGAGAGTGAGGAGCAGAAATCGACGATACTCTATCAGGCACAGCAGCTCCAGTGGAGAAATAAGGCAATAAGCGATACATACGAGCCCGGCTCGACCTTCAAGATCATAACCATGGCTATTGGACTTGAAGAGGGCGTTATAAGCATGAACGATAATTTTTACTGCGGCGGCAGTTTCCAGGTCACAGGTGACACCAAAGCCAGAAACTGCTGGAAGCTGGGTGGTCATGGTTCCCAGACTCTGACACAGGCTCTACAGCATTCGTGCAATGTTGCCTTTATGAACATCGGCATGAAAATAGGAGAGGAGAACTTCTATAAATATTGTGAAGCGTTCGGATTCTTTGAGTCCTCATCCGATCCTGACGCGCAGCTGACAGGCTCAACGGGCATTGACCTTATCGGAGAGAGCGGAAGCATCTGGTGGAGCAGAAATGTTTTCTGCAACCCTGATAACTACAGCCAGCTTGCCGCGGCATCGTTTGGCCAGACCTTTAATATAACCCCGCTGCAGCTCATAACGGCGGTGTCCGCATGTGCCAATGGAGGCTATCTGATGAAACCCTATGTCGTGAGCAAAATTACAGATGCAAACGGCGAGGTCGTAACCCAAAACGAGCCAACGGTGGTTCGCCAGGTCATTAGTGAAGAGACCAGCGCCCTGGTATGTCAGATGCTCGAACAGGTCGTCGGAGACAGTGTTGAGGGCACCGGCAAGAACGCTTATGTAGCAGGTTACCGCATAGGCGGAAAGACCGGTACAACAACAAAAACAACGCTGGAGGCAGCAACCGGACTGAAGGAATATATTGTCTCCTTTGTTGGTATTGCGCCTGCGGACGATCCGGAGATCGCCATACTCGTTTTGCTTGATACGCCGAGCACCAGCACTGGCATTTATATTAGCGGCGGTCAGATGGCTGCTCCTACAGTCGGAAATATATTTGCTGATGTCCTGCCATATCTCGGTGTGGAGGCGGAGTACAGCACCGAGGAGCTTGCAAACGCTGACGTATCTGTTCCAAACCTCAGCGGAAAGACTATTGCCGAGGCGCAGACACTTTTGAGCGAGGCCGGGCTCAATTACCGCGTTATAGGCAGCGGAAGCAATGTAACGGCGCAGCTGCCGGCAGCAAATGTTTATGTTGCCAAAGATAGTACGATACTTATATATGCGGACGCAGAGCCGTCAGAGGGACTGGAGGTATTGCCGGATCTGACAGGATACAGTTATTCTGTTGCAAGACAGATCCTTGAGCAGTATGGACTGTTTATTCGCTCATCCAGCGGCGTTCACTCCGATTCACAGACAGTCGTCATTTCAAAACAGAGCATCGAGGCGGGAACCAGCGTAGAACATGGAACCGTCATAGAGGTGACACTTGTAGATAATGACACGAGTATTCAAGGCCGATTCTGAAAAGCCTTTCCTTTGGAGGTAAACAAATGAAGCTTGGTGATTTGTTAAATGGCGTTGAGGTAACAAAGCTCAATGCCGAAGCTGAACTTGAAATAAACAACATCTGCTATGATTCCCGCGCCGTCAAACCAGGGGATGTCTTTGTTGCGATTCGCGGTTTTGAGACGGATGGGCACAAGTACATCGACGCCGCATATAAAAACGGGGCCTCCGTTGTTATCTGTGAGGAAGCGGCTCAGAGGGATGAGGCTTATGTTCTGACGCCGGATTCCAGAAGAGCGCTTGCCCTTTGCGCAAGAAACTTTTTCGGCGATCCCGCGTCAGAGATGCGGATGATCGGCGTTACAGGGACAAACGGAAAAACAACGAGCACCATGCTCCTCAAGCATTTTCTTGAGGACAACGGCGAAAAGGTCGGGCTTATCGGAACAAATCAGAACATGATCGGCAGCACCGTGGTTCCAACAGAGCGCACGACTCCCGAGTCTTATGAGCTTCAGAAGCTTTTCCGTGAAATGGCGGACGCGGGCTGCACATGCGTCGTGATGGAGGTCTCGTCACATTCGCTTGCTCTTGAACGCGTAGCTGGAATTGAGTTTGAGCTTGGCGTTTTCACAAATTTGACGCAGGACCATTTGGATTTCCACAAGACAATGGATGAGTATGCCCGCTGCAAGGCGCTGTTGTTCAGACAGAGTAAAAAGGCGGTCATCAACATGGACGATGCTTGGGCTCCGTTCATGATCAAGAGTGCAGAGGATGCAGGCTGCCGCGTATTCACGTATTCAGAAAACCATGATCAGGCAGACCTTGTAGCGAAGGATATAAAGCTCTCTGCGCGCGATATACACTTCTGTGCGGTTATGACCGGAGAGATACAGCGTGTGGCCCTGAACATTCCAGGACGGTTTTCCGTGTATAATTCATTGGGTGTTGTCGCTTCCGGCGTTATGCTGGGCTACACCATGGGCAGTTGTGCTGCTTCACTTGCAACGGCGGAGGGCGTCAAGGGCAGGGTGGAGGTAGTTCCAACGGATGGTGATTACACTATTCTTATTGACTATGCACACACTCCGGATGCGCTTGAAAACGTAATAAAGTCCATTAAGGAGGTTGCGCAGGGCAGAACTGTCATACTGTTCGGCTGCGGCGGAGACAGGGACAGGACAAAGAGGCCAATAATGGGAAAGATTGCTGTAGATAATGCAGATCTTGTGATAGTGACCTCAGACAACCCGCGTACTGAGCGGCCGGAGGAGATCATTAACGATATACTTGAGGGCGTAAAAAATACTAAAACTCCGGTGAAAGTCATAGCCGACCGTACTGAAGCGATCCACTGGGCTATTGACAACCACCATATAGGTGATGTTATAATCCTTGCCGGCAAAGGCCACGAAACCTATCAGATCATCGGCAGGACAAAACACCATATGGACGAGAGGGAAATCGTGGCCGAATACTTGGAGAAGAGGAAAGAAATATGACTTTAGAGCTTTGTCTGGCTTTTATCATCGCCTTTGTTGCAGCGGTAATCATAGGGAAGTTTATGGTTCCCTGGCTGAGAAAGATAAAGGCGGGCCAGATGATAAGAGAGGACGGCCCGACGTGGCATATGTCCAAATCCGGTACGCCCACAATGGGCGGCATCATGTTCATAGCAGGAACGGCCCTTGCCTGTATCTCGGCGGGGTTCAGGGCGATGACAGAAGGGGAATATGGACATATAATTGTTTTTCTCTTTGCACTCATCTTTGGAGCCATAGGCTTTCTTGACGATTATGAAAAGCTGAAGAAAAAACAGAATCTTGGCCTTACGGCAAAGATGAAATTTCTGCTTCAGCTCGTTGTTGCGATAGCGTTTATATTTCTGCTGCGAAAGCTCGGCTACCTGCAGCCGCATCTTTATATACCGTTCTGGAATGTGACTTGGGAGATACCCGAGATCGTATATTTCGTATTCGCGGCTTTTGTCATCGTCGCGGAGGTAAACGCGGTAAATTTGACTGATGGCGTAGACGGGCTTGCGACAGGTACATCTATACCGGTATTTCTGTGCTATGCCGCTGTTGCGTTCACATGGGGAACGCAATATGCCGGCCTTGGCGTATTCGCATCTGCGCTTGCCGGAGGCCTGTTGGGATTTCTGGTATATAATTTCAATCCCGCTCGTATATTTATGGGTGACACGGGCTCGCTCTTTCTTGGCGGTGCCGTTTGCGGAATGGCGTTTATGATGGATATGCCGCTTATACTGATCCCGCTGGGGCTGATGTATATCATAGAGGCGCTTAGTGATGTTATTCAGGTAGGTTATTTCAAGCTCAGCCATGGGAAGCGTATTTTCAAGATGGCTCCGTTTCATCACCATCTTGAAATGGGAGGATGGAGCGGCAAAAAATGGAGCGAGAAGGAGCTTTTTGCCCTGTTTACAGGAATATCCTCGATCTGTGCGTTTATATCATTTTGTGCAGTAATGGGGAGGTTCTGATTTCGGAGCCATAAGAAAGGAGGCTGGACAATGGAGGAAAATAAAAAATCTGTTATATACGATCAAGCGCGTCTGGCCGACTATACGGAGGACAGCACGATCCAGCGGGGAAGGATAGATCTTCCGTTTATGCTGCTGACGCTGCTGCTTTTGACCATCGGCGTTGTAATGGTGCTCTCGTCGAGTTTTGCGCGTGCTTATTATGACCTTGAAAAAGAGACGGGGGGCGACGCAACCTATTATTTTGTGCGCCAGCTGATTTTCGCTATTGGCGGAGTCGGTGTTATGTTTATATTTTCCCGCTTCCCGATGGCGCTTTATAGACGCATGTCGTTCATAGTGCTATGTGTCAGTATCGTTTGTCTTGCTCTTGTTCCTATCATTGGAACTACTGTCAATGGTGCAAAGCGCTGGATAAGCCTCGGCTTTACAACATTCCAGCCCTCTGAGATCGCAAAGATCGGCATAATACTCTATTTTTCATCGCTTATATGCAAGTTCAGGGACAAAATGCAGACTTTCAAATATGGCATTGCCCCGTTTGTTGTCGTACTTTTGATAATCGTTGGACTGCTCCTGTTAGAACCGCATATCTCAGCGTCCATAATCATAATCGCAGTCAGCGTTGTACTTCTTTTTGTCGGCGGCGTCAAGCTGCGCTGGTTTGCCGGTGGAGCCGCTGTGCTGGGCTTGGGGTTTGTCGTTGTTGTAACCCAGTTTGCGCATGCGTCAAGCAGGATCCAGACATGGCTGGACCCGTTTGCGGACGCTACCGGTGACGGTTGGCAGACCGTACAGTCTCTGTATGCAATAGGAAGCGGTGGTATGACGGGCCTCGGTCTGGGACAGAGCCGCCAGAAATATCTGTATCTCCCGGAGGAACACAATGACTTTATCTTCTCGATAATCTGCGAAGAGCTTGGTTACATAGGCGCGATACTGATACTTGCGCTTTTTGCGCTTCTTATCATACGTGGGTATTGGCTGGCAATGCACGCTCGCGACAGATACAGCTTTTTTGTCTGTGTAGGTATTACCACGCTGCTGGCACTTCAGGTCATTATGAATGTTTCTGTCTGCACGAATCTGATGCCCTGTACGGGAATATCGCTGCCGCTGTTCAGCTATGGTGGAACGGCGCTGCTTATCCAGATGGCGGAGATGGGAATAATACTGAGTATGTCACGAGACATACCGGCGAAAAAGTCCGGCTGAACAAATACCGGTCAAAAGATGGGTTAAGGAGTTTTGAAAATGAGATACCTCTTTACATGCGGCGGAACAGCCGGACATATTAATCCTGCGCTTGGTGTTGCTGCACATATTAAACAGATACAGCCAGACGCCGAAATACTTTTTGTCGGCGCGGAAGGCAATATGGAAACGGAGCTTATCCCCCGCGAGGGATTCGATATAAAGACAATAACAATAACCAATATTCACCGCGGTATAAAGCCCGCGGATATTGCCCATAACGCAAAGACACTAAAAAACATCGTAACATCCATTGCTGCAAGCAAAAAGATAGTCAGAGATTTTAAGCCGGACGTTGCGGTCGGAACTGGCGGCTATGTCTGTTATCCAGTTCTGAAGGCTGCGGCCTCACTCGGAGTTCCGACGGCCGTGCATGAATCCAACGCCGTGCCGGGCCTCACGACGAGACAGCTTGCAGGCGTTGTCGACAGGATTATGGTGGGCTTTGAGGAGAGCCGAAAGGAATATAAACATCCTGAAAAGGTCGTTGTGACAGGCACCCCCGTCCGCACACAGTTCGATCCAACCAGCGATTCAGCAAGAGCGAAAGAAAGGCTCGGTCTGTCAGCTGATAAGCCGCTTATTTTGTCTGTATGGGGCAGCCTTGGCGCGTCAAAGATGAACGAGATCATCGTTGGAGTGATCGAGCGCGCTCTGCGTAAACCGAGCTTCAGCCTTATACATTCGGCAGGAACTCGGGGCTATGACGCAATGGAACAGCGCATGCGTGAGGAAGGAATAGAGTCCTGTGATAAATCCGGTTTCCTCGTTAAAAACTATATTTATAACATGCCTGATGTTATGGCGGCGGCTGACCTCATAATATGCCGCAGTGGTGCGTCCACGCTTTCTGAACTCGGATATATGGGAAAACCGGCCATACTTGTTCCGTCTCCGAATGTCACGAACAATCACCAGGAGAAGAACGCACGTGTGCTTGAGGCAAAGGGGGCGGCCAAGGTCCTTCTCGAGTCGGACTGCAATGCAGATACTCTCATCGGCATGATCTCCGAGCTGCTTAAGCACCCTGATACGCTCTCAGAGATGTCGAAACGCATGGCTAGCTTTGGAAATCCGGATGCAACTGACAGAATAGCCGAAATTATTCTCCGTCTGGCAAAAAAATAAAAACAGGATAGCGGGTGCGGCAGCAAGCTGCTCCTGCTATCTTGTTTTTAAAGGGCATGATTCATTACTGCTTAGGCTAGCTGGAAAACATGTAAAAGAAGCCTTATCCAAATGAGAAATATTCACAGCTGCATCACACAGAGGCAGGAAACGAAGACCAGAACTCTGAGTGTGACATACATGAATAATAAAAGCCCGAAAAACGCCGATAATT
>CAZIHY010000054.1:0-16052 GCA_964539115.1 uncultured Oscillospiraceae bacterium
CGGCCCTGCACAACTGCATCGACCACAAAGCCCGGGGTCATGATCTCGTCGGGATCCAGCTCGCCGACCTCAACGATCTGCTCGGCCTCGACGATAACGTGATCGGCGGCGGTAGCGAAAACTTCGTTGAAGTTGCGGGAGGTACGGCGATAGACAACGTTGCCCATCTTGTCGGCCTTCCATGCGTGGACGAAGCAGACGTCGCCATGCAGGGGCAGCTCGAGAACAAAGCGCTTCTTGGAAGCGTCGGGAACGATTTCACCCTCGAGGAAAACGAACTTGCCGGCTTCCTCATCCCATTCGACGACCTGCTTGCCGTCCATCATCGGGGTGTAAAGTCCGGTCGGGGTCAGGATGCCGCCGATGCCGGCGCCGCCTGCGCGGACCTTCTCACAAAGGGAGCCCTGGGGAACGAACGTCAGGTTGATTTCGCCGGCGACAACCTTCTCAACGGTGACGGCGTTGTTGCCGATGTGGGAAGCGGTGATTTTTTTGATAACGTTGGCGTCAACCAGCTTGCCGATGCCGCGATGCGGAACGGAGGTGTTGTTGGAAATGACGCTGATGTCTTTGATGCCAGCGGCGATGAGACCCTCGATAAGGACTTCGGAAACGCCGACATTGACGAAACCGGGGAGCAGTACCGTCATACCGTCGAAGCAATAAGTCTTGATGGCTTCTTCAACGGTCGTGACCTTGTTCTGTGCCAATTTGAATCATCCTTTCTTTGTTTCGGGCAAGCCCGCTAAAGCGCGGGCCTGTCCTGTTGATTGAAAATTAATTAAATGGTCTTATGAGAGAGCCTGTCCCGTACGGGAGTTCAGCACTTCTCCCAGATGGTGGCGACGCCCATGCCGCCGCCGATGCACAGGGTGGCAAGGCCTCTCTTGGCCTCGGGGCGCTTCTGCAGCTCGTGCAGGAGGGTGACGATGATGCGGGCGCCGGAGGCACCTACGGGGTGACCGAGGGAGATAGCGCCGCCGTTGACGTTGACCTTGGACATGTCGAAGCCGAGCTCACGGGCAACAGCGATGGACTGAGCCGCAAAGGCCTCGTTTGCCTCGATGAGGTCCATATCGTCTATGGTCAGGCCGGCCTTGGACAGAGCCTGGCGGGAGGCGGGAACGGGGCCGACGCCCATGATCTTCGGGTCGACGCCGCCCTGGCCGTAGGAGACGAGCTTGGCCATGGGCTTGAGTCCGTACTTCTCAACGGCTTCCTTGGAAGCGAGGATGATGCAGGCAGCGCCGTCATTGATGCCGGAGGCGTTGCCGGCGGTGACGCGCTTCTCGTGCTTGTTGGTGTCGGCCTCGTGGATACCGGTGGGCTCAAAGGTGTGAACGACCTCGGGGGTCTCGGCGTTGACTGCGAAAGCGCCCTTCAGCTTGGCAAGGGACTCGAGGTTGGTGGAAGCGCGGGGGAACTCGTCGACCTTGAACTCGACCATTTCCTTCTTCTTCTTGACCATGACGGGGACGATCTCGTCGTCAAAACGGCCGGCAGCCTGAGCGGCAGCGGTCTTGGCCTGGGAGGAGGCGGCGAACTCGTCGAGCTCTTCGCGGGTGATGCCCCAGATGTCGCAGATGTTCTCTGCGGTGGTGCCCATGTGATAGTTGTTGAAAGCGTCCCAAAGGCCGTCGTTAACCATGGTGTCGACCATGGTGGTGTTGAACATACGTGCGCCGCCGCGGGCGGTGGGAACGGAATAGGGAGCCGCGGTCATGTTCTCCGCGCCGCCGCAGACGACGATGTCAGCATCGCCGGCGCCGATGGCGCGAGCGCCCTCGATGACGGACTTCATACCGGAGCCGCAGACCATGCCGACAGTATAAGCGGGGACGGAATAGGGAAGACCGGCCTTGACGCCGACCTGGCGGGCGGGGTTCTGGCCCTGACCGGCGGTCAGGATGCAGCCGAACATAAGCTCGTCGACCTGCTCGGGCTTGAGGCCGGCACGCTCGAGAGCGGCCTTAACAACAACGGCGCCGAGGTCGGAAGCCGGGGTGTTGGAAAGGGAACCCTGGAAGGAGCCGATAGCCGTACGGCAGCAGCTTACTGCATAGATTTCTTTCATTGAAATACCTCCAAAATGCCCCAAAAAGGGCTAGTTTAACTAATAAGCCATAGCTATAAACATTATATAGTGTAATATTATAAAAATCAAGGGAATTTATCTTTCATATAAGCCCTTGGCATTGCAATCGGGGAACAGCATTGCGCGGATGATGCATCTGAAGACAGGATGCTGCTGAAGTCTGCCGGTGAAACGGCTGAAAGAGCTGATATTTTGATCACTGTTTCCCGCTTGCGGGGCTGTCAGTTTTTGACTATCCAGCTTCCGCTTTCAGGGGCGGAGGCGGTTATGGGGACGAAGCGTGATTCGGCGTTTCCGGAGGTCATCGCTGCCTGTGCCGAGGCGCGTTTAGACTCGATCTCGTCGGCAGTGCAGGGATAGCAGACGCGATCGTACATCATGAAGAAGTTCTTCTCGCTCTGACCTTCGCCGCTGCCGTCGAGAACGACGGAAAGCACCGTTTCAAGCCCCCCGGTGTTTGTCGTCAGCCAGTTGGAAAAACTCAGGAGAGCCGTTTCGGAGTCCGCGTCGTATGCCATATCTTGAGAGTAGGCATAGTCTCCGGCGGGCATCGAGAGATTTGTCAGGATGACCTCGTCGAAGCCCATCGCGTCAAGCTCCGTCAGCAGTTCCAGGATATAGCCGCGCACAAAGCTGTTGTAGGGGTCCAGCCTTCCGCCGGCACTGTCGAAAATAGTCGCGCCGTCCGCCGTTGTCAAGATGACGTTCGGGTTGCGCGAAGCTATCAGATCATCGGCACAGACGGAGATCTGAGCGGCGAGATAGAGCCCCTGCTCCTTCAGTGCGGCCAGCGTCTCATTAAGGGCGGCGCTGCCGGCGGTGCCGTATGCTGCGGCGGTCTCGGAATAAGAATTCCAGCTCAAAAGGCCGCTTGCGGGCTTCATATCAAGGACCAGCGCCGCAGCGCCCAGCGACTGGGCGGTTTCCGCAGCGGAGGCAAGGCCGTCTGCCGAGATATCATCCTGTTCGACAAAGAATGCGCGTAGCTGCTCGATCCCCTCTCCCGCGCCGGTCTGGAGGTTTTCGTAATCCGGTTCGTCGATGACGAGCTCCGCGTTCGGCAAATCGCGCGCGGGCGCGTCCGAAGCCTCCGAGCTGTCGTCATCCATCAGGATCGGGAGATTCAGCGAAACGCCGTCCGCCGTGGTTACGACATACTTTTGCAGCGAATAAAACAGAAGAACGGCAAGGACGATAAGTGCGCCAAGCACGCAGAGCAGGACGACCAGCAGCGTTCGCCACGGTCGGTGTCCCCTATATATATCTTTTGGTCCGTAGGACGTTTTAACTCACTCCCCGCTTTCCAGCTCGGTTATGAGCGCGACGCGGCGTGCATGGCGGCCGCCCTCAAACTCGGTCGTAAGAAAGGTTTCGGCTATCTTCTGAGCAAGTCCGCTGCCCAAAACGCGCGCGCCCATGGCAAGAATATTCGCGTCGTTGTGGCGGCGGGTGTATTCGGCGGAATAGCAGTCGCCGCAGAGCGCGGCCCTCACGCCCTTTATTTTGTTCGCGGCGATGGAGATGCCGATGCCGGTGCCGCAGATGACGATGCCCTTTTCACATTCGCCGCTTGCGACAGCGCGGGCGACAGCCGCTCCATATATCGGGTAATCGCAGCTGTCCTCGGAATAGGTGCCGAAATCCTTGTATTCATAGCCCTTGTCCGAGAGATATTTCATTATGTCCTGCTTAAGGGCGTATCCGCCGTGGTCAGAGCCGATTGCAATCATTTTAGTTTTCCTCCTATATCCGGATGAACTCCGGTTTTCTGTTTTTGAATGCGGTGATGTATCGGAATCCCGCGTTTTTTATCAGTTCCAGCCCCTCGCGCAGACCTCCGCCCGCGTCGGCGACAGTGTGCGCGTCGCTGCCGAGGGTAATGATCTCGCCGCCCAGCTCGCGGTAGCGGCGAACGACCTCGAATCCGGGAATCGTCTCGCCGATCAGTCCATTGCGCAGACCGGAGGTGTTTACCTCGATACCCACGCCGTTTTCGACCGCCGTTTTGAGCAAAAGCTCGATCTCGTCGCCAAAGGTGGCCATATCCGCGCGGACGTCGAAGCCCGCCTTCATCATATAGCGGCGGGTATAGCCGATGTGCGCGATAACGTCTACGAAGGGGAGCTTCGCCGTCTCCGTCAGCTCCGCGAAATAGCGGTGCATCAGGTCCATACAGTGTTCAAGACTCTTGTAAGGCAGGCAATAGAAGTCGCACTCGCCGCGGATGGAATGCAGTGAGCCAATGACAAAGTCGAGCTCCGGAGTACCGGCGATCTCTTCCGCACGGGGAGCGTCGTGACAGGCCTCGCCCAGCTCGATGCCGATGCGGACTTCAGGCGTCCCGGACTCTACCTTGCGGGCCTCGTGATATTGTTCAAGCGCTCCGGGCCAGTAGTCAAAGCAGTGGGGATCGGGCTTTCCCGTCGTGTAATAGTCCAGGTCGCAGTGGTCCGTGAAGCAGACGACGGAAACGCCGCGCTCACCCGAGGCTCGAGCCATGTCGAGCATGGTGTCAAAACCGTCAGGGGAACAGTTGGAATGAATGTGAAAATCAGTCAGCATAATAAATCACCAAGGCCACATACCGGGTATCCATTTTAGGAAGGCCTGAATGTAATTTATGGATACCTTCGTTCCCGCCAGCACGGGATAGAACATACAGAACAGGACAAGACAGGCCGCCGTGAACCCATACACCGGCGCGCGCCAGTGTCTCCACGTCCGGCGCATCGTGTTCATGACGTGACATACCGCCAGAACAATAAATACCATGCAGGGGAAGTAATGGTAGGCAAAAGTAAGGCGCGATACGAGCACCCACGGCAGAAGCTGGGACAGATAGCCGATGAAAATGAAAAGTGCTTTTTTGTCCTTTCTGAAAATGCCCTGCCAACCCGTCGTGAGTACCGCCAGCAGGCCGGCCCAGCAGAGAATGGGGTTTGTGAACGCGCCGAAGCAGGCCTTCTCGCCGTCGTCGAAATACTGGCTGTAATAGAGTATCGGGCGGATGTCCAGCAGCCACTGATACCAGTGGGAGGAGTAAGGGTGGGTCGAAACAAGGCCCGAGTGGTAAGAGAACATATACTGCTGGTTATGAATGACAATGTCAAAGTATTCGCGTGTGAAGTACATTGAAACGCCGTTAAGGCCGCTCGCCTTGCCATAGGGGTAATAGCTGACATAATAGATTGCCGCGGGGATGAGAAGGAAAAACACGCAGCAAAACAGTATGTTGCCGAAAAGCGCACGGCAGAAACGCGTCCCGCGCCCGATTTTGCACATGTCCCTGCCTCGGAATATCCAATACAGCAGCCATATAAGCGCAAGGCCCGCGCCGGCGTACACGACTGTCCACTTGCAAGCACAGCCGACGCCGAAGCTGACGCCGCACAGGGCGAGCGAGACCAGCGCCCGTTTTCCCTTGCCGGTCAGCCATCGGTACATGAACAGATACGACAGCAGGATGAAGAACACAGCGTAGGTGTCAATCGTTGCAATGCGCGTCTGGACAAAGTGCATGAAGTCCAACGCGAACATCAGCGTTCCGCAGACGGATATGGCTGTGCTGGAAAACAGGTTTTTGATCAGCAGGTACAAAAGCGGCAGCATCAGAACGCCGAACAGCGTTCCCATGAAGCGCCAGCCGAAAGGCGTCATCCCGAAAATGCGGATGCCGACGGAGATGATGAGCTTGCCGAGCGGCGGGTGGCTTATCTCATAGGGGTATATGTTCTGCACGTTTTCGTATGCTGTGCGCGCGTGATATATCTCGTCAAAATATGCGCTGTTAAACTGGGTCTTGCCCTCTTCGGGTACGAGTTCCTGTTCGTCGAACAGCGGAGCGCAGCCGAGGTCGTAGATAAGCTCGTCCGTCGGGATAAGAGAGCCTGATGCGTCATATATCGCAAGCTCGCCGAGATACAGGTCGCTTCCCGCTATAATGCGGATGTATTTGACGCGCTGAAAGGGCTCGAGGAGCTGGGCGTGCTGCCATTTGAAGAGGTCTGCATAGCTCTGCGGCATGGCGGTCTGGTCGACCCAGGTTTCTCCGTCGAGCGAGAACTGCAGGTAATAATCGCCGTGGTTGAGGCCGGTGTAGTACTGGACGGAAGAGATCTCCTGCTCTTCGCACAACTCGATCAGAACATAGCGTCCACGGTCGTCAAAATGGCAGAAGCTCTGCGGCGCTTCATTTTCGCCCAGGTTATAAAAGGCTGTGAAGCCGTAAAGCAGGGTGATGACGATCATCGCAAAAGCGTCGACTCTTGTCAGTCTGCCTCGCTTTTCCGGAAAAGCGGAGCTTTCGTTATCGCGCAGGCAATAGTCCATCATTGGGGAATTCCCGCGCCGAAGCGAGAACCAGTATGACAAAAACAGCGTCAGAACGCAGAACGCCGCAACTATTGCAATGATAACCGAGATGATCTGCACACGGGCACCTCCATGCATAATTCTAACAAAACATTCTATCATATCAGACGTTGTAAGTCCAATATTTGTTTTCTTTTTTTGGCAGACGTATTGCCGCCGCTGTTTAAATTATTGACCGCTTTATAAAATGCCTATTCACGGCAACGGGCGCGCCGGATCCGGCGCGCCCATACCTGAATGTTTTTATTTTCCGCAGACACGGATAAGCCCTTTATAGGCTTTTCCCGCCTCGGGAGTGAATTCCCTGCCGTCCGTAAACGCACGGCCGTTAAAAACGCAGCCCTCGCCGACAGTCAGCGCGGTCAGTATGCCCTCGCCGGCAACGTTCCACACGGCGCCGTTTTCAAGAATGACCTCGGCGTCATTGTCGCCGTTGTGATATGGGCGGTTTTCAACATGACCGAGATAATAATACTGCTTGCTTGTGAAGTGGGTATTCTGATTCCCGTTCTCATCGATATGGCGGGTCTCTGTCGCGGAGATGGCTCCTGTGAGAGTACATCCGCGGCCGAGAGTTACATACATCTGAGAAGCTTTCTGTCCGTAATACCCCGTGCCGTTATACAGGCTGCCTTCGAGCGTCACGTCCTTTGCGCTGAAGTGGACGTCAAACTCAGGCGGCGGAGGCGCAAAGCCGCCGTCGTCACCGGGTTCGCCGTCAGGCTCGGGCATCGGGGGCGGAGGAGGAAGCTCCATCTTGCTTGTGATCTTGCCCGTTTCGCTGGGCCAACCGGGTTCCTCGTTGAACTCGATGTTGAAGGTCAGCTCGTGCTCGGCCTCCCAGTTTACGCCGACTATGCCGTCGTCGTCGTCCATGCACTGGAGCAGAACGCCGTTTCCGGTCTTTATTTGCGCGCCGTCCTCAACGTTAATATGGACTCCGCCGCATTTCATAAGGAAGGTGGAATACGGGCTCGTGACCTCGGTGCCGTCGGTGATAGTGAGCGTGCCGCCGCCGTGGGCCATGAAGCCGAAGGCGTCCGACTCTATCGTTGTTTTTCGGCCCTTGCCCTCGCCCTCATAAACGACCTTTCCGGTCGAGGGGGAGACGCATTTTATATGTCCGTTGGAGGATCTATAGACAGCCGAGCCGCCGCGCAGGATGACGGCGTAGGTGCCGACGCGGAAGTTAACGCCGTAAAACTCCTCCTTGGCGTTTCCGATGACATAGGTGCCGTAGCCGCTGCCATAGCGGGAGAAGAAGGGATTCTTTCTGTAGGTCTCGCTCGGGTCCTCGCCCGCGAGCGTGAGGTCGGAGTCTATCGCGATAAGCTGCATGTCCGAGCCGCCGTCGGAGGACAGGACGCCCCACTGGTTGGCCTTCATGTCGCAGTCGACGAACACGCTGGAGGAATTTCTGCCCATAAGGTTGGTTCCGCGGGCGTTGCCGGTTATGCCGAGCACCCAGGGCGGAGCGACCATAACGGTGCAGTCGGCGCTGTTGACATATCCGTCATAGAGCTTGCCGCCCATGACGGCACAGCGGCAGTTTTTGCAGAGCGTGTCGGACTTCTCGTCACAGAAAACGGCGGGCTTTGCAACGCCGACAGAGAGAATGTCGACGTTTTCAAGCGTGACGAAGGAGCCGTTCATTGCGGAGACGATGGCTCCGTAGCCCGTGAAGTCGCTGACATGGCTACCGTCGCTATTTGTGACGAATTTGAAGGTAGAATCTTTTACGGTGTACTCCCCGCCGTATGCGATGAGAGCCGAGAAGTCCTGGCTTGTGGACTCTACCGTAATGCCCTCGGCGGCTTTGCCGTTGAAGGAACCGCCCTGTACCGCTTCCTGAACGGACATGTCTTCGATTATTCCGTCCTTTCCTATGACGAGCGCGGCGCGGTAGTCCTCATTTCCGCGGTCAGTATAGCTGCACGGTATCTCAGGAAATTTGCCGGTCGTGAAAAACCGTGCGTTTTCGTATGTCTTGTTGGGGTCATATTCTGTTTCGACGCCGTTTACGAGCATCGTAACAAGTTTGCCCTCCGGGGCTTTGAAGTTATTTTCAGTCAACTTGAAGGCCTCCTTATATCAGTATGACACTATCCTATCACATGAAAAGGAAAGTGTTTAGTTACAAATAGTAATAAATCCTCCTCCACGGAGAGAATATTGTTTAATATTGTAAGAAGAAACGCCTGTATTATACATACAGGCGTTTCTTAATATTATCCTTATCAGATTATCAGAAAACAGCAAAGGACAGGACTCATTTTGCTTCGACAAGGCTGGTGCGCCAGGAGCCGCGCTTTGTATATATCATGCCGATGGGTATCGACACGATGGGGGCGATGGCGCAAGCCGCGTAGACCCCGACAACGCCGAACAGGGCGTTGAGCAGGATAGCCAGAGGAACGCGGACGAGGATGCAGTTGCAGAACGACGAGAACAGCACCAGCTTCGTGTGTCCTGCGCCGGTCATCAGCGAGTGGTATATCAGAAAGACGGCATACCACAGCTCGCTTATCATCTCGATGCGAAGATTGAGAGCCGTGTATTTGATGACCTCCGCGTCGTCCGTGAAGAGTCCCGCGAGCGGTCGGGCGAATATCGCGGAAACAGCGATGCTCAGTGCGGCCAGAAGCAAAGATAGGCGCATAGCCGTGTACATGACCTCCTTTGCGCGGTCATATTTCCGTGCGCCGAGCGTCTGCGCGATCATGGCGGAGGTGCCGGTGCTCATCGCAAGGATGAAAACATGAGAAAAGTCGCGTATCTTGGAGTTGATGCCGGAGGCGGCGGAGTAGGTAACGCCGTAGCCGTTTATGAGCCATGTTACCGCCAGCCACGAGATGCTCGCGACTGTCCACTGGATGGCGCAGGGTACGCCGACCTTGAATATGAGCCGCGACTTTCCTCCGTCCGGCCTGAACAGCGCGGGGCGGAAGGAGAAAATGTCGCGGTGGAACAGCATATATACCAGAGCGAGGAAAACGGAGATATACTGCGCTATGACCGTTGCGAGCGCGGCGCCCGCCGTTCCCATACCCAGAGGACCGACGAACAGGACGTCGAGCGCGATGTTGACCGCCGTCGAAACGAGCACGCAGTAAAGCGGAGTGCGGGAGTTTCCTACGGCGCGCAGCGCGGACGCGAGCATATTGTAGAAGAACACGGCGAAAAAGCCCCATGCGGAAATGCTCAGGTATGCATATGTCGCTTCATACGCGGGCGCGCGCAGCCATGTCGTTATCTGTCCCGCGAGGAGGAAGAAAAGCAGGGCCGCGGCGGCGCCGGTAATCGCGAAAATGGTCATAAACGTGCCGATCGTCCTTTCGCGGTTTTCCCTGTCCCCGGAGCCGAAATACTGTCCGACGAGCACGCTGCCGCCGTTTGACAGGCCGATGGCGACGTTGGTTATAAGAAATGAGATCTGGTTTGCATTGTTGACGGCGCTGGTGCCGTCCTCGCCGATGAAGCGGCTGACGACGAGCATGTCAACGATGCCGTATATGGCCTGAAGCAGGCTGGTCGTCATTATGGGGATGGCATAGCGTATGAGCTGGCTCCGGACGCTTCCGCGCGTTAAGTCTCTCTGGGTCGAGGCCACGTCTTAGCCTCCGATCGCGCTTCTCATATAGAAGTTGAAATTCCTCTCACGCTCGAGGGTGGTGGTGTCCATATGTCCGGGATAGACCTCGTAATCTCCGGGGAGTTCATACAGCCGCTTGAGGCTCCGGAGCTCCTCTTCCATGCTTCCACCGGGGAAATCCGTGCGGCCGCAGGAGTCGCGGAAGAGCGTGTCGCCGGTGAACAGCGCGTCCTCACACATGAGGGTAACTCCGCCGGGGGTGTGCCCGGGAGTTTCCATGACATGGAAAACAAGGGATCCGACCATGAATTCGTCGCCCTCTTTATAGAATATAGTGCCCTTGGGCGGTGTGAAGCGGTAGGGGACAGAGCCGATATCGAGGTTTATGTCCTTTTCGTTTATGCAGACGGTCGCGCCGGTCTCTTCATATACGGCCTGGACGGCCATGGTGTGGTCAAAGTGGCCGTGTGTGAGAAAGATATAGCGGCATGTGAGCTTGTTTCTCTCGAGATAATCTAGCACGACATTGGACTCGTCGCCCGGATCGATGACCGCGCACTCGAGAGTGTTCTCGTCCGTAACGATATAGCAGTTTGTCTCGATCTGGCCGAGAGGAAGCTGTTTTATAAGCATTGTTGGAACCTCCGTGTATTTATGATTATCATATTTGTTTTATTTGCCCGTTTAAGGGCGTCCTTTGCACAAGGAAAGCCGTCAAAGTTTCTGACAGGTCAAAGACTTTCGGTGTCGAGTAACAGAGTGACCGGCCCGTCGTTTATGGAGGAAACCTGCATATCCGCGCCGAAAACGCCGGTCTCGACATGGAACCCGCGGTTTCGGCACTCGCTGATGCAAAGCTCATAAAGCGGTATCGCAGTCTCCGGCCGCGCGGCGTTTGTAAAGCCGGGGCGCCGCTGGCGGCAGTCGCCGTAAAGCGTGAACTGGCTTACGATCAGTATCTCGGCGCCCGCATCTTTGGGGCCTACGTTCATCTTGCCGTGTTCGTCCTCGAAAATGCGCAGGCCGCATATTTTGTCCGCGATCTTCTTAGCCTCAGCCTCTGTGTCAGAGACGTGTACGCCGAGGAGCACAAGAAAGCCCTTTCCAATGCTCCCGACCGTCTTGCCGTCTATCGTGACGGAAGCGGATCTTACTCTTGTCAGAACGGCTCTCATATCGGCGCGCCTCCTCGTTTGACCTCTATTACTCCGTTTACGCCATTGAGCTTGCGCATAATACTGCGCAGGTCATCTATGTTGGATACCTCGAGCGTTACGTTGACGATGCTCTTGCCTGTGCCCATATCGCGCGCGGACAGGCTCCGCACCTTGGCCGACAGGGAGTTGAGAACGGTCGCCACGTCCATAACAAGCCCGCTGCGTTCTCGCGCGGAGATGCTCAGAGTCGTGGTATAGTGGTCGGTAATGACATCCGCCCAGCCGACCTTTATCCAGCGTCCCGCTTCCTCGGGATTTGCGAGGCTGCGCTTGTAGTTTTCGCAGTCGCGCCGGTGGACGGAAACGCCGTAACCGCGGGTTATGAAGCCGACGATCTCATCGCCGGGCACGGGGGTGCAGCAGCGGGAGAATTTTATGAGGCAGTTGTCCAGACCCTCAACGAGGACGCCGTGGACAGCTTTCTCGTTTTTCGCGGGCTGTTCCGTGCGGACGATGGGCTTTTCGCCCAGTTTTTCGACAAGGTCTTTGACCTTTGGCTTCTGCGCGCGTATTATCTCCTCCTTGACCCTGTTGACGGCGCGTACGGCGGTGACTCCGCCGTAACCGATCGCGGCGAACATGTCGTCAAGGGATGAGAAGGACATTTTCTTGAGTATGGCGCTTATGAGTTCGTCGCCCGTCAGGTCGCTCATGGTGAAGCCCGCGCGGCGGAACTCCTCCTCGAACATGTCGCGTCCGTGCTGGACATTTTCCTCGCGCTTTTCCTTTTTGAACCACTGTTTTATCTTGGTCCTGGCAGAGCCGCTTTTTGCGAGCTTGAGCCAGTCACGGCTCGGCCCCGGGGCGTTTTTGGCGGTCAGCACCTCGACTATGTCGCCGTTTTGCAGATTGTGACTGAACGGCACTATGCGTCCGTTGACCTTCGCGCCGGTCATTCTGTTGCCGACGGCGGAATGGATGCTGTATGCAAAGTCGATGGGCGTCGCGCCTGCGGGCAGGTTGATAATGTCGCCGTTCGGAGTGAAAACGAATACCTGGTCGGCGAACATGTCGACCTTAAGGTCGTTGAAGAAATCCTGTGCGTCGCTATCCTGCTGGTTTTCAAGCAGCAGGCGTACCCACGCAAAACGCTCCTCGTCGCCCTCCTTGACGCCGGAGGATCCGGATTTATATTTCCAGTGAGCCGCAACGCCGTATTCCGCCGTACGGTGCATATCCCATGTGCGTATCTGTACCTCGAAAGGGATGCCCTCGGTGCCGATGGCCGTTGTGTGTATGCTCTGGTAGCCGTTGGGCTTCGGCGTAGCGATATAGTCCTTAAAGCGCCCGGGCACGGGCTTGAACATGTCATGGATATGGCCGAGAACATTGTAGCAGTCGGGTATGGTGTTGACTATGACGCGGAAGGCGCACAGGTCGAATATCTCCTCCATATCCAGCTTCTGTGTGAACATCTTGCGGTAGATGCTGTAAATGTGCTTGAGGCGGCTGGATATCGTGCATTCGATGTTCCAGTCGTCCATGCGCTCCTTGATGCGCTTTTCCATCGACTTCATGAAGGACTCGTTCTGCTCCTTGCGGTCGTCGAGCCTGTCGTTTATCGCCTTGTAGCCCGCCGGGTCGATGTACAGCAGGGAAAGGTCCTCCAGCTCCCACTTGATGCGCTGTATACCGAGCCTGTGCGCGATGGGGGCGTAAATTTCCATGGTTTCCTTGCTCTTAATATACTGCTTATCGGGACTCTGGTATGCCATCGTGCGCATGTTGTGCAGGCGGTCGGCGATCTTGATGAGGATAACGCGGATATCCTTGCTCATCGCCATGAGCATCTTCCGCATATTCTCCATCTGCTCGTCTTCCTTGCTAGTATACTGGACTCTTGTCAGCTTGGAGACGCCCTCCACGATATCCGCGACGGTGTCGCCGAACTGCTTTGCCAGATCATCATGCGTGAGCGGAGTGTCCTCAATACAGTCGTGAAGCAGGGCGGCGACGATGCTGTCCTCGTCGAGGTGCATTTCGCCGGCGGCGATGGTGGCCGCGGCGAGAGCATGGGTGACATACGGCGAGCCGTCCTTTCTCTTCTGGCCGGAATGAGCGCGCTCCGCGCACTCATATGCCGCTCGGACGCGGCCGAGGTCTATGTTCTGATTGTAGGAGCGTATGCTTTCGATGAGAGCCTGATACATCTGCTCCAGTTTCTCTGTCTCGTTGATCTCAGACATTTCGCCGTCTCCTTTCTTTGTTACTGTGCCCCGCGGCCCGCTTCCTCCAGCCGGCGAAGAGTTGCCGAGTCGGAAAGATCGGCCTTGGGCGCATTTCTGTTCACCGTTATATATGTGTGTCCGTCGTTTTCCGAGAGTTTGACGAGCCCAAGCTCGGAAAACGCGGAGAGCCCTGCACATGCCATGGGCGCATACAGTCCGCAGCCGCCGAGAACGTCCTCTATCGGCAGGCTGTCCTGCGGCAGATGCAGCAGATGCCGCCAAAGCCTGACAAGTTCCGTACGGCCCGGCAGACACTCTTTCGCGTCGCCCGGTGAAAGCTCGAGCCCGGAGAGGATCCTGCGGCAGAGCTCGCCTCTGTCATGCTTCCGCACGTCGGTCACAAGAAATTGAACGCTCCGTCTGGAGCGGAATTCGTTTATCTGGGGATAAAACGCTATGTCTATAAGCTCTCCCTCGCGCACGCCGAGCTCATCGGGCGTGCAGGAGAAGAAAACACATTCATAAATCTGCCCGAATTTTCGCACGCGCAGACGCAGATGCTTACCCCCTCCGATGGGGATAACGCTCATAAGCTCCGCGCCGGTGATGCACATGAGCGGTTTGGGGTTGCCGTTGCCGCAGGGCTCCAGCATTTCCAGCGAGGAAACGCAGTTCATCGTAAGCAGCTTTGCTGAATCTATTCTGAGGTCTATACTGAGGCTCAGTTCGCTCGTGGGCGGGTTGCGGTCGTAATACTCGGCAAGGGCGCTGCGAAACGCCGATATATCTTCGCTCCGGATGTTAAGTCCGGCGGCCATTGCGTGTCCGCCGAAGCTGACGAGGTGAGAGCTGCACGCGGAAAGCGCCTCGAACAGGTTGAAGCCGCCGTAGCTGCGGCAGGAGCCCTTTCCGTTTTCGCCGTCGAGACAGATCATGACGGCGGGCAGCCCGAAAGCCTCCGTCAGGCGGGAGGCGACTATGCCGATGACACCCTGGTGCCAGCTGCTGCTGGCAAGAACGATCGGGTGGCGCGGCGGCTCGTCACCGAGCATAGACAGCGCCTCGTTCCAAATTTCGAGCTCAAGCTGCTGGCGGCTGCGGTTCATTCGGCACAGTTCGCCCGCAAGTTCAAAAGCCTGCTCTCGGCTCCGGCTCATGAGCAGCTCCGCCGCGCGAGTTGCCTGACCGAGACGGCCGGCGGCGTTTATCCTCGGCGCGAGCGTGAAGCCGATGGAGCCGGCGGTTATCTTTTTTTCGCCCAGCCCGGCCTCGGATATGAGCGCATGCAGGCCGAAAACGGGGTCGGTCTGGAGCTTTTCGAGCCCTTTTTCGGTTATGACCCGGTTTTCGCCCGTAAGGGGCATGACGTCCGCGATCGTGCCGACAGCGACGAGGTCGCAGTATTTTTCAAGGCAGCGTTCGGCGTTCCCGTCTATCGCGCAGATGAGCTTGAAGGCGACGCCGACGCCGGCAAGGTTGGTGTTCGGATACTTGGAGTCGGGGCGTTTGGGGTCGATCACGGCAACGGCCTCCGGCAGGTCGTTCATACATTCATGGTGGTCGGTTATGATCATGTCAACGCCGATCTCATGCGCGTGCCGGGCCTCCGCTATTCCGGTAACGCCGCAGTCGACGGTTATTATGAGAGATGCGCCGTTCTTTGCCAGCGTGTCGATAGCAGCGGCATTGAGCCCGTAGCCCTCGCTGATGCGGTCGGGGATGTAGGCCGCGCAGTCGAGCCCGAGCGAACGCAGAAAACCGGTCAGAAGGCAGGTACTGGTTATTCCGTCAACGTCGTAATCGCCGTAGACCGCGACTTTTTCCCCTCGCTGTACGGCGAGCCGTATGCGTTCCACCGCCGGGGACATATCCGTCAGCAGATAGGGATCCTCAAGCATTCCCGTATCCACAGAGAGAAATTTTCTGGCGCTTTCGGCGTCCCTGTAGCCGCGCAGATAGAGTATCATGCCCAGGAGAGGGGAAAAACCGGCCCGAAGAAGCTCTGCCGGCGGCTCAGGCGGCATGTATGTTATTTTCCAATTATTGTATTTCATTTATGCTACCCTATATATTTTATCAAAATATTATATCAGAGGCGACAGCTTTCTGCAAGTTGCTGTTTGGATATTGTAATATTTTGTGGAGAACGAGGGATACTAGCGGCGTAAACTTGTTGGAACGGAGGAAAAACAATGAACAACATGAATTTTTTAAAAGGTATGGGCATCGGGCTTATGATCGGCGCCGCGGCAACTGCGGGAATGACGATCAAGCCGAAGAAGAAGCATTGCAATATGATCGGAAAGGCTCTCAAATCCATGGGAGAGGTCATTGACGGTATCGCCGATTCCATGGGCATGTAAAGCCTGCTAAAAAAAGCAAAAAAAGACTTGCATTTTGTTTTCGGCTGTGCTATTATACTTAGGCGCTCAAGGTTAAGCGCCGTTAGCTCAGCTGGATAGAGCGTCTGGCTACGGACCAGAAGGTCAGGGGTTCGAATCCCTTACGGCGTGCCACGTCGGAGCAGGCTTTGTTTAGCTTGCTCCGGCTTTTTTATAAAATTCGGGATGTGGACGCAGAATGTGCCTGTCTGAAAAAATAAAGGAAGC
>CAZIHY010000055.1:0-4087 GCA_964539115.1 uncultured Oscillospiraceae bacterium
CGGCTGACGCCTATTACGCCGATGCTGTCCAGTGGGCCGTGGTGAATGAAGTGACCAACGGGATGAGCACCACAACCTTCAGCCCGGAGAACGACTGCACGAGAGCACAAATCGTGACGCTGCTCTATCGGTATATCGTCGAGTAAACGACATTGAAAAAATCCAATGACTTGTGCGAAGCCCAACAAAAGTGAACAGGTCAAGTAAAAACGGACAATAGACAAAAGCCCCCTGATGTAGGAAAAAGAACTACATCAGGGGGTGTTTTCATGTCAAAGCGAAGATATACACATGTGCAGATGCTTCAGCCAGTCAATGGCGGAATCGGGAAAGACACAGCGGGAGATCGCGGAGCATTATGGCTTCAAAGATAAGAACCCGCCTCATTCAAAAGAAGCCAACGAAATGATTGAACTCTATATTTATTTTTACAACCACGAGCACATCCAGTTAAAAACTGGAGTGGCGCCGCCGACGCTGCGCCACTCCGCTTAAAACTAAATCATTTTCCTCCCGGGGGACTCTTTTGTACTGTCCGTATATTATGGGGCAGTTCATCTTTGGGAGCGTCCTTTTTTCTTTCAATTGTCGAAGCCGGAGATATACCAGCTTCCCTTATCTTCAATACACTCAATGATGACAGTCCCGCTCTCGTCGCCGCAGGAGATCTTAGCGGTAACAGAGCATTCGCTCCCATCGTCGTTGAACTCATACTTCCCGGGTTCGATCTTTATAGAGCTTATAAGCTCCTCCGCGGAGTCCCCCGTGTCGCCGAAAAATCCGAGGATCCCCGCAATTTCGTCGAGCGTACCCGCCGTGTCGTCGATGCCGAAGATCTTCATTAAGTTCAAAACCGGCTCCGCGATATCCGGGTCTACGCACCCGAGCATAGCTTCAATGTCCAGACTGCGGCATGCGCTTTCAAAGTCGTCGAGAAGCTGCTCCACTCCACGCTTATCTCCGCAGCCGGCTATTGCCGCCAGCAGCACTATCGCAAGCATCAGCGCCGCCGCCCGTATAAGTTTCTTGTTCATACAGTGTTCCTTTCTCAGTGATTGCTGAACAGAATTATCTTGTCGTTCGGCTCCAGCGCGACCTTTATATTGGTCTGGTCACCGGAGAATATCGTTATCTTTCCGCGGTGGACATAGCCCAGAACGATGGATCTGTTATCCTCCGGCGAGGCCTCATACACCGCGCGTATGAGTTCCGCCGCGGTACAGGGCTCCGGCGTTTCGTCAAAGAACCTGTGGACCTTTTTGGCGTAAAGCTCCTTGCTGTTATATACATCCGCTCCACCCGTATCATATGTAAGGATGTCGTTATAGAAGTTGTATATGGCTTCCTTTTCTCCGATCTGTGTCACCATTTTGCTGATATAGCGGTTGCTGATGACAATGTTGTCGATGCTGTAGCTGTGGACGATGTCGTAATTCTTTGGGTTTATTATCTCAACGATAACGTCTATGCTCTCGGGATCGAACCCCGGCTCCTTTGCCATACGTTCAGAGATAATGTCCTGAACATATATAAGATATGTCAGCGCGGCGGCGTCCGCCTCGTCGGCAGGAGCACTGTTGTCCGACAGGATAAGCACGCTTGTGTCGTTTTCGTTCGCGTCAATGAACTCATTTATAGCGCCGCAGATCACATCCTTGTCATAGACGTCAGCCTCAATGACCTTGTTGACATAGGGGTACTGCGCATACCGGTCATGCTTATCCAGGCTCTTTTTGTCGTCAATGATGCGGACGTTAAGAATCTCAGGCCCTCCGTTTTCTTCGATCAGCCTTTCGCCGCGGAAGTTCCACTCATCCCGGAAAGCGTTGAAGCCCTCCATGATGGCTGTGCTGTTGCTGTTGTGGCCGAGGATTATAATATTGCGCTTTTCAAGCCAGAAATCGCGGTTCAGCTTAACGGAGTATCCGCCGGCCGGCGGTGAGGACACGCGCTTGAGATCCTTCGCCGTTTCCGCCATATAATAGAATTGGCGGCCCTCTTTGCCGTCCATTTCAGTCAGCGGCACGGCACACAGATGGTCCTTCATATACTCCGCGTTGTGATCGGCACCCTCAGCATCCGCGGCAGGCTCGCTGAAAAACGCCGCCCCCTTATTCGAGAACAGTTCGCCGTAGACCATGTTCAGCTCCGGCATTATTGAGAACTGCGAGAGGATCTGCCCGAGTATCCTGTCGACGGAGACGGGCACGATGTTGCACTTTCCCTGCCGTTCCTTATGCGCGACTATCCGGTTCACGAGAGACATGGTCCAGGCGTCATCAACCTCCACTATAACCTTTTGATTGTCTGCGGAATCGCTCGCGCCGGTGAGCTCTGCGATCTGAATGAGCGTCTTGATGGTGTTGGAATTTCCCTTTTCGTATCTTTCAAGCTTGTCCTGATAGTCAAATTTGCAGACGTTGCTCTGCAGCTCCTGGCACAGAATAACGACCGCCTTCGCCTTTTTTATCGAGATGTCGCCAAGCTTCTTTGTAGAGAACGTATCCCCCTCGCGTACGATGACGGTAACGCGGTTTTTTATCATATTTCTGCGGTAATACCGCCACGCGGCAATAGGCTTCATTCCGGCCGTTGCCGCGCGGACAGCTGACCGCTCCTTTTCCACTGTATCCGCGAGGCGGTCGGCGATCTCCTTCTCGACCGTCTCCTTCCAAGCGGGTACGAGAACGACGATCTGCTCCGGCCTTTCACAATAAAGCATGTCGTTTATGATCTCAGACGCACGGGAGTTCCAATTCAGTATGACCGTATGGTTGGATATATTGAGCCTTCTGTCTCCCCTGTTCGCGCCGCTGACAAAGTCGGAGATGTAGTTCGTGATATAACCTATGACCGCGCCGGTGAAGGTTATCATTCCGACGATCACGATAATGATACACACGATGATGACAGCGACGCCGGAGTTTCCGACGTCCTCGACGACGAGCTGAATACAGCCCGCGTCGAGGACCATTGAGATCGTGTAGAATACTGAAGCCCAGAAGCCGCGGTACTGTACCGTGCTGGGCGCAAGCTGCGATATGACCACAGCCGCGACCACAAAAAAGCACAGGTTGAAAAGCAGGATGACCGCCAGGATAAATCCCCCCGGATTTTTCGCTATCCTGACGCTTATCCATTCTCTGAAAGTATTTCTCTTTTTCATATAGTCTTTCCCTTTTGCCTTCGTTCCCCGCTGTTAAAGGGGCCTCTCCTTATCCATAAATGGAGTTTGCTTCTCAAGATAGGTTTTCTCCGTCAGCGGGTATTTCGCCATGTACTTTCTGAATCCGCGGCCGTACTCGTCGTCGCGCATTCGCGTTATGATCTCCTCGCGTTTCGCGGCAGACGGCTCGTTTATCAGATAGGCATACTGTATCTCGCTCCACTTGGCCATGCCCTCATAGACCTCCAGCTCCTGTGTCTTGCCGTAGTTGGCAATGATCGTACGTCGGTTCCAGTTGAGGTACTGCCAGATATGAGTCAGCTCATGCGCTATCGTCATCGCGCTCTGCATGCGCGGAGAACCGTTTTCAAGCAGTATCGAATAGCCCTTTCTGTCCTTTATGGCAACGCCAAGCACTCGCCCATCGCTGTTTCCGGTAGGAACAAAGGTTTTGCCCAGACGCTTATGCAATTTTTTGGCATTGACCATCTCCACGCGGACCGGGACCGTTATCTTCGCGCCGTAGAAAACCTCCATGTTTTTTCGAACCTCCGCATACAGCTGTGTGAATTCCTCCGCTGTGCGCAGAGCGGTTTTTCCGCAGGCTATGCAGCGCTCGCGTCCGTCCGCGAGAACCTCGTACTCGGTACCTAAGAGTTCGGTTCCGCAGAAATCGCAGTAGTGGCTGCCCACCTTGCCGGGTACGAAAGTCTTTTCTATCAGTTCCGCAGCGCTCTTGCCCTTGCGTGCCTGTTCCAGTTCGTTGCCGGCAAAGCCGAAACAGGTGAGGAACATATGGGTCCCTTCAACATCCAAATGTGAAGGAACGCTTTTCCCTCCATACAGGAGATAATAGCGCTCATAATAGGGCTTTCTTCCGCTCATCGCCGTGGGCCTTGCAAGCCGGACGGGTTCAAAGCC
>CAZIHY010000055.1:4187-15532 GCA_964539115.1 uncultured Oscillospiraceae bacterium
CGGGCCGTCCAACGGCTTCGGCGGTTTTCCCGCGATCTTGCGGAACAGGTTCCCAATACGGGTACCCAGCCGCTTGAAGAAGCGCTTTATCTTCTTTATCAGGCGGCCAAGCCATGTTTTCGGCTCATCCTCGCCGCCGGAATTTATGGTGAAATCAGGCGGCACCGGCTCCTCTCCCGGGTGCAGGCTCTCCTCCAGCGTGTTCAGGTGCCAGTCCAGATAGTCACAGACTATTGAAAAGATCCTGTCAAGATTTCTTCTGACGGCGACGAGCAGTCCGAGGTCAAGCTGGCTGTCCTCGATGATATATATAATGTTGCTCCCAGACTGTGTGCCAGCGTCACACTCGAGGCTGTATGTCAACGGCTCGACGGCATTTTCCGGAGTTACAGCCGCGATGAAGCCCTGGTTTTCCGCAAACAGAGTGCGGAATGTCTCGTTCAAAAGCAGCGCCAGCGTACGGCATATCTCCGGCGTTGCGCTCCGGCGGAGCTCTATGCGGAGAATCTGCTTATTGCGGTATTTGCGTTTCGGCACGCCGTTCACGGCGATGCGGGTGCCTGTTTCAAAGTCGTTGTACCGCTCCATGCGCCAGTACGCGGGCGTTTCGACCTCGATGTCCGCATACTGCATGGTTATGCTCATTTCTCCAAGCTCCATCCTGTCGCCCATCGTCTCGGAATCAACAGCGTTCAAAACGCGGTATTTTCTCACCTGGCGGTAACTCGGCCGTCCGGTTATATGATCCGCGGCCCTGCGGACGAGGACATGTCCGTCCGCCGTCACGCGGCGCATCTCGTAATATTTTCCGCTGAAAGTGAACAACTGACCGGGCAGGTATTTCTGAAACACATGTCCGCGCAGTTCGGACCCGAGATACAGGCGGTTGCCCTTTTCGTCCTCGGCAATATATCCCGCGCTCTGCAGGTCACCGAGAAGCGAAGATATGAGTCCCGCGTCCGTTATGTAATACATGTCCTCCATGCGCTCGCGCTCGAGCGAAAACTTGCGCTTTACGCGGATGAGCTCCCCGCCCCGGTCGGGCGGCACACTGCCGCAAAGGCATATCTCGCGCCAGAGGCTCCCGCGCAGATCCTCCGTGTCGGCGTCTATCAGCATAAGCTCCTGCCGCACGTCCTCCTCGGAAACGAGCCCCACACTCATGCGCAGACACAGACGCAGGATGACATTTCTGCGCGTGTGGGCATAGTCCGCCGCGATATAGGGTATCGCCTTCGGGTCTGAGTTGAAAACCGCGTCGTTCTCCGCCATATAGTCCCGCAGAAGGTAATCCTGCGACACGACGTTTATAAAGCCCTGCTCCGTCGCGCGGGTGGCAAAGTCGCGCTTTATCTCAAACATGTTGAAGGCCTCGTCCTCAACAGTCATGTAATGCCGTTTTTCCGCCTTTGCGTTCCAGAGGTTCGCGCTGACACGGAACATCTCGTCGAGCGTATCCTGTGATTCCGGCAGACTGGCATAGTGCAGCAGGTCATAGTAATACTGCTTGGCTATCCAGTGGATGTCGAGAACGGGAAATGCCTCGCCGCCGTACCAGTCCGTTTTGGGTATCTGGTTCTTGAGCGCGGCGACGGAAAGCTCCGTGCCGACGCCAAGATAGCGGGACAGGTTAGGCAGCATTCTGTGCTGCAGATGCTCGCTGTCCGACTCCCAGCACATATAGGAAGATACGCCCTCGTGGTGGTCGGTAGCTGAGACCTCTGTCAGATTTGTCATCAGGATATGCGACAGTGAATCAACAAGTCCGTCGCAGTTTTTATCCATTGAGCAGAAAACCGGCTCCCCATTCTCCCCGCGGCAGCGTCGGACGATAGAGTTCAGGCCGATCTGCGCGGTCGTCACAAGGCGGGACGGCTCTATTATTACAACGAAGCCGACCTGAGCGAGGAAATCGGCGTTTGCCTCATGCAGCTTCAGGTCATGCACACTGGAGCGTGTGAGCAGACCGACGTCGAGCTCGTTTCTCGAGTCGCCGAGCACGCCGATGTTCCACATTGCCGGTACATTCGTGACGGAGGTAAGCCCTTCGCGGCACCACTCTTCGAGGTCCTGCTCGATCCCGTGGCGGCCGAGCACGATGAGCACTTTCTGATGGCGCAGGATCGCGCGGTTCATGGGATAGAAAACATAGGGTATGAGGTCATAGTAAAACGGGTTGTTGAACAGTATGCTCCTGCCGCACAGCAGTTCCAGCCCGGACGCCAGATAATTCTGATCGAGCTTCAGGCCTCCCCGAAGCTTCCGGCGCATAAAACGGCCATAGCCCTCCGCCCTGACGTCGTCGCTGTCTTCAAGCTTACGGAGAAGCTCGTCATTCGTCCGGGTATTGGCAAATGTCCCGCTCACTGCAGTATTTTCGGAGCTGAGCTTGTCGCCGAACAGGCGGCGCAGCACCGGGCGCATAAGCGAATAGTCTCCTGCGGTTACGGCGCTGTCATCCTCGCCGTAGAGCATGTCGCGCAGTTCCTGCCTGGTGAGTCCGTCGAGCAAGAAGAATATCTCCCCGATCACTATGACGCCAAACGCGGGATAATAAAGCCCCGCGAGCAGTTCCTCCCGGTACATATAGCCCGAAACCATGACTGCCGCTGCGGACACTATCAGCACAGTTATATAAACCGTCTTCAGCAAGGTCCTGCCCTGCCCGTAATTATCTTTTACGCACCACTCTTCGAGCTGCTCGTCCTTCTCATAGAACAGGCCCGCGGCAAGCTCGAAAAAGCTGCCGCCGTTTTTGAACAGCGCCTTCATTATGGAGACAAGTATCCTCTTGAGGATTATATGGGCGAGCATGAACAGCGCGTTCGCCACGAAGAACACAACGAGCGTCATATTCGCGTCCCCCAGCGCACGCTCAAGCGTATCAGCCAGGTTCCTCACGAGATCTCCGAAGCCGGACAGCCTTCCGTCAAGCGCCTGCGACAGCCACTGTGCAAAGCGCGTCAGCAGTGCAGGCAGCTGCTCAATGAACGAAGCGAGCGCTTCGCTTATCCTCGGCAGGAAGGCGACGAGCAGCACACAGTAGATAAGTGCCAGCACGGGCATCAGGAACTGGCGGCTCCTGTATCTCTTTTTCAGGTTCGCGCACATATTCAGAAGCGCGAACAGAAGAAACGGGAGAAGGTATAAAAGCAGCTTTATCATAGATGAAACCATATCAGTCATAAAGCTCCTCCCTTCTCAGCGTTACCCGCCTTACAAAGTCCACGGGTATCGCGACGTAATTTCCGGCCTGCATAAACTCCGCCTGCCTTCTGAACCTTTCGCCGAAGGGTATCGGATAGCTGTAATCAACGGCGCGGTCAAAGTCGTAATCATAGACCTCAGCCTTCTCATCACAGCCGCTCTGTCCAGATATGAACTGGCCAAATACCTCCATAGTATTCTCTCTTGCGCGGCGCAAATCTAGAATATGCTTCTTATACACAGAGGCAAGCAGCGCGTCCGGGTCCTTGCGGCTTTTGCAAAAGTTCAAAACGCTGAACCCGCGCATGACGTTGCAGGCGTGGCTGAGGTACCTCGAATAAGAGGCCATGCCTTCTTCTATCTCATTATCGATGCCGTGCATTATTGTATTGAAGCTCCGCATAAGCGAGGTGAGCGCACCCCTGAGGCAAAACAGGCAGATAAGCGCCGCCAGCGCGACGAGCAGCACCGCGCCGAAGGCCAGCAGCAGCGAATACCCGAGGCCCGTACTGTCAGTCAGATTTCCGAAAACCAGAGGCAGGAAACCTGCAAGATATATGAGCAGGACGGCTGAGGAGAGCGCAACAGTGCGCGATTTTGTCATGCGGGTCTTTATCTTGCGCCTTATTTCGCGATCGGAACCCTCCATGCGCTTTTCGTAATCCTCCGTCCCGTATAGACCGAAGGTCACTGTGTCGACCATGCTCAGTTCCTCCTCGCTCGTGTGCTCCTCCACATCCTCGAGCTGAAGCTCATTGAGCAGGAGCGCACGGTCAAGGTCCGCCGTTTTCATATTTCTCATATCCGACGCAGCCTTTTTCAGGGCCCGCCGCGGCTGTTTTACGAGCCGGCCAAGCGTCCTGCGCGAGCGCTGATATGTACTGTGCCATATGCCGTATTCGTTATCCGTCGGGCAATCGGTCGAAAGGCCGATCTCTCCCGGTTTTGCATACAGCCCGCTTTTGTCGACGCCGTCGAGCACAACAACGGGGATATTCACGTTTCCGCAGAATATCGCCTCGCTCTCACGGTCGCTCAGACGCTCCTTCTGCTTTGCCTTGAGCTCCCTGAGCCTTTCTTCGAGCAGTTCCTCCGTCGCGCAGAGCTTTGCATTATATCCGGAGAAAAGGCGGTCGAGAGCCGACTCGTCATTCTCGCAGCCGATGTTGTAGACCCGGTTCGGGTTCAGGCAGCCCGGGGGCGTCTCGTTGTTCGCAAGAAGCAGCGTGACATAGAGAAAGCGGATATAGTCGAAGGTATAGTTCTTGTGATCCTCCGGGAGCAGATCGAACACAAGATAGCGCATTTTGTCAAAATACATGTTCCAGTCGTAGAATCTGGAATAATTGTGGTCTATATGCGGCGTCCACAGCGTGTTTATGTCATAATCCGTCTCTCCACAGGTGCGGCGCGCCAGGCATATCACCTCCGCCGGCAGCGAGATGACAGGATTTTCATCGCCCAGTATTTCGCGCCGGAGTTCCTGCTTTCGCAGACTCTCCGCGAGATATTCGGCAAACTCCGGGTCCGCCGCCGCGTTATTACGGCCTTCCGCAACGATCGGCCACTCGCAGAGATGGGTCACAAGGCGCGTCAAAGGCTGCTTTGCCGCACGCCCAAACGCCGCAAACTTTGCCTGACGCACACGCAGAAGGAAACTCTCCCTGCTCTCTCCGGCCCCGCATACCGGCTGTTCATAACCTGCGAGGTCGAAAGGATTTTTCCGCTTCAGTCCGGCCCCGTCCGCTATGATGACCGCGCGCCACTCGTCATGGCGCGAGACCTGCGCTGTGAGCTCCGGCACGGAATCCGCAAGGGTCTCCTCATCCGGTATCCATTCGCAGAAGGCGATATGCGCTGCATCGAGAAACGGTTTGAGAAAGGAGCCGAACTCCTTTATCCCGTCCAAATGTTCTTTTTCAGCGATAACAACAGTGAACAATCAATTCACCTCCGTTCCCCCGTCCCTCCGTCCGGAGGGGCGGGCAAATCCATTCAGCATGCGCGTATACGCGCCTTCATTTCCTCAAGGATACTCTCGTAGTCGTCCGGCTCCGGCGTCACCTCGATGACCTTTTTAATACGGCGGTAGATGATATCGAGTATCTCGTTATCGACGCTGGGGGTATTGAGGCTGAGCTTATCGCAGCCGGCGTAGTTGTCCATGAGCAGCATAAACTGGTCCTTGAGGATGTTGCAGAGCTCAAACTTTGCGTCCTCGGGTTTCTCCCAGAGCGCCAGTTCGTCGCCAAAGGTCTTGATAACGGCGTCAACGAGCGCGGTTATCTCGCTTGTGAAGCGTATGCTGTTTGGCAGGGAGTTGTAATATGCAAGAGGTATTTCAAAGAGGCTGGTCTTTCCCTCATGCAGGAACGGCAGATTGAAGTCCTCAAGGTCCTTGGCGAACGCAGTGTCCCCATAGTTGGAGTTGCGCACCTTGTCCCTTGCGCGTTTTTTATCGCGTGTTACGCCGATGTCCTCGACGATGGCAGAGCTTATGTACAGCGCGTCGAGTATCTCGTAAAACTCGTCGCAGAGCGTGCCGTTGGAAACAACCATATCCTCGAAGCGCTCCTCGGAGTTTTCGTATTTGTAAACCATCTTTCCGCTGGTCGCAGAGGAGAGCTTTCTGTAGGTTATGACTTTGTGGATAAGGCCATAGATCATCGCCTGATGTATCTTCATCATCTGCCTGTTCTGGAAATCGAAATCCAGCTCCGGCATAACCGAGATGGAATCCCAGCGCTTGTCGATATGCGTCGAGATCATCATGTTCTTGGTGGAATCGGGACCGATGTTCTTCGAGTAGGAGATATAGGCGTTGTGATAAAGGCCTGCGTTCTTGGTTCCGGTCTCGGACTTGTTCGGGCTCGCGAACTTGTTGAGCTTGTCCGGGGTGAGATTGTAAAGGGCGTTGAAAAAGCGCAGCTCATATTTGGAGACCGTGTCGGTGTCGACGCCGTCGACCTCGCCGTCAGCGGATATGAGGTCGCCTATACGGAACGCGCGCATATCGTTGAGCACCCTGTTGTAGGCACACAGACGTACCTCGCGGGCCTCCTCGTTGGTTATGCGCTGGATGCCGGGAGCGGCGAGCCGCTTGCCCATGGCTATGGTCTCCGTGATATGTCGGATGTTATCCGCACTGGTGACGGTGTCTATTATCTGCGCGTCCCTGTCCGTCTGCTGTTCGCGCAGCTTGATGCGGGCCTGCAGACGGTTCTCCATCGCCATTGCTTCAATGATGTTTACATCGATATTCTCGCAGTTGCGGCGCACATCCTCCTTGAAGTAGCCGAGCAGGATATCGTCGAATATATCTATCCTGCGGTCGACCTCGACGATATCGGCAAAGCGTATCTCGCGCTCGAAGGTGACGTTCGCCTTGACGGCGTCATATATCTGTCCGTTGAGTTCAGGTTCGAGCATGGAGCTGTCATCCCTTGCGCTCTTGGTCGAATAGCTCAGTTCCTCGAGCATCGCCCCTGTAGCACAGACATTGTAAAGAGAATCTCCCTTGTTGAACTTGAGATAGTCGACCGTCTCCTCTTTCTTCCGCAGAAGGGCGGAAACCTTCTCGCTGAAGGTGCCGTAGAAGCGCTCGAACATCTTGTTTGCGGCGTCGAGGTATTCGGAGCCGCAGCGGTATGCGACGAGCTCCGCCGTCAGGTCGCCCAGACGCTTGATGGCGCGGTAATACGCAGGAAATATCTGGTTGAGGGTCTCGTAGATGGAATCATAGGTGCCGAACTTCTTGAGCAGCGCGGGTATCTCGTCCGGATTCTTCTCCGCGGCGCAAAGCTGGTCAAGGTTCTCCTCGGCCTCCTTCTTGGTGAACTTGACGTCGAACTTTCCGGGGTTGCTTGCGCGGGACGAATAGAGCCTGAGCACCTGTTCGACCTCATTGCGGATGGCGCTCTGCGTGGTTTCAACACGCTCATCCATCTCGATCTTCGCCCTGTAGAGCATATAACGCGCGGCGTTGGGGTGGATTATCTCACCATAGCTGTTCTTGAGCAGATATTCGAGCTTATAAGCCGCGTTCTCGTTGACGGTCTTGGTCTCGTTATAGAACATGGATTCGGCAACGCTCCTTGCGGCATTCTCTGCATTCTGGCGCACAACGCTCTCATAATTGCGCAGGTAACCGAGGTTTGTCACCGCCCTGCCCTTCTTGTTCTCATTTTCATAGTTGATCTTCGAGGCAAGCTCATTCGCGGCGTCAGCCGCGGCGCTTATCTTTGAGTTGGTAGCAACAGCCTCATGCATCTCATCAGCAAGGGCAGTGAAATACTCGTCGATGCGGTCGTCCGCATCGCTGAGGTACATGCCCCGAAGGTCCTTGGAGAAGGAATCCTCGCCGTCGTTGAGCTTCTCGATATATACCTGCGCCCGGGTCTTGGCCTCGGACTGCGAAACGCCCTTCTTCTGCGCCTCGCGCTTATAGATCTCATAGGCGTTGTCATATTTGAGCCATTTTGCAGTCTCGCCTTCACCGCCGATGCTGTCTATTGCCCAGTCATAGGCTATGTAGTCGGCCACGTCGTCGTATGGATAACGCAGGGTGCTCGCGCCGATGCCGCCGAAGCGGTTTCTGCCGTAGTTGCCTGGATTGGACATTTCTTTTATTATATTATCCTCAACAGAGAACGCCTTCTTCTGCATTGGGCCGATATTCTGTTCAAACAGGGCCTGTGCGGCCTGCTTCATATACTGGTTAAGGTTGACGAGCGTGCTGTCCTCCGCGTTCTGTCCGTCGAGCAGAAAGCAGAAGTCGAATGGCAGGAGGCTGAGCGGGCGCAGTTCATCCGTTCCCGCAACAGGGAAGTCGACATGCAAATTGCTGTAACGGCTGAGGTCGCCGTCGATATCAAAGAATCCAGAGCCCTTCATCATGAAGGCGTTTATCTCCTTGATGGTGGCATATGCGTTTCTGCGCTGGCTTTCCTTTTCGACCGTGGACTTGATCTCCTTGTCAAGAGTTTCCGGCAGAAGCACGAGAGCGCGGATTATAAGGCTGGTGTTGGGATACTTTCGGTTTACATAATCCCTTATAAACATGGCCAGAGGGAGCATGATGCCGGAGCCGGTGCCGCCGGATGCGGTGGACGCGATAACAACACGCATTACCTGCTTCATGGCCCTCCCGGTCTTGCGGAACAGGTCGTCTATGGCGTTATAGAGGGGATTGATTTTGCCAAGCTTTATCGTTGAATTGAGCGCGAGACGGGAGATCGCACGGACCTGACCTGCTCCTTCGGACACAGTCTTGTCGTAAAGGACGGCGTTTTTCGGGAACCAGTTGTTCAGCGCATCTTTGTCGTAGTCCAGATAATTTCCGACAGTCTGTGTATTGGACGTCTGTACATAATATATCTTCGCCTTGCTTTTTGCTATGTTTGAAAGATCGTTAACATTTGTGTCAAGGCAGACGAAATTAACGTTTTCACGCTCGCCCGGTCGGCACATCTCCGCGACCATCTTGACAATGCCGGAGCCCGTTCCGCCAACGCCGACAAACAGGGTCGGAGCTTCCATAACATTTTCTTTTATGATTTCCTTGGCCATGTTTTTACCCCCAATATTTATCATTATCGTAGTTTTTCGTTTTTATTTGTACTCAAGCTCCACAGAGAGCGTAAAAGATGTCTTATCGACAGTTTTTCCGCTTGACATGATGTTGCTGCCGCTGCCGATATCTATCGCCAGCGGGTCGTCCGGAGACATGGCGTCGATCAGCGTGCCCGTGGCGCTCCGCGTCAGCGTCATGCCGTCTATGCTCACGGTCTTGACCGACATATCCGGCGCAGAGACCTTAGTGACTCTCGCCAGGCGCCGTGAGGACTTCGTCCTACGCGGGCTGACCGCGGCGACAGTGAGCGTTATGTTGTGCTCGACCAGCGGCCTGGACGGGACTGAGGGCGAGCTTATGGTTATACTGCCCCTCTTCTTTCCCTTGCCGCTGAACGAACAGCCGCAGGAGCCCGGTATGCTCTTTCCTCTGACGCTGAATATGCTCGTCTCGTCGTTCACCTTTATGTTCTTCGGCAGCACCTTCATATTAAGATACATATGCAGCAGCACGATCAGCGCGATCAGGATGAGTATAAAAACCAGTATCACCACCCATAGTGGATATGGCCTGACCTGGATCTTTACGCTGTCGCTGTCCGAAGTCTCATTTCCGAGCGGATCAACCGCCGTGACCGAGCATTCTATTTTATAGCTGCCGGACTTGATGCTGCCGTCTTTGAACACTATCCTGTAAGCGCTCCCGCCCGGAACCAGTTCCAGCTCATAGGGAAGCCCTCCTGTATCCACATTCAGGTCCAGACCGGCAAGCTCCTCGTCCGTAAACTCCTCACCCGAATGGGTAAGGTGTGCAACTATAGGTTCTCCCTGTGCAAGATCTTTTATCACGTAATACTTCTGCTCCGCCTCAAGCCGGACCTTAACGCCATAGCTGTCGTCCTCGAGCGTGAAGCCAAACTCTGTCTGCGGGCTCGTCGCCGTCTGCCCGTCCTCATTTACGTAAGCTGCTGAGAGTACGAGCCTGTATTCCCCACAGTCCGTCTCCTCCGCGCTTCCGGCATACTGGATGTTCAGCAAAAAGCCGTCGCCGTCCCGCTTCGCTGCGAAGCCTGCGTTTCCGCCGCTTGCCGCCATAAGAAGTTCCACCGCTCCAAGCTGTTCTCCTGTGAGCTTTTCACCCTCATAGAACACCTCGACACGGCACACCGGCGTCTCCTCCGCCTCGGACAGCTTAACGGTCTCCGCTTTCTCAGAGAGCTGTATACTCAAATCGCCGATGGGACGAGGGCTTATCGTAAATCCGCCGTCGGGCCAACCCAGCTCCCCGGCGTCCTTCTCGATCGTATAATCCTTGAGATAGGTCGCCTTCATGCGGCAGTCCAGCGTATCGTTCGCCGCGACGCTGACCGTTATCTCGTCGTTTCTGTTTGCGCTCACCGTCTGCTCCACACCGTTGAGGATATAGGTTATCTCATAATTGACGTCGCCAAGCAGCGTGGAATCGGTGAAATTTCCGTCCCGGTCAACAAGGCCGTATCGTATGGTGTAATCCCCGGCGTAAAGCTCCGACGCGCTCGTCACGACATTGCCGTTTTCGTCCACGAGCTGCGCGACAAGGTCAACATCCGGCTCATAATACACGCCGAGGCTGCTGACGCTGCCCGAATATTCCAGCGTATAGGTTCCCGCATCCAGCTCTCCGTACGTCACAAGAACGCCGCTGAGGCTGGTATCCGGGGAAGCAAAGTAATATCCGTCGCCGTCCTCGCAGTATTTGATCGGGCAGCTGCTCACGCTTCCGATGCCGTTTCCGGAGGCGTCCTTCAGCTCGACCCCGCTTATATCCTTGCCCTGGACAAAAACGATCAGCTTGCTCATGGACACGTCAAAGCTCAGAGAGCCGGAGGTATTTTCAAGCCTGTTGCGTCCGAAGATCGTATTCCCCATGTCGGTCAGGACGTTCGTTACCTCGCTGGAATCACTGGCCTGCTGCGCGGAATAGTAATATCCCGAGGTACTTGTAAACACCGGCATCGCAACGCTCCAGCCGATACCCAGGTACATGATGTTAATGTCCCTGTTGTACTCGGGCAGTAGCTCCAACAGGCGTTTCTCCGTCGGGCCTGTGGCGGTCGTATTGCCGATCATCTCTCCGTCCTCGTAGAAATATCCGCCGTCGGTCAGGATTATGATCCATTTCTCGTCCGCGTCGACTTTCTGAACGCCCCTGTACGCTGCTCCAATCGACTCGATCGGAGTATCCCCGGGAAACTCGGTGTATATCTTTTCGATGATCGAAACATCGTCCCCCGCGTGAACAGTGAGCGGGCTGTCATATGTATACTCCGCTCCGCCCTGTCCAATGGACATTGGATTCATCGGATATACCTGAAGCGTATCCCCCTCGTTCATCATGGCGGCAAACGCCTCGATCGCATATGTCGCCTGGCACCACGCCTTGTTTCCGCTCATATACATGCTTCCCGAGTTGTCGAAAACGATGGCTATCGCGCGTGCCGGCGTCTTTTTTCTGCCCGTGGCAAAGCCCGGCCCGCACAGCGCGGAAAAAACAAGCACAAGCGCCAGGATCAGCACGGCCATCCGGC